>NZ_QNRT01000001.1:6962-325760 GCF_003315245.1 Arenicella xantha | reverse complement strand
GAATTGAGCAATTATTCAGAAATAGGCCGCTTGAGCCCTGCACCAGAATGCCGCCGCCTTCATCGGCTACGCTACCTCCGGTAACGGTAACTCGGTCAATAACAACTTGGGCAGAGTTCGATATTGTCATTGCTCTGTCGTTGTTGCCTGCGTCAAGCGTGACCGTGTGAAGGGGCGGCAGGGCAATAGTCACATCATGGGTGATGTTGATGGCCGAGTTCAGCTCAATCACAAGGTTCTGGTTCAGCATTAGTGTTGATACTTTGTCGTTATCACCAAAATCTCCGTTAAATTTAAAGCATCCGGCTTCGAGTGCTCCATTGTTTATAGACTCAATGGCTTCACGGAATGTGCATAACGCATCGTTGTCCTTCACGTTGTCGAACAAAATAGTGGCTGCATCAGCTGAGGCGCAGATAAGAGAGCTAATAACAACGGCTAAGTGTTTTTTGCGTAATTTGGAAATTAAAGCCATGAGCGTTTTGCCTATGTGTGGTCTAAGGTTTAGTTGCGAATATCAAAAGACGTTAAATACCCATTTGTCTTGTGTAAGACAAAATACTTGGTTACGTAGTTTGATTGTCGGCTCTTCAATTCTGTGCCAGTGACCTAACGCATCGTGAACAGCCATTGCGGCGATACGTTACGCACTCACCAGCTATTTATCTACTATCCAAACGGGTAGTTTGGCCCGTTCAAAATAGTTGGCCTTAGCACGAACCAACGAGGTAATGATTGTTAAAACGCAGTAGCCGAATGTTTTTGCCACACTCAAACCACGCGAGCTAATCAAAACTATTTTTCCAAACCAGTCGCTGTCTGCTAAAGTTGACAAATCTTAAGTCTGAGACATTCAGTTTTTTGAGAGCGAAATATCGCTAAACGAGTCAATGAGCATTACTTCTTCGTAGGGGGGGGAGACAATCAATGGCGAGGAGAAGAAAGAGCAAGGAGTCAGCTGGCGCAGAAGCGGTAGGCATAATCATCATCTTGGCGGTGGCATTTTTTATGCTAAACGGATCTTCATCGAACCCAGTCGCTGCGGCGGTACTTAGTACGCTTAAAACACCGCTGATCCTGCTGATATGTTTTGTGGCTGTAATGGCTGTGATCCGGTTTTTAGCGGCGCAAAATAGTTCGAAAGCTAAACCGCAAAAGAAACAGAGCTATCAGAAAGCCCAGAGACCAACAAAACCTAAAGCCAAGATCGACTCAATTCGCGCCAACGATATGCCCAAACCCACCGAGTGGAGCGAAGCACTCATCAACCAACTCGAATGGCGTGTGTTTGAAAAACTCTGCACTCGCCTATGGGAAGAAAAAGGCTTCTCAGCCAAAGAAACCAACGCAGGCGCGGATGGCGGTGTCGACTTCTACCTCTACGCCAACAGCACCAAACAAAAGATTGGTGCGGTGCAATGCAAAAGCTGGGGCAAGAAACAGATCGGCGTAAGCGTGTTACGAGAACTACAAGGCGTGGTCGCGTCCGAGCAACTCAAACTCGGTTTGCTGATGTACTCAGGCGAGTTATCAAAAGCGGCGAAAGAGTTTTTGGCGCTTTCTACCGTTTCAATAAAGTCCCAGGGCAGTGCCGCGATATTAGCTGAAATTGAAAAGCTGAATGAGGCTCGGCAGCAAGCCTTGTTGAGAGAAATTACCGTAGGCGATTACACAACGCCTTCTTGCCCGAATTGTGATGTTAAGTTGGTTGAACGCACGGCGCAAAAAACGGGGAAAGTGTTCTGGGGTTGTTCTAACTTTCCGCGATGCCGTCATGTTATGAACTAAGTTAGTTGGATGCGAGTGTTAATTTTAAAGTGGGGTATAAAGCGTTGAGTATTAATTTACATTCCTGGTCGTTAGCTGACATTGCGCGAAGAGGGTCGCAGTACGTATGGCACCATTGCCGCCTAGGGCGCGAGAGTGGAATGCAGTTAGGTGAAAATTCCATTACTGATTTTTATCTCTTAAACTTCAAATATTGGCTAGATAAGCACAATCATTCAATAAAGATTCACCACTACACACAGTACGAAGAGGGATCAACAGGCGCGGATTGGGCGTGGTTGTTTACCGATCCATCAGGCCAATGGTTTGGGTTCTTAATTCAAGCCAAAGTAATGAACTTCAAAAAGGGGAGCTTTGAGAAGCTGTACTACCAGAATCATAAGACAAAACAAAAGCAGGTAGACCTGTTGATTCAGCATGCGAAAAATGAGTCTTTAATCCCGTTGTATGCGCTGTATTTAAATTGGGAAAATAGGAAGTATGACAAGTCTTCATCATGCAAAACGTTTTCCAATAGCATTACGCACTATGGTGCTTCATTGTTAAATCCTCATTTCGTCAAGCGCAACCATGCGTTGAAGAACAAGCCAAAATCATTGGCGGCTCTTTTGGCTCAGCTGAAGCCATTGCATTGTATTTTTTGTCCGGCTTTAATGAATCAGTCCGGGTTGGTTCAGTCAGTAGCTCGATGGGCAGAACAAAACCTGCCTGAATCGACCAGAGATACCAGTACACTCATTCAAGACGGTAAACCTCCGTTGTTGACCTATTTCGAAACAGCATCAGAAGCGTCGCAAGAAAATGATCTTTCCAAAAACGTACTAACTGACTATGGAAATGTAAAGGGGCTTACTGTCGTTGAGCAATTCGAGCAATGAAAATTTAGTGTCTTAGAGAAAGCAAATTTTTAAATCAGCGGGGCAGAAAGGTAGTTGGAGATGTGCCACATGGGCTTAGAGGATAGGTCCTCGAATACTACCCATAAAGGGCTCTGACCCCTTAAATTCTAAGACACCAAGGCATGGCCCTTATATTCGCTACTGCCAGTAGTGTTTGAAGTGGTGGTCGCTAATGCGCTCATTGAATTTCCCTCGCTAGGTAATTAAGTTACAAAGCGCCGAACACAAATCGCGCTCTCATTAACTTAGATACATAATTTGGGCTTTTGGATTCAAATTTGGGGGGGGGGGGGGGGGGCAGCGTCGCGGCGCAGTGGTAATTAAGCGACAAAGGTGGGTTTTCTCAATAAGCGTTGAACTGTAGACTTGGGAAAGATCAATATGTCTTTGAAAGGGGCGGGGGATTTATGGCAGGAAGGCTTAAGCGCAAGTGTGTTCGAGGTTCACTATGCTTTGCATTGGTTGATCAATAGCCATGAACTACTGGTGGGTAAATCAAAAGCAAACCTTCGCTCAAGAAGTCGGTAACGGAGACGGTTATCTTTGGTCACCCAAATTACAGTCTGACGGTCGACGTAATTTCTCGTATGAGTTTATGAAGAAAGTGCGCCAAGGCGACGTTATATTTTCATATGCCAACAGTGCAATTATGGCAATAGGTGTTGCGCAAACTCACCACTACAGTTTCCCCAAACCAGATGAGTTTGGCAACGCTGGCGCAAATTGGTCTGATGAAGGCTGGAAGGTCGATGTTCGATACACTCGGCTAACCAGCCCGGTTCGAACCATTGACCACATTAACAGTCTGCGAAATTTACTACCTAAGCAATACTCCCCATTGCAAGCGACAAACGGTCATGCAAATCAAGCATATTTATTCAAAATTGACCAACATTTAGCGCTTGCGCTGGCAGAATTAATAGATCAACATGCCGTTGAACTGGTGCGCCAAAACAAAGTGAATGCAGAAACTGTAATTGTGCCACAAGTGTTTGAGCGAATAGAGGAGTGGGAGGATCAAATTCAAAGTAAGATTGAGTCAAATGATTCACTCTCGCCAACTGATCGTCTTACCCTAATAAAGGCGCGACGAGGCCAGGGCCAGTTCAGACAAGATGTTCTTCGGGTTGAGCAACGTTGCCGAATTACCGGTGTTGCTCGTGCTGAGCACTTAATTGCGAGTCACATCAAACCTTGGCGAAGCGCAAACGACGCTGAAAAGCTCGACCCGCAAAACGGTTTCATCCTAACGCCTACGGTGGATCACTTGTTCGACAAAGGCTATATTAGTTTCGAAAACAGCGGAGAGGTCGTGCTTTCCGATATTTTAGACAAAACGGCTTTGTCAAAAATGGGTGTCATCGGTCATGCTAGTAGGATCAATGCGGTGCAAATGTCAGTTCCAAAACGCCACTATTTAGAATGGCATCGGGAAAATATCCTTTTGTGATGCGCTGAGTCGCTCTCCCCTTAAATTGAACAGAAAGATCAACGAAGCTATAAGCCATTGCCACATATAAGCTAAAAAGCAAGAGATAAAGGGAGAAATGAAATGCGTAAAAAAACTAATATGTTTGAAGAGTGTACGAGTATTGGTAAAGAACTGGTAACTTCGTTTCATGCGCAATTTGCCCAAAATCAAAATCACCATCAATCTCTGTTTTTACAGGTGCTCACCGTACTGCTGACGGTGCTAATCGGATTCGGCTATTTATACGTCCGCGTAGGCATTAATGAAGAACAAGCTGGCATTAGAGTAACGCCAGAGACGATTTATGGGTTTTTAGCACTTGCGGCCGCATTGCTCTCGCTTTCGATTGCCCTGATTTCAAATATGGCTCTTGGGTTTCGACGCGATCAATTAGTTGCATGTAATATCCGCGTAAAGGCTGGTGTGATGCTATCTGAAAAAGGCGAAGACGAAAATTACTTCATCGGAAGATTCAACCCAATAAAGAACACTAAATTCTGGAATTGGATGCCGGAGTTCCATTTCATTTTCTTTTGGGCGTTGATAGTGATAAAGGCTCTTCTATTCTTTGGTTTAATTCTCAATAGTGAATTTGGCGTTGAATTAAGCTGTAGCTTCGATGCGATAGTAGCCTCGACCGTTGTCGTTGTTTGCATAAGTTTTATCGTTGATTTCATCGTTTTTAGGCATTATCAGTGCAAGTGGAAAAAATATGCAGCAGCAGCACCAGAAAGGTTAAGGTGAACCTATTTTCAATAAACCAAAATTGGTATAAGTAGGATGAAAGCCGCATTGTATTAACTCATACCTATTCAATCAGATAAATTATGGATGTGCCCCAGAAAAATGATTAACTCCTCACTGTTTCGCTCTGACTTTTTAGTATCAGCTAAGTATTTTCTTAGCTATATGGGTGTTGCTGCATGAGCACACAAGACTTCCAACCAATCGCAAATTTCATCTGGTCCGTAGCTGATTTGCTTCGTGGCCCATATCGTCCGCCTCAATACGAGCGGGTTATGCTGCCTCTTACCGTGCTACGGCGTTTTGATTGCGTATTGGCCAACACCAAGGAACAGGTGCTTGCTTCCCATGCAAAACTTCTAGCTAGTGGAAAACTTAAGGACCTCGATCCGACGTTGAACAGGATTGCTAAAGATACTAAAGGGACTGAGCTCGGTTTCCACAACCACAGTCCGCTCGACTTCCAAAAGCTTAAGGGCGACCCCGATAATATCGGGCGCCATCTCCAAGACTACATTAACGGTTTTTCGCAGAATATTCGCGACATCTTTGACAAGTTCGAGTTCGATAAAGAAATCGAAAAAATGGAGGAGTCAAACCGGCTCTATCTCGTTGTTTCCAAGTTTGCTGAGATGGATTTACATCCAGATCGAGTGGATAACATCACCATGGGGCTCGTCTTCGAGGATCTCATTAGGCGGTTCAATGAGGCTGCCAACGAAACTGCTGGGGATCACTTTACACCGCGCGAGGTCATTCAGCTCATGGTCAATTTGCTCATGGAGCCGGACGACGACTTACTCACCAATGGTAGCCCTATTGTGACTATCTGCGACCCTGCTTGCGGCACAGGCGGGATGCTTGCCGAAGCGCAGAACTGGATCCGAGAACACAACGAAAATGCCATCGTTAAGGTTTTTGGTCAGGACTACAACCCGCGCTCTTTCGCTGTTGCTGCTTCAGATTTGCTTATTAAGGGACACAAAGACAGTCGAGTAGAACTTGGCAATACTCTCACTGATGCGCCCTTCGATGATATTGAAGGCTTTGACTACCTCCTAGCCAACCCGCCCTTCGGAGTGGATTGGAAGGCTGAGCAGAAGGAGATCAAAAAGTGGAAAGACTTTCACGGCTATGATGGTAAGCTCCCGCGCGTGAATGACGGCGCACTCCTTTTTCTGATTTACATGCTATCTAAGCGGCAGGACTTCCGCCCGTCGCCTGATCCGCAGAAAAACAAGCGTGGCACACGTATCGCCATCGTTTTTAATGGCTCACCTCTATTTACTGGTGGTGCAGGTTCAGGGGAGAGTGACATTCGTCGTTGGATCATCGAAAACGACTGGCTTGAGACCATCGTCGCCATGCCGGAGCAGATGTTCTATAACACAGGCATCGGAACCTTCATTTGGGTCGTCACCAATCGAAAAGAAAAGAAGCGCAAAGGTAAAATCCAGCTCATCGACAGCCGCGACCGCTGGACGCCGATGAAACGCAGCCTTGGCGACAAACGCCGTTACCTTGATGCAGAGACCATCAATACCCTTACACGCGAGCACGGCACTTTCGCAGAAAGTGATACCAGCAAGCTTTTTGACAACGCCGACTTCGGTTATCGCAGAATCACAATCGAGCGGCCTCTACGCTTGCGCTTTCAGGTAACCGACGATGCCAAGGAAAGCTTTCTCAATGCCTGCCCTGAACTCTTCGATGCGGTAGAAGCCATCGAAGAAGAATTGGGTACAGAACCATATCTCGACTGGAATCAAACATGGGTCGATGTGCAGCGCATCGTCAAGGGTTGTGAAACAGGTTGGGACTCAGGAGCCAAGGGCACTAAGCAGAAGAAATTTTTCCGCGACTGTTTTACGGAGACAGATCCAGATGCCGAGCAGGTCATCGCTAAACGCGGCAGTTTCTCCGGCATCGTAGGCAAAGGGGAGTTCCCTGGACAAAAGCTCATTGGCAATCTCGAATTGAGTGAGCTCGATCAAGTCTTTGGTGTTGTTAATGAGAGCAAAGGCAAGAATGGCCAGGCAATTCAATACGAAGCCGACCCGAAACTACGCGATAACGAGAACGTGCCGTTAGACGAAAACATCGTCGCCTTCTTTCTCCGTGAAGTCCGCCCATATTTTGCCGACTCCTGGATAAATGCCGATGCTAAACTCTGCGACGAAAAGGACGGAGGCATCGGCAAGGTCGGTTACGAGCTCAATTTTAACCGGGAGTTCTTCAGCTATCAGGAACCGCGCAGCTTGGAGGAAATCGATAAGGAGTTAGCTACCGTCGAAAGCAAAATTCTTGAAATGCTTCAAGAGGTGACGCAGTGACCTCTTCAATGCTGCTTTGCTCAACACTTCCAGTCTCTTGGAAGTCGGTGCCTTTGAAATCAGTAGCTACTTACGAGGTAAGCAATGTTGATAAACACGCGCATGACGACGAATTAGCCGTTCGGCTTTGCAACTACACCGATGTCTATAAAAACGAACGTATCACTCTAGATATGGAGCTGATGTGGGCAACTGCTACGGAAAATGAGATTTCTAAATTTCACCTCGAAGAAGAGGATGTCGTGATTACGAAGGATTCAGAAGAGTGGAGTGACATTGCGGTTCCAGCGCTTATTTCAGAAACTGCCGATGATCTCGTTTGCGGCTACCATCTTGCTTTTATCCGCTCCAAGCCCGGAGTCTTGTCAGGACGATACTTGTTTCGCGCTATACAATCGCGACCAGTCGCCCTCCAACTTGAGCTAGCGTCTACTGGGGTCACACGTTGCGGGCTTCCTAAAGGAGCGATTGGTGCTGCCAAGATTCCTCTTCCACCACTTCCAAATCAGTTAAAGATTGCAGACTTTCTTGATTCAGAGACCGCTCGAATCGACAGCTTGGTCGAAGCAAAAGAATCAATGCTAGATCTTATAGGGCAAAAACGCTCGGCTCTGATCAATAATTTGGTTACTAGAGGGCTCAATCCGGAAGCTCCGATCAAATCCTCTGGACTCGACTGGCTCCGCGACATTCCGCAGCATTGGGAAATCGAGCGGGCAAAGAATCTCTTCTCAGTGCGCGATGAGCGATCCAAAGAAGGCGATGAAGAGTTGCTCAGTGTTTCTCATATCACGGGAGTGACCTCTCGGGCTTCAAAGGAAGTCAATATGTTCTTGGCTGAGAGCATGACGGGCTATAAAAAGTGCCAGAAAGACGACTTTGTGACCAATACGCTCTGGGCGTGGATGGGTGCTATGGGAATCAGCCCGCTTGATGGCATTGTCAGTCCCGACTACCATGTCTATGAATCGAAAGGAAAAATTCTTCCAGAGTTCATGGAGCTTCTTTGCCGCTCCAAACCCTTTGTAGCGGAAGTGACAAGATGGTCAAAAGGCGTTTGGTCTTCGCGCTTGAGGCTCTACCCTGAGAACTTTTTCGAGATTCGTTTCCCCGTTCCACCTCACGAAGAACAGGAAGCAATTGTTGCCGAAGTCGCCGTTTTTCGAGATAAGACTACAAAGCTTACGGAGGCACTTATTGACTCCATAAGGCTTCTTAAAGAGCGTCGTTCCGCACTCATCACCGCTGCCGTGAACGGAGAAATTCCATTGGAGGAAATGGTCGCATGAAGCTCAAATCAATAAGTTTGGCGAATTTCCGTGGCTTTGAACAGGTTGATTTCAGCTTTGAAGACGATGTTAACGTTATTGCTGGTGAGAATGGGATTGGTAAATCGTCGGTCCTCTGTGTGCTGGCAACTATACTCTCTCATGCTGTACGGGACACAACTCCTGCACGAAGTAGTGAACTGAAATTTTCAGATGCGGACGTCCGATTTGGATCAGAATCATTAATTGCTTCTGCCAAGATGGAGGTTGAAGGAAAGGTTCTGGATTACTCGATCAGGCGATCTCTAGAGAACAGAGAGAAGACAAACACACTCGTTAATGAATTGAGCGATCGACTAAACGAACTGCGAAAGGTTGAGGGCGGCAACAAGCGCGACCGCGAGAAGGAACAGGCGAAGATCCAGCGGAATATCGTATCGTTGAAACGAACCCTCACCGAGGGTGAAGACATCCTAAACCTCATTGTGAGCGGCATGGACGTTACGCCAGCAGTCGATGATTCAACAGCACAGACAAGGGCTGAAAAAGCATTCATGGCGGGCCTGCGGAATCGCGAAGGACAGCCAGTGGCGGTCTACTACTCGACCAAGCGTTTTTTCAACGATGAGTTCAAATCGATTCCGAAAACCCGCCCGTTTACGATAGCCAAGGCATACTCAAACGCCCTCGAAGACCTAGACGTCAGCTTGAAGGAATTTGCCCACTGGTTTCACTTCGCCTCCGAAAGTGAGAAGGGAGTCAGAATTGCTGGTCGAATGGTCGAGGTTATTTCAGAGTTCATTCCCGAGTTCAGCAATCTCCGATTGTCCGATAAAGGGCCACTTCGATTCCTTGTCGATAAAGGTGGGGCAACATTGCAACTGACACAGTTGTCAGACGGTGAACGCGGCCTTTTGGCAATGGTTTTTGATTTGACACGCCGCCTTTCACTTGCTAACCCAGAAAGCGAGAACCCTATCGCTGAAGGAAAGGCAATTGTCCTGATTGATGAAGTTGAACTGCACCTCCACCCGAAATGGCAGCGGGAAGTGCTTCGCCGACTGGAGTCTACCTTTGAGAATTGCCAGTTTATCGCCACTACACATTCGCCGCAAATAATCGGGGAAGTTGAGTCGAGGGGGGTAAAGCTTTTTTACAAGCGAGAAGGGAAAATCTTGGCCGAAACCCCAGGTATGGCATTCGGAGCGGACTCCAATTGGATTCTAGATGTCTTGATGGATGCCGACGACCAGAACGCGGAGGTGGAACAAGCTATCGGCGAGATTTCCAAACTTCTCGCAGAAAAAAATCTCGAATCGGCAGCTAAAAAAATCGCAGCACTTCGCGACACCATTGGCAATACCGCGGCGATCCAACGAGCCGCTTCAAGCTTAGACCGCATACGCCTGCTTGGAAAATGAGGCGGATTGAAAAACAAGCTGGCACACCCGATTGCTTGAGCGAATTTATCGAGCTGCAGCTGCAGTCGGGCCCTCCTGTGGTAAATCTTTGCTATCCGGAGTTTAAGAACCCTGGAAAGAAGCAGCTTCATGAACTACTCACGCGGGAGCAGTTTGGAATCTGTGGTTACACTGGAGCCCCCATTGACGAACGAATCGAAAATCTTCAGGTTCCGCGACCTAAGATCGCATATTCCAATCATATCGAGCACCTGAAGTGCCAGGAAGCATGCAAGGCCGAACTCGATGCCGCTGGGTTGGAGTACGGCTGCGATCTTTGCGATGATTTAGCCTATCACAATATGATTGCGGCCCTCGAGGTTCGGGGTGTGAAGGAGGAACATTTTGGTGCTGTTTATAAAGCTGACAATGAACTTCGTATATGG
The DNA here is from genome assembly GCF_003315245.1 of Arenicella xantha. NCBI lineage: Bacteria > Pseudomonadati > Pseudomonadota > Gammaproteobacteria > Arenicellales > Arenicellaceae > Arenicella > Arenicella xantha. The sequence goes on along the minus strand of NZ_QNRT01000001.1, from coordinate 315,411 downwards.
CCAACACAAGATGGATGCGAAGAAAGATTTCGATTTCATGAGGTCGACGGCGGGGTAAGTGCACTCGATCCAGATGCTAAACACGCGGTAGAGGTATTACACCTTAATCACGATACACTGAAAGGCTGGAGAAAAGCAGCGCTCGATAGTTTTCTCGACCCCGAAGTCATTGTGACACGAGAAGATTTTGAACGGGTGGTCCAAGCTGTAGAGCAGTCTTCAAACGACAAACTTCCTGAATTCTCATTCGTAATTGCCTCAGTGGCGAAACAGTATCTAGAAGCATGAAAACAACCTCTGAATTAACATTTGAGACGGCTATTGAAGCAGTTCTGCTGTCGAACGGTTATGTGAAGCACAAGTCGAAGCAGTTTGATGCTGAACTGGCAATTTTCCCCGAAGTAGCCTTAAGCTTTATTCAGAAAACCCAACCCAATGTTTGGGCTAAGCTCGAGACCTTGCATAATGAAAAAACCGGCGAACGCGTAATTGCTGCACTGTGTAAGTGGATGGATACGCACGGCGTTCTGACAACACTGCGACATGGTTTTAAGTGTTACGGTAAAACGCTGCGAATCGCTTTTTTCAAACCAGCACACGGCTTGAACCCTGAATTGGAGGCACGCTACGCAGAGAACGCTCTAGGCATCACAAGGCAGTTGTATTTTAGTACCAAACGCCCTAAAGACAGCCTAGACATGACCTTAAGCCTAAACGGATTGCCTATAGCCACATTGGAGCTGAAGAACCCGTTAACCAGACAGACGGCAGAGAATGCAATACACCAGTATCGCCATGATCGTGATCACAGAGAGAAGATATTTGAGTTTAAGAAACGCTCGCTAGTCCATTTTGCTGTGGATACCGAAGTAGTCCACATGACGACACGGTTAGCGGGAGGCTCAACTTATTTTCTGCCCTTTAATCGAGGCCGAGATGGCGGTGCAGGAAATTCACCTGACCCGGAAGGCCGGAATTACCGGACGGCCTACCTCTGGGAAGAAGTTCTTGAGCGTCACAGTCTGCTCGATCTACTCGCACGCTTTCTTCATTTGCAAGTCGAGGAGAAGCGCACGGACGAGGGTAAAAAAGTAAAGAAGGAGACTATGATCTTTCCTCGCTACCACCAACTGCGGGCGGTACGAGAAATTGTAGAGGCCTCGGCTGTGGAGGGAACTGGAAACAATTATCTGGTAGAGCATTCTGCTGGGAGCGGTAAGAGTAATACAATTGGCTGGCTTGCGCATAGGCTCTCGAATCTACACAACACTTCAGATGAACGAGTGTTCGATAGCGTGATTGTTGTGACCGATCGTTTAGTGCTCGATCAGCAGCTTCAGAACACGATATACCAGTTCGACCACCGTCAAGGTGTGGTCGAAAAAATCGAGGAGAACTCACGGCAGCTAGCAGAGGCGCTTGAAAATGCGGTGCCGATCATTATTACCACGCTGCAAAAGTTTCCTTTCGTTTCAAAACAGCTTCTCAAAATGTCGGAGGAGCGCGGAGAAGAGCGCAGTTACCTGCCAACCCGAAATTGCGCCGTCATTATCGACGAAGCGCACAGCTCGCAATCCGGAGAAACAGCCACTGACCTAAAGGAAGTGCTAGGTGGTGAGGCGTTGCGAGAGACCGCGAAGGAGTTAGCCGAAGATGACGGTGAATCAAATCTTGAGAAGATGTTCCGCAGCATGGCCAAGCGAGGTCAACAGCCGAATCTTAGTTTTTTTGCCTTTACAGCGACACCGAAGCACAAGACCTTGAAAGTATTTGGCCGAGATGGGAAGACCTTTAGCAAATACACGATGCGCCAGGCCATCGAGGAAGGCTTCATCGAGGACGTGCTCAAGAACTATGTCAGCTACAAGACCTACTACAAATTGCTGAAAGCGTGTGAGGATGACCCGAATGTAGAACGCAAGAAGGCAGCCCGTGCTCTGAGTCGCTACATGCGACTCCATCCGCACAACATCTCGCAGAAAACAGAGGTGATGGTAGAGCACTTCCAGAATTACAGTCGCCATAAAATTGGTGGGCGCGCGAAGGGAATGGTTGTTACTGGGTCTAGGCTTGAAGCCGTACGCTACAAGCAGTCTTTTGATAAATACATCAAGAAAAAGGGATACGAAATAAAGAGCTTGGTTGCGTTCTCTGGAAGTGTGATCGACGACAAGATTCCGGATAAGACTTACACCGAAGTAGAGATGAATAATGGCATCCGTGAGAAGGATTTGCCGGAAGAATTTTCAGGGAATGAATACAAGGTACTTTTGGTGGCAGAGAAGTATCAAACTGGATTTGATCAACCATTGCTCCACACCATGTATGTGGACAAGCGATTGGCAGGTATTCAAGCTGTGCAGACGCTGTCCCGCTTGAACCGAACCCATCCACTCAAAGAGGACACGTTCGTTCTCGATTTTGTTAATGACCCCGCTGAAATCCAAGAGGCATTTAAAGTCTATTTCGACGGCGCCACGCTCGGGGAGGAGGTCGAACCAGAGAGGCTCTATGAGATCAAAGCAGAGTTGGATGAATCCGGCATTTATCGCAACGATGAAGTAGAGGAGTTTTGCAGAGTCTTTTTCGCCCCGCGCAAGCGTCAAAGTGCCAACGATCATAAAGCTATGAATGCAATTCTGGACAAAGCTTCGGCTCGATTCGAGGATTTACAAAGGAGCGCTGAAGAAGAAGCCGAGCTTTGGCGTGGAAAACTTCACGCGATTAGAAATCTCTACGCATTCCTAAGCCAAGTCATTCCTTATCAAGATAGTGATCTCGAGCGACTCTACATCTATCTGAAACACCTTGCGCTCAAACTGCCCAAGAGGAAGTCGGGACCAGATTACCAGTTCGACGACGAGGTGCAGCTCGAATACTACCGCCTGCAGAAGATTAGCGAAGGATCAATTAGCTTAAACGAGGGCTATGCAAAACCTCTCGATGGCCCAAAAGAAGTTGGAAGCGGCATGGTTAGGGAGGAGGCCGTTCCACTCTCCCGCCTTATCGATCTGATTAATGAGCGATTTGGTGAGAACCTGAATGAAGCCGATCAATTGTTCTTTGATCAAATTACCGAAGCAGCAACTCAAGTCGACGCCATCAGGCAAGCTGCTGAGAATAATCCAATTGGTAAATTTCAGCTTGTCTTTGGAGAGATTCTTGAGTCTTTATTCATAGAGCGAATGGATCTGAACGAGGATCTTTTTGCCCGCTATATGAACGATCCTGAGTTTAAATCGGTTGCAGCTGAATGGCTTGGCCAGCAGGTTTACTCTAGGATTCCGAAGACTGTTTTGTATGAGAAAAATTAATTTAAGGGGTCAGAATTTAAGGAATTTAAGGGGTCAGAGCCCTTTTACACAACCACTTGTTAAGTGATACGCTGACAAGCGGAGAAAAAACAGAATCAAGGAGGATTCTATGCCAAGGAAATCGAGGTTTTATTTGCCGGGTGTGCCGGTTCATATTGTTCAACGTGGTCACTGCCGCGAGCCTGTCTTTTTTGATCGTCAGGATTACGTAACGTACCTACATTGGGTAAAAGTGTCTGCGAAAAAATATGAAGTATCGGTGCATGCCTTTGTGTTGATGACGAATCATGTGCATTTTCTTATTACTCCCAGCGAGGTAAATAACCCAAGCTTATTTATGCAGTATATTGGCCGTCGCTATGTGCCTTACATCAACCATAAATATGGCCGCAGCGGATCACTTTGGGAGGGGCGATACAAAGCTAGCTTAGTTCAAGAGGAAGGTTACTTTCTAAAAGTAATGAAGTACATTGAACTCAATCCGGTAAGGGCTAGCATGGTTGATGCGCCAAATTTGTATCGTTGGTCCAGCTTCTGTCACAACGGTGGCGCTAAGGCGATTGAGTTTTTAACCTGTCACGATATCTATTTAAGCTTAGGGTCATCTAAGAGTGAACGGACTGACGCTTACATAGAGCTCTTTAAATATGATCTTTGTGCACAAGATATGCGACGAATTCGAGACAGTTGGCAGACTGGAACACCACTCGGGAATGACTATTTTTTGGAGCAAGTGGAGCGTCAGCTGGTTTGCAAGGTGGGTCAAGCGCGCCGAGGGCGGCCTAGAATACGAAAGTCAGAGTAGGAAAAGAGCTCGAAAGGGCTCAAAAGGGCTCTGACCCCTTAGATTTCTTAAAAAGGGCTCTGACCCCTTAGGTTTCACCCCTTAGGTTTAATGGACATCTGTAGTAAACTACAACATGGAAAGGGATATTATCAAACGCAACAGAGTTAATGATTGCAGGAGAGATCATGATGAAAAAACAAAAGTCTACAGTAACCAGAGTCGGGCATTTTTTGCTGTGTGCCCTTACAGCCTTGTTAATCGCTTCGCCTATTCAGGCAGCGACTGTTTATAAGAGTAAAGAAATCTATTATCCGCCAAACCCCAATAATTTGGACTATCGCTATACTGATGGGCTACATAAAATTGGTCCGCGGCATGCGGTTTTCGTTGTCCCAACTAGTGAAGAAGGTGGTGTTTTTGGATCTTACCGGGAAGAGGGTTTGTACGTCTTTGATGCAGTGACTAAGCAGGCATCCAAAGTAGCCAGCCTCCAATCTCCAGGGGATACGTCTATTCGTGTTACGAGGGCAAATAGTCGTGAAGTTTGGGTCGATGTCATGGGGAACCTGTTTTTAGCCAATTCACAAACTGGAAGCGTTAAACTCATCAACTACTTTGGCGTGGAATACGGGGGGAGCTTGGGGCCGTGGCAATCATGTTTGGGGTTCGGGTCAGAGATCTTTGTGGTCAATAACTTTTCTTACATTTCAGTAAGCGATTACTGTGAAGTTCAACCGGGTGATTCACGTAATTTTATTTTTGACCACAGCAGACAGACACTTTCGCCAATCACTTACGATTTTCTTCCGGATGGCGAGGAATATTGGGGTAGAAAATTTGTATTCGATAACCCTTTACAGTCTGATAAGACTGCAATTGGCGTGTACTTAACGCCAGAAAACGGTGACGCCCCCCAAGTAATGCAATATTGGGAAATAGACCCCGAGTCAAAGAAAACGCGTCTATTAAAAGAAGATAGTATGGTCTTTTATTATTCCAGATTTAGTGGCAGCGCTAAGACCTCAAAAGGCATTTTTGTTTGCTCGCACGATAACGTCATCCGAATAGCAAATAATTTGAGCGTGGATGTTATGCCAAATTATCCGGATGCCGGCTGTGATCACATCAAGGAATATCAAGACCACCTTATTTGGGAGCCCGATACTCGGAACATATTCGTATTGTCAGATGGCACATTGCGGTCTCCAACTTATCTGGAATACAATAAAAATACTTACTTATATTTGGGGTGTGAGACTTGGGGTAAGCTGTTTTATGAGCGGTTTTCAGGATCATCTTATTCTCCTGCCTCATCAATAAATTACATCGATGAACGATTTAACCGTGTTGAGATTCCCCTCGATACGGAAACCGGAATCTATTCTTGTCTGAATAATAAGTTGGTGCTTACGTCAAACGGAGGGCAAAGATCAATTTACGACCTTCTGACCAATACCAATACTAAGGTATTTGGAAGCGGATATGAGAGTGGATTAACACAGTTCGTTGAGCTTGGGAGCAGTTTATTTGTCTTGAAATCCAGAAGAGAAGAGTCGGAGAACGGTAATGTGGAAAAGGTCGATTTTTCACTGCATGAATTGATCTTGGCCGACTTGCCAACTATCTCGCCGATTTATGATTTGTTATTGAGTGACTAGTTTTTAGCCATGATTATTTGATTAGGGCTTAACCTAACACCGCCGCTGGTTGTGAAGGAGTTACTCAACCACGAGCCAGTGTATAGCGAATCGATGATATGAACAGAATAATGAGGAAACTATGAAACTATGAAGTGTCCAAGCTGTAACGAATTTAAGGGCTCTGACCCACTGCTGTCTTCAATGTGAGGACTAGTCTAGCGCCGACTAATAAAGTTAAACAATGGGCCATTTGGACTAGGTGTTGTGTTTGCGTCTAAACTACACACAACAACAAGCGGGCAATGGAGGTGATTCATCGCGCGCTCAGAATCTAACCGTGACGGCGTTGCTTACCGTGTGCGGGACACGTGGGTGGCCCAATACACTGGGCGGTTGCTCGCCCAGGTATCAAAGCCACGTATCTCGATGAACCATTGGCCAGTTTGAATTGTGCCAGTAGCGCGCGCGCGCTCAAACACACTGTTCACATTCTGCGATACCCCGCGCAGCGTTCCGTTGGGATCAATAATGCGTAAATCGATGTCACTGTGAAAGTTATCGAACATGCCAGCAATCATTGCATTGTTACCTAAAACCGGTCCCTCGTGACCTTCTGGCCACCATAGAGCGGCGTCGACCACCACATTATTGTTGCCATTTACATTGACTGGAATACGAATAACGTCGCCTTTGGACACTGTGGTTTTACCCCAGCTGGCGCGGCCGTTGACTGGTAAGCCAAGCATGCCAGCACCGTTATTGTTGTCCATTGGGCCGGTCAGTTGGCCAGACAGAATCAATTGTGCATAGACCTGACCTGGGTCGATTGAGAACGAAGTTCTGCGTAACCAGTTACGTAGAAGTGCCGCTGCGCCGGCAGCATAGGGGGTTGCACCGCTGGTGCCGCTGAAGGTGCGGTAGCTCGAGTCACCACTACCGCGTGCGGTCTCTGTGACCGAGGGTGCTTGCACGTCTGGCTTTATGCGGCCATCGCCGGTAGGGCCATCGATTTGATCATTGCTCGGCACATTACTCCCTAGGTCAGTACGACCCGTACCAATGCCGCGATGGGCATTGCCCGGTGATGCAATGTTCGCTGGGCCATTGCTTACGTTGCCATTAGCCGAGACTACCACCGCGCCAGCATCAAATGCCGCATCGGCCGCTAAGCTCACGTCACTCCAGTGATCGCCACCTAGTTGCAGTTCGCCAACAATGACACGATCTAGTACCGCCAAGGCTTGTTGGAACGCATTAACTGAGGCGCTGCGCGTTGAGCCACCGGCGCCTCGCGCAGGGTAGACTCGGAAGCTGTCTAAGGTGATGTCGGTCACGCCACGGTGCGGCGCACTGACGCCTGATCCACCTGAGATAATCGCCGCCGACGAAGTGCCATGTGGCCAGATGTCGGTGGTGGTGATCGCACCCGTTCGGCAGTTCGCACCACCGTCAATGCAGTCGCGTAAAAAGTCGAGATTGTCGGGTGACGAGAACACTTCGTGTGTATCGCGGACTCCGGTGTCGAGTAGACCGATGTAGCCGCCGTTCAAACCCAAATTAAAGTACGGGTCACTGCGAATTATTGCCCGGCCATCTTGCACGTCGTTATTGCTATTGCCATCGGGCGCAGGTGGTAGATATTGCGTTTGATTCAGGCCAAAGAACACCGTATCTGGCCGCTTGGCTAGGGCTTTAAGTGCGCCGAGTGGCATGTCGACTAACATCGCATCAATTAGCCAAAATTCTTGCAGTACCTCGATCTCGTACTTTTTGAGCATCTCATAACGCGGATTATAGAATTTAGAACGTTGTTCTTGCAGATCGCGAATCAGCGCTTGAGTGCGTTCCATTGCTTGCTGGTTGGCCTTGCCCTTACGCGGCTCATTGGCAGCCGGTTCCGGAAACCGTGGCACACGCACTTGGCTAGCAAAGGAGATCATTACTCGGTCTCGATGCGCCTCGCCCTTGTCTTTTAATAAGGCCAACAATTCCGCATCAATCTTATTTCGTGTGCCGGTTGAATCGTTCGGTTTGGGTTGTTTTTTCGGTTCAAAACGATTGCCCCGTGTAATCTGCTTCTCGCTAATCTCATCAACCACCAGTGTGCTGGGGCGAGCCTTTTCAAGCTCAACGCTGTAAATCAGATTAAGTGGGTCTTGGGTTTCACGCAGATCAACCGTTTGCATCGGCTTAGCGTATTTCGCGTCGGTGGCATTTAAAAATTCTGCTAACTGCTTGCGAGGTTCTTCATTTGGCTCGGGTGTGTCAGCGCTGGCAATTCCTGGTAGGTTAAGCATCGCCGTGGCCAAAAGGCACAAACCGATTTTAGGCTGCAGCCGCCGTATAGCGGCCAGGGTAGGGTGGGTAAATTGTAGTCCTTTTTTAAACATGGTTCCGTTCTCCGTGGGTGAGTGTCATTGGCTAATCACTTAGCCTAGTGACCTATCAAGTCGAATGGTTGATTTAGGCAATGAGTTGCTGCTCAGTTGCCGTGTCAGCACCATCGATTCCATAACCTGCAGCTTGTAAGATCGCGCCTATAGTTTGCGCCTATAGTTTGCGTCGATTCAGGCAGCTAGCAGAAGGTTGGTGTAGCCAGTAGAGAGAATCTCTCAAGCAAGGAGTGATTCTTTACTGGTCAATATTTGGGATTGACAAATTTAAGGTGTCAGAGCCCTTTTACACAATTTAAGGTGTCAGAGCCCTTTTACACAATCACGACCCTTTTTATTTGACCAGCACCTTTTAATGCCTCACTGAAGAGCATTAGGGTATGCACAATAATGAGTCCCGAGTTGCGGTCTCTTAGGTGGACAGTTATTAAACCAAAGTTGATAATGATGACAATGCGCAGAATTAATATCAATATGGAGCGTTGCAGGATTATCTTCTTCGACCTGGAGTTTTATGTACCAACCGAAAGTAGGAGAGAAGGCGGGTTCTGCTATAACCCATGGGACAAAAAGAGTAAGTTACTCGGCGGTTCCTTTCTCTCACTATCGCCGACAAACGATTTTACCCAAGAGGACTCGTATCTAAATGAGATGATTCAACCGCTATGGCTTTGGAACCATGATTCGGAAAGATCTCTGCTTGAAAATATATTTGGTTACATGGAAAAAATACTCCAATTTGTCTCTAAAGATAATTCACCAAGCGTGTCACCTCTGCTTTGCGGTATTGGGATAACGACATCGGATGTGCCGGTGCTATTCGAACTTTTTAAACGTTATAAGATTCTGTCTAATGCGGAGGCGTTTCAATTTCAGAGTCAGTTTCGGTCTATAGACTTGTCGCAAGTAGCTATTGGAGTCTTTAATCATAAACACGATTTCTTATACCCTAAAACAAAGGGTAATCTCACAACCAAATATTTTGGCTCGAACGTTTTTGATGATGGAAGAAGTGTGTGGGATCTTTATGAGAGGCAGTGCTTGTCTGAAATTGAGGAGAGAACACATGCTGAGGTGCTTTACACATTAAAATTATATAGCAGCATCCTTAGAGATTTTCGCCAATCTAAAAAGCACGAACGGCGTATTCAGAATTTGGAAAAATTATTAGTTAAATTTAAAAGCAAATCGTGAAAGACCACTATTTAGAGTCAAATCGTGCGTCACTTATTATTCGAACTTTACGCATCCGAGCACAAGTTCGATCGAGTGAACGTGGTCTGTCTTTGAAAATCTAAAACAGCACCATAAAAAATATGACGAAAGCAGCAAAACTATTTGATCAAGCGATTAAAGACGCGGAAGGCTTATTGAGTCGTTTTGACAGTGAAAATAACTCAGACGCTGAAGGAAATTCTGAAGCCTTAAAGAGAGCTGGGATGGTAATGGCATTAGCCGCGTGGGAAACGTATGTGAAAGATAGGTTTAAAGACGAAATTGGAACTTGGCTATTGGCTGTCAGTGGGAGTCAGTTGGGGAATTTCGTACAGCGGCGTATCGATGATGATATGAAGCGGTTTTTTAATCCTAATAGCGCGAAAACCAAACAGCTATTTATGAGCTATTTTGAAATCGATATTACTTCGGGTTGGAAGTGGGACAACTACAACCCAGCTCAAGCGAAAAAGGTTCTTGATGAACTTGTCTCAAAACGAGGAGATGCCGCACATCAAGCTAGTACCATGCTTGGACAACCTCATATCGTAAAAAGAGATGAGCTTGAAAAGGCCATTCGGTTCCTGAAGGGGCTGGTACATGCAACAGACTGTATACGGATAGCAAGCTAGTAAAACCTAAGGGTGACAAGCTCTTTTTCGAAGCTAATAGAGTCAGCTGGCATGCAATGTAGAGCAGTCGCTTTGAGAGCGGCCTAGATTACCAGCCTAAAATAGAAGTTTTGGTAAAGGGCTTTACCTCCTTAAGTTGGACCTTAAGTTACACCATTCAAATCCCCCAGCGCGCCACGTACTGAATATCTGGACAGGGCACGTTTAAAGGTCTCGCCCCAGTGACAAAGTGAAACCGGACGCTTAAGTCCAAGGCGCGCCGGTAGTAAAGCCATTAAACCTAGCCTACCCCTAACTCTTCCAGCGCTGCAAGGTTTTGCTCTATCATACGGTCTTTGAGCTAAGGCCTGAACTGTCTCAACAAAACCCGTCACACTCTAGAGGAAACAATTATGAAAGCACTGAGTTTACTGCTACTGCGTTTATCGACTGGAATTTATCTCATCCTTTGGGGGATCGTTAAGTTGGCCGCGACCGATAAGGCAAACGCGGTATCTGACAAATACTACGGCGGGTTTCTGTCGGGCGACATGATCAACTTGGGCCTTGGTAGCTTACAAGTTTTGTTAGGGGCGTTGGTTTGTATTGGTTTCGCTCGCGCATTCTCATACACCGCTCAACTCGTTTGGTATATCGCCGGCATTGTGCCTATCATGGTCTATATTCTTGATCCGTTTGGCCGATACTTGACCGATGAAGCGAAACTGACCTTTTTTCCATCTACCACCTTGCTGTTCGCGTCGTTAATACTCATTGCATTTCGTGAGTATGATTCGCTCTCTGTCGACGCGAAGCGAGGTCGCTAGCGAGTCGGTAACAAAATCTAGGCAGCCCCCATTTTTACTACTGGGGGTATGGTCACCAAATCCTCGCGTACCTAGATTAAATTTAGCCTTAGTTAGACTTTTCTTGTTAGAGTAAGCCCATATTAAATTCTTTATTGGCTTCACTTTATGATCAACCTAAAGGCGACACTCTCTGCTGGTCTGTTGAGCCTAGTTATTTGTATGCCATTGGCACATGGCGGGCAAACAGAGACGCTCAGTTATCCGAGCTCTATTTCACCAGATTTAGCGAACCGTTTTTCGGCTTTGGCCATCGCTTGTGTGCAGCAGGAGTTCCCCAATAAGATTTCTAGAACCACCGACAACGCTGAGGCCATTGGTCGGCCTCGTGAACTTTTTCCAACGTTTTACGGATGTTTCGATTGGCACAGCGCGGTGCACGGGCATTGGCTATTGGTTCGTTTGCTGCGAGTAGGGCAACAAGATGCCGCTTGGCGGCAGGATGCTATTACAAAGTTAAACGAAAATTTCACCCAAGAAAATATCGCAGGCGAAATCGCTAACTTTGCGCGCCCTGCGCGCGGCTCATGGGAGCGCCCCTACGGCTTAGCGTGGTATTTGCAGCTCACCACTGAGTTACGGCAATGGGACGATCCGCAAGCCAAAGAATGGTTGGCGATACTTGCTCCGCTGGAAAACGACATTGCCGATAGCCTAAAGGTATGGTTACCAAAACTGGTTTACCCGATTCGCCTAGGCACGCACAATCAAAGCGCCTTTGCCTTCGGCTTAATGCTTGATTGGGCTCGTGAAGCGAACGACCAAGAAATGGAAACGCTTATTATCGAGCGTTCGCTGGCGTTCCATAAAAATGATGTTGATTGCCCGTTGGCTTACGAGCCCAGTGGCGAAGACTTCTTGTCTCCCTGCTTAATGGAAGCCGACTTAATGCGGCGCATATTACCCAGTAAAGCGTTCTCTACATGGTTTAGTCTATTTTTACCCACCGTGCCGACAGATGGCTCGGGCAATTGGCTTGCGCCGGGACTAGTAGACGACCCGACCGACGGCAAGCTAGTGCATCTTGATGGTGTGAACTCTTCACGTGCGTGGAACCTCTACAATATCGCAAGGGCTCTGCCTGACAACGATCCGCGTAGAGGCAGCTTGGTCGCCGCCGCCAAAATTCATGCCGACACGGGCGTTGCCGCGGTGTCAGATGAACACTATTCGGGGTCACACTGGCTTGCCAGTTTTGCCACGTATCTAATGACTGACAGAGGCTGGTCGCAAGAGTAGGAGTTAGCGGTAACTCATAAACACTGCTTAGCGCTTAAAATCGAAGACTGCCAACTCGAATTGATCAGTTTTGTTGAGGAGGGAAAAGTAACATGGCAACTATTTCAGCCTCTATTAGCCTAAACCAGCACGCCCCATGTCATACCTCAAACGCAGGCTACGCGCTTCAGAGCGGAGCGATGGGTCACAAGTTGCCGGAGCGATGGGTCACAAGTTGCCACTTGGGGTGCCACGCTTCGCTCCTAGATAATGATCAATGAAATAAGACAATCAGCTCGCCAGAATCGGAGTGCCTAAACGGTATACTCGGTTTGGAGAAGAGCTCGCATTAGGCGCGAGAGATGTCTGTTAACCCAGTTAAGTTGAGAAGGGTTAGGTGGCTCAATACTAGTCTGACTAATTAAACGTGATTTATTTCTGTTTAACCAACCTCGACTCCAACCGTACTTGAGCCACCCAAGCCAACCCAAACCAACCCAACCCGGATCAGATCATTGCACTATGAAAGCTAACAGGGCAGCTATGACTAAAGGCGTTAGTTCTGTCATAAACAACTTGATAACTTGGTATCAGGTTAAACTTCACGTCTAGTCGCTCACCTTCAGTGACTGACGCTGCGGTCCAGCGGTAGGTTTTTGTGCGAATACCGTCAGGTTCAATCTCGCCGAATTTAAGGTACTCGTCTTCCCTGCTTACTCGACGTCCATAAATATCGCAAAGGTGCGCATCCCAACTGGTACCTGAAACATCTAAATCTACTAACACCATTACGTCTTTAAGTTTCGTTTTGTTGCAGCAGGTGTTGGTTACTTTAATTGTATGAACAACTGTGTCTGGCCCGCTGCGGTCTACGGCAGATATACGATACGTGTGTTCAATTTTTAACGGACCATCTTGAAACGTCTCAGTTTTGTCTTGGCCTACCCATTTAATATAGTCTAATGCTGACATAATATTTCTCCACTATTGCGATGATGTGATTGCTGGCTCCGTATAAACAAGCTACCCATTTAATATATTCCTCAGTGGATGAAAATGTGATTTCTTTTTATTACACCGGGTTATCTGTCGGGGGAAATATCGAACTCAAGACGGCCATCGCAACGGCAAGGACCCAGCTGGTGACATTACTGACTGAGGGGCCGCCCGTATTAATTCACTGCGCCACTTTTATATCATCTTATTACACACAAGGTTCCAGGTAAGGAAATGCTGTTACGATGCAAAGGTGGGATGTCGAGCAATCTTAACTAATTTTATTTTAGAGGATATTTAGATGACTGAAATCAGCACAAAGACCATTGATGTACCATCCACTGGCGGATCAACAACTATTTACCTTAAAGTTGAAAAGAAAGTCGTGGGAAATGCGCCCCCCACCTATAAAACCACGCCGTATAGTGATATCACGCTTAAAGAAGAAATTTCAGAAATTGACTTTTCATTTCCAGCAAACGGTAGACCTGGCTACACACTGAACTTTCAAATTGTGACGGCTGACTACCAATTTTCCAACAACAGCCTCAACTTTCCTAGTGATGATAGTTCCGATGTTTCAGCGGGGGAACTTACTGGCTCCGTTGGTCGGACTGACAATATTCTACCTGTTACTTTCACAGACGTAGTCACCATTTCTAACGCAGTCAGCTTAAGCTTCAATGTGACTGAGGGCTCGTCTGGTAAGAGTTTTTTGGCCGACCCCCAGGTTAAGATTACGCGGAAAACAAGTTAAGTATTGTTTACGGCCCTAAAACCATTCTAGCGCTAATCTCAGGATGGTTTATTTTTCGATTCTCTTTTTCGTAGTGAATGATAAGGCCCGACTAACGGATGTCGGGCAATATTATTGTTAATATTTTTCTTAAATAGGATTCTACAATGACTGAAACAATCTTACATATTCCCATTTCTTCTACAGCATCGAAAAGTCCGCCGGTTGTCTACCTCAAAGTGACAAAGAGACGTTTCTTTTGTTTCTTGTGCAGGCACTGCCGTTTCTTTTGCAGGTGGTGCTTTAAAACCACGCCGTATAAGGACAGCAATCTGACTCAATCAATTTCAGAAATCGTCGTTACTTTTCCCGAAACGGGCGATCCTACTTACAAGGTTAATTTTCAAATCTCGACGCCCGACTACAGCTTTGCAAATAAGGGTTTGACGTTTAAGCCCTCAAATATGAAATGCAAAAATGATGTCAAAGCAGTAAAACTTTATGACACGGATGGGCGAACTAATAGTGTACTACAGGTAGCTTTTACTGATAAAGTTTCCATTGAAAAACCCTTCAGCGTGAGCTTTAATGTCAAAAGGGGGGCTTCTTCTAAGACCTTTCTTGCCGACCCACAAATTAAAATAACACGCAAGACTAATTGACCGCCGTATCTCGTAACTGGACACAAACCTGTGGCGTTGAATCAGTATCAAATAGGGCTGTAAAGCGAGGGTAAGAGCACAACTTTTCAAACCACTTCATGGAAAACCAAATTGTGCCCATCCCTTGTGATATAGCATCTTCAGTTTCGACAATGGCCGCTCCGTAGTTTCCAGCGATGGAATGAACGATGGCTGATGAATACGATAGGTCGGGTGAATCAGAATACTGCTTTTTTGCGTCCTGCAATGTTCTAATCGCCTCAATGTGCAGACCCAAGTGCGCTTGAGCTTGTGCTCGCCCAGTATATTGCATTACGTTAGACTTGTTATCGGTGGCGGCCAAAACCTGTTGGTATATGCTTTTTGCTGTCGCTAGATCGCCCTGTAAATTGTAACTGTCGGCCAAATTGAGTAGGGCGCTTGGGCTGGTTGGATTTAGACTTAGTGCGCGTTGCTGATATTCTATTGCTCTTTTATAGTCTCTTTTTAGCATCAGTGACAAACCCAAATTACTTAAGTTATCGCCGTTTGGAATTTTAGACACTAAGGCCAAGTACGAACTTATTGCTTGTTCTAGATTGCCTTGCGTTAACGCAATGGCTCCCAATAGATTATGGGTGTCTGTGTCTTCAGGGTTTATGTTGAGTGCCAGATTTGCTGAGCGACTTGCCAACTCAAAATTACCTAAATAAAACTCTGATGCAGCAAGGTTATATAAGCGAGACAGCGTCGGCCTAAGTTGTGCATTCTCCCGCTCAAATAGCACCGCAGACTCGTAATCGTTATTGTGTGCTGCTAAGTCGGCGCGGAGCTCGTTGACTAAGAGTCGCTCGGCACCCGAAGTTGTTAGCTGATCTATTATTTCTTGGGCCTCTGCAACCTGACCTCGAAGCAATAATAGATCGAACTCCAAGGATTTGAACTCAGGCCGGGCTCTAGTGGACAACGATGCCCGCTGCAAAAAGTTTGATGCATCTTTAAGGTAGACCGATTCGTTTGATTCCTTATAAAGATCGAGAGCCGCTGTAACATAAAGCTCATAAAGCGGAAAGAAGTCTAAGTCCCGATAAATTCTCTCGAGTTGCCTTAAGTGCTCAGCTGTTGCGTCAACTCCTGCTCCACTCTCTTTGTATATGTCGAGGTATTCCCGATACGCGGCCTCATCAACATTTTGACTCTCGCCGGAGACTTGCTCGCCATCAAATAATTGATATAACTCCGACAAGGTTGTATGTCGAATATCGCTTAGCGAAGTGGCAATGGCAGGCCAATTTTTTTGAGTCTGTACGATCCATTGAGGCCCCGATAATCGTTGCAAATTAAGCTGACATTGTGAGCGCGAGCAGCTAGCTTCGATTCTCAATATAACGTCGGCGGCCATGGCATCGGCAAAATTTTGATAGTTATTATCAAATGACTCAAGATCGTTCTGTACAATTAGGTTTACATGCTCCAAATTAATAACGCCCTCTTGCATCGATGTCTTTAGCGTTGTTGTTATCTGCCGCTTAAACTCCTCATCGAATTCGCCCTGTGTTTCAATTACTGGCTCTAAAACGGCGACATAAAGCGATGGCACTGCTTTTTCGGGCCACCACTGCCATGCCAAAAGCGCTAAGGTGGCGGCGCCAATTATTGATATCAGCGCCGCCGCGGCGAACCAAATTCCCCGTGACTTTTGCCAACTTGCTTGCGGTGTAATCGGTGTTAGAACACGAGTGTGGTCTTCCGTGTCGAACGACGAATTTTGACTGTGCAAAATTTGTTGTAGCGTCGTGGTGACTTTGTCCATATTAGTCGGTCTGTTCTGCGCCTTTTTTTCTAGTAGGGCGCTGATTAATTCCATTAACTCATTGGACATTTCAACGCGGTCTAACGCGTTGAATTCAAAACGCTGATGCACAATCCGGTGCATAATTGTTTGGCTGTTTTCCGATGAGCCAAACGGGTGGCGGCCGGTCAACAACTGATAGAGCAATAGGCCGAAAGAAAAAACATCACTTCTAAAGTCGATCTTCTGGCCTTGAGCCTGTTCTGGCGAAACCGCGTGGTAACTGCCACTGATTGCGGCTGCAGTGTCAACGTCAAGTGATGTCGTTGGCAATTGTAGTTTGGCAATTCCAAAGTCGGCAATCTTAAGAATGTTGTGGTTGGTGACAATAATATTGTCTGGCTTGAGGTCGCAATGCACAATTCCAGACTGATGGGCGTGACACAAACCCTGAGCGACTTGTATCGACCACTCTAAGGCCTGTTCTGTGGTGGGTTTGCTTTGTCCGAGTTTATCGGAAAGCGTCACACCGTCAACGTATTCCATTACAAGTCCGAGTACTGTCTCGGTCTTAACCACGTCGTACAACTGCACTATATTCTGATGGTTGAGTTGCGCTGTTAATGCGGCTTCTCGTTCAATGGATTGCGTAACACTTTGATCATCTACATTAATGTCGATGCACTTGACCGCAACTTGTCGATGCAACTCAGTATCAATGGCTAGGTATACTTTGCTAGTACCTCCCACGCCAAGTAAACGCTTAAGCTCATATCTGCCTATTCGGGTATTGCTGTAATCAAGTGTAGGTTGCATTTATTATTATAAGTCGGCGCTAAATTTCTCGTTTCGAGCCTTTGTAGATCGAGTACTTACTAATCCCTGTGCGAATGGCACCGCGACGCCTCTCAAACAATTTGGCGCTTCCAGAGTAGCCAAGTAAAGCTTGCCCAATCTGCTTTCGCGCGCGAAATATCATGATATTTAGGTATTTTTCATCAACCCCCATGTCGCGGCCTAGATCGCTACAACTCATCCAGCCTGCGTCGAGTAAGTCAATTGAATCCATCAGCTGTGCATGTTTATGCCTGAGCAGATGTGCCAAAATGTAGTGATGCCCACGCTCGAAAAGGTCTTGCTCTTGCGTACCCTGAATTAATGTCAACTTGGTAGATTCTTCGTCTTGACTGATATCAAACCTGAATTCAACGGCCGACATCTCTGGCTTAATTGACTCTATCACGACGGTCTTTGATTGTTCGCTGCCTAAAAAAAATCGCCAGTGATTCCCGCCCACGTTAAGTTCGCTGTCGTGTTCAAAAGGCCCTAGTTCGCTTTGATGACCTTGCTCGGCACCGACTCGAGTAGCAAACCATTGCTGACGCTCCGGACATTTATACAATTCGACTTCAGGCGTTTCGTCGTTAGGTAACATGCAATCTTCAGTCAAGGAGCAGACATTTAGCTTTTGCTCTACTTGATAGATCATGTCGTGCGGTGGCGATTCGTCACAAAACTCAAACTTGACGCCGTCTTGCCCAGCAATTTCAATGACGTCTCCTTTTTTTAACAAATACGATGTGAAGGAATCAATCCGCTCTCCATTTACCCACGTTCCATTCGCGGACATATCTCGAATCATCCAGCACTCACCCTTCCATTCGATTAGGCTATGTAACTTTGAAACAAAATCAAATTCCAAACAAGTATTGACCTGGTTTCGTCTTCGCCCGATTGTGTGATAAGCACGAAGATAGGCAATATCTTGAGTTTCTGAATACTTGAGGTGAGCCATTAAATTCAAAAAAACGTAGTGGGGTTGAATTTTCTGGACAATTATAGTCATAAATCGAGTGCAACGTCGTGCCAAAGCATCACAAAAGACCGAATGAACTCCTTGAGATTAGCCAAGTGAGTCGGGACAGACCACGTTTTAGCGTCAAGTCGTGCGTCGATCTTTACTCGACATTTACGCGTTCAACCACGAGTTCGATCGATTAAGCGTGGTCTGTCCGTACTGAATTCAAACTACTCAATTCAGTTAACTCTCCGCCCGCAACAGCATCGAGTTGAATGTGCTCGATGCGTGTTTGATCAGGTCTGTGGTGTTCTACGTATTGCGAAGGTGAAAGTGCATGCACTTAACGTCACGAGCTTACGCCGGATTCAACCATGGTTCATTCTGTGTGCGAATAATCACTTCCAAACGATTTTGGGCATTGAATTTCGACAGAATCGATGACACATGGGCTTCGATGGTGCGAATAGAACGTGAGAAGTTGGCGGATATTTCGGCGTTTGAGCGACCTTCCAGTATTTGATGCAGGACTTGTTGTTCTTTGCGCGTGAGGCAGAGTGGATGCTGTTCGGCGTCGGTGCTTTGCATCGCATCATTCATGTCGATGGAGCGAGTGTCAGCATTCTTAATTTCACAATTAGTTATGGTTTTGTTGAGCATGTGAACTACCTCGACGATCAGGAGCTTGGCGGCGGTGTCTATGCTAGCAACGGCGCAAGTGTGCGGGTGGGTAGATGTATTATTCGGAATAACCGTGCGGATATTGGCGGCGGTCTCGGCGCGGACATGAGCAGTGCTTTGTCGATTTATGCCAGTCTGGTTGGCGAGAATAGCGCCGTAGCTGGCGGCGGCGTGGGAGCAATTGACTCCTCGCAGGTGTATATTTTTTCTGAGGCGGTTATTGACAATAATCATGCCACGGAGCTTGGTGGCGGTATTGGCATGCGAACCTACGGTCGCCTGCAAATTAGTCGGAACAGCAGAATCACCAACAATCGGGTCTACGCTAACCCCGACGATTTTAGCGGGATGGGGACGGTCAGCCCCCCTATCACCGAGGGCGGTGGTATTTATATATCAAATTCGCTATCTGAGATAAGCGAGAGCATTATCGAAAATAACCTTTCTGAAGGTATTGATACGGTGTTCAACGAGCACGTCACCCTAAGGCGTGGTTTCGGCGGTGGCGTACACCTCGACTCTGGAACGCTGACCGTACTCGACACTGAGCTACGGGGAAATTCAGCTGCCACTGGCGGTAGCTTTGCCATTTATGCCGGCAGCGATGCCGCAAGCGGCACAATCTCTGAATCAACGGTGGCCGATAACATTGCGCAAAACACTAATGTCGTCACGTTTTGCTTGTAGCGATATTTTGTTAGCGCAGTGTTAAGAAAACTTGGCATAAGCAGAGCATAAAAGCTTAAATAATTTATAGAGGTATCGCATGTTTATTAGAAATCTTGCCGCTGCACATTGTCTTATATCTGCGTTTGTCGCGAGCTTTCTTGTGATGCCTAATGTGGTTGCTGCCGCTGAGTCAACGCTTCGCGCTTACCCTTACTCAGTTAAGGCCGGTGTTAAAAACGGTGATTACTCTTTTTCCGTTCCAACGCGGGTAAATGAATCACCGATAGTGGAGGTGCATCAATCTGACGGGAGATTCGCGGTGATTCTTAGGGATAAAGACGTTCACTTCAAAACATCGTTCAGTATCGATTGTGGAAATAAATGGCAACTAGAGAAAGATCCTCTGCTGTCGGTCTTCGGGAACTCGGAACACGTTACGGCAGAAAATCTTGGTGTGTTGTCTGCCAACTCTCAGTATTCACATATGACGTCAAGAATGACAAGCTTTGAACCGACTCTTTCGTCGTCACCGCAACACGCGTGCAACACGATTGTCGACGATCGCGCTAATGCTGGATTAGACACGGCCTCGCTTCTAAAAAAAGGGTTTTGGACTAAGATCGATCAGGCATATAAGGTCGGGTTACGCTATTCCTGTGTCAGAACTAAGAAAAGAAAAAGAAATCTTTTTAATCCTACTCGGTCTAAAAAGCTTAGCGCTTGGCAACCACTCTTTGTTCATTGTGTCGGTGACTCCGATTACGGTAAGCAGTTCGCAAAAACAAGTAGAAGTACCAGCGCCAGTAGCGCAAGTCATGATGACATCAAAAAGGCGCTAGCAAAGAAACGCAAGCCTACCTCGTCAAAACAAGCAAAACGCACCAACCCAAAGACGGCGGTTGATGGTGAGCTTCTTTATCAAGGGTTAATCAACTCTGGACATGAGAAGCGAGTTGTATCACCGCCAAAACTATTCGACGACTTTCTTGAATACGGCGCCACAATGACGTCCGCTAGGCAGATGCGTTTAGTCGACTTTGAAACACTGCGCATGAACCAGCGACAATATTATGTTGGGCTCTGGCAAAAAGGCAACGGAACCAGCCTGTTTGTAAAACCACTGACAGTTGCAAAATTTAATAAGCTTCATCAAAAAAATATTAATAAAGGGCTACGTCTCGCCGATTTTGAATTGTTGCAAATCAACCAAGATACCCGTGTGGTGAGCCTGTGGCAGTCCGGCAAGTTAGACGAACAATTTTCACCGAACATGAGCGCTAAAGGGTTCAAGCAACGCAATGCGACGCTAAAGAAAACGGGTTTATATCCCGTTGATATAGAGATGCTCGTCAACGACGGGGACATTCGCTACGCCGCATTGTGGCGTCAATCTAGTTCGAATCCGCCGACAAATGATTCGACCATATTGTCTAAACCAGCTCAATTTATGCCAGCGCTCGAGACAAAGCAATTTCGAACGACCAGAGATGAGCTTGTCAAGAAAGGTAAGCAATTGGTTGATGTTGAACGCGTGGTCAGAGACGGCAAAACATATTTTGCCGGACTATGGGTAGACGGCGACGGGCCTTCACGCTTAAGTAAGCCTCGAAATATAGTGCAGTTTAAGGATTTTATTAACTCGTCTAAGGCTCCGTTTGTCCAAGACTTGGAAATCCATTTCCAGCCGGAATAAACATTTTCAAAAAGCGGGACAGACCCCGTTTACGATACCTTGCGCTAGGCCGCATCATCAGTCTGCGATTTTCCCTTAAGGGGAATATTTTAAACGCTGAACGCGTTAATAGTGCCGTTCTGCGGTGAAAATAGACCGCTCGTCAGCAAACGGTTTGCCTCGTTATTTTGATTAGGGTAAATGTGGAACTCACTCCAACCACGCAATCAATCCTGCCTTTGTTGATCTGTACCTAATCATTGCTCACACCACATGCTAAAAATAAAACTCAACCTTTTCTTAGTGCTGGCCACCGGACTCACGACCGTTGGGCTTGCCAACGCGATGGTCGCCTCACAAGAACATGCTTCTCTGTTGGTTCCAATCATTGGGCTGTTACTGGATGACGATGGCGAGCAATCGATCGTCGACAGTGATAATGACGGCGTGCCCGATCATTTAGATGCCTTTCCTTTTGATCCGAACGAACAAAGCGATAGCGACGGCGATGGCCTTGGCGACAACCGAGACCCGCGTCCTAATACAGCCGAGAGCATCATCGTTTTTACGGCTGAACAGCAGCAATCGAGTATTGCCTTACACTGGTTCACCAACCTCCCAAGTGGCTGTCGAGTTTTATCGAGTCACAACCGTCAGCGGCCAGAGCGTGTGCACGTTAATGGGTTAGGGCGAGCGACGGAGTATCAACTTCTCTTAAACGCCAACCAAGTCGGGCAGTATCAAATATTCATCGAGTGCTACGACAATTTGGGGAACAGTCTTTTTTCTGAGCCGATGAACATGGAGGTAGGTGCGTAATGTTACTACAAGTTGAAAATACCCTGAGGGCGTGTCGCACACTGGCGGTCTGCCTGACGCTGAGTTTGGTGTTAAATGCAAATGCGTTCGCTGCCGACTACCCAGAAAACCGAGACTATGGAACGCAGGGTGATTTCCTTGCTAAACGGGGTACCGCATTTGGCCGCACTGCCGATTTAGGTGTGGTTGGCCCTCTCTTGGTGAATTTGCCCGAAGGCCCAGGCAGCACCTCAGATGGCATTCCATACCGCTCTGAAGATACGGTTTGGGACATCACCGATTTAACCAATCCCGTAATGATCCGCTCGCTCACATGCGACAATTGTTATCTAGGCCAGCCGATTGGCGCACATGCTACCGTGACGCGTTTTGATGAGACGCGCGGGTATTTGTATACCCGTAATGGAAGCCCGGCCGAAGACGGTGATTGGATGACATACGATCCCGCTGGCGTTGACTCGAATAGCCAGGCAGTCTCACGGAATTTGTACACTCGAGGCCGCGAGCCCTTTGCCTACACCTTGATGTTCTCGCCGTATTTTGCACATAGTTTTTGGAACTATGGCAATGCACCGGGGCGCTTACAACAAATTCGCAATGCGGATGTCTTGGGTGATTCAACGCAAGACCCTGACGAATACTGGTTAGGTGAGGTCGTTGTTGAATGGGATCATTTGGCAGAGACAGGCGTGACTGGGTTTGGCTCGTGGCTTGGCAATTTATTTGTGATGGCATCGGACCAAATGTCGACCGGAATGGCGATCTACGATATGGCCGGTGTACGCGATGGTCAACGACCTAGGTTGCTCAGTGTGTTTAACCCGACTCAAACCGAACCTGATGGTAATCGTATCGGCATCGGCGGGTACTGGGTTGAACCGTACGGCACCAACAAAATGGTTTGGGCCGCGCGCGAGCGCGTAGGAGTTTTGCCTGAGCGTCACTATCCTGCGATCTACGTTGTAGACTTCAGCGATCCTGAGTCACCGTTTTTGAGCTGCGAGATTTATTTTGATCAAGATCAGCAAAGTCCTCACGATGGCGATGCATCGAGCGACCCCATGTACGTGAACTTTCAAGATCAGTATGCGTTTGTCGATCATTTTCGCGTCGACTTGGAGCGCTGTGAGACGGCCTACGCTGATGGGCAAATCGACAGTACGGAGTTCGACCAGATTGTGGTGCGGTACAACGACATACAAAACAGTTGTGACGGCAGCCAGTACTTTCGTCCACTGGGGCAGGTGGGGATCTTTGGCGGTTACGATTGGTGGGAAACACAGGCAAAAATTCGTGTCAGTGGTGGTGAGTTGGAGTTGAATCGCTGGCATACCAATCAGTCTGGACAAGGTTTCAATCCGTTATGGCGAACTCCCTCGGGCGACTACGTGATTACCAGCCGCGACATGAGTGTTGGGGATGTGCTTACCAATTCGGCGACATCACAAACCTACACCATCACGGATTTGCAGCGCGACGAATCCATTAACGAGCAGGGCATGTGCTTTTATGTGATCCATGACGAGCCGGATACCCGTCCGCCTTTCGTGTCTGGGCATCGGCCAACGGCAAATCAAACCAATTACCCGATTGACGGGTACATTCACTTACACATTCCCGAAACACTGCGCTCAGAGAGCATGGTTAACGCATTGCAGGTGCAAGAGTTGGATGCTTCAGGCAATCCGGTCGCCAGCGTGTCATTTCGACATCAATTTACGCATACTGGCACGTGGTCAATATGGCCTAACTCGTACTTGAAGCAAGATACCAGTTACCGTGTTTCGGTGGACGGCGTGCAGGACTTTATGGGCAACACGCTGTCGCCTTATAGCTTTATATTCACCACCGGCAATGAATTGCCAACGAACCCAGACCCGGATCCCGGTGATGAGACACCGGCACCCAGTTTTCCTGGTACCCCATACATGCCTCGCCAGTCGAGCCAATTGACCTGTGATGACGAATCTCAAACCAACAATATTTGGGCAGTCAACCCTGACAATGACAGTGTCACCATTGTTGATACATCAATTGATTCGACGTCGTTTGAACTGAGCGTGTCGTCTCAACAGGAGCTGTATCTAGATTACCAAAATCCAACTTCCGCAACGCGCGTTGGAGCGTATGTTGCCATTACCTATCGTGCAGATGACAAAGTAGTTTTTCACGACGCTGATACGACGTACCCTGTGTTCGCCATTGATACCGGCCATGGCTCGCAGCCCGTCGCGGCGATCGAACACGGTGGCGACTTACTGGTGGCGACCTACGGAACCGGCGAGGTTATTCGCATTGACGTCGCTTCACAACAGATTATGCAACGCTTGGCGGTGGGCCCTACACCCAGGGCCATGGCCATGTTCGACGATCGACTGCTGGTCACGCGGGAGATTTCGGCTGACCAATACGGCGAAGTTTATGATCTGCGAGTCGGCCAAGAACTGACTTTGCAGCGCCGGATTCGGATTAATAAGGTCACCGTGCCAGATGACATCGACCATGGTTCAGGCGTGCCGAATATTCTGTCGAGCATTGTCATTAACAGAGATGGCACTCGCGCGTATGTATCGGCAATTAAGGCCAACACTGACCGCGGACTGTTTAGAAATGGTTTGCCGCTGGATGACGATAATACGGTTCGTCCAATGCTGGTTGAGATTGACCTAGTTAATCACCGTGACGCGAATACGCAACCCAGCTCACGCGCTGGGACGGTTGATTTTGACAACGCCGCTGACCCAACCTTTGTTACCTATTTGGTTGACGGGACTACCCGTGTTGTCGCTATGCAAGGCAACAACCTAGTGTTTGCTGAAAACGCGCAGAATAATACTGCCGCGCAATTTCTTGCCGGCGGAGCACCACAGGCAATGTGTGCAACGGTTCGACAACTTTACGTAAAAAACCTAACCACGCGCTCGGTAAGTGCCATTGATGTGGCGGGCTTTATTCATGACGGTCGCAATCAACCACGTATTGTGACGATTAACACCGTACAGGACGAACTGTTTACTGAAGTTGAAAAACGCGGCAAGCAAGTTTTCTATCATGCTTCGATGCCGGCCATGGGGCCAGAGGGCTACATCAGCTGTTCGGGTTGTCACGTGGATAGCGGCGACGATGGACGTGTGTGGGACATGACGGCTTTGGGAGAAGGGCTGCGCAACACACTCAGCCTTAATGGCGCCATGGGCACACGGTTTGGCGCGTTACACTGGTCGTCTAATTTCGATGAGGTGCAAGATTTTGAGCTGCAAATTGAACAGCTCAACAAAGGCGTTGGATTGATTGATGGCGTTACGTTTTTT
This sequence comes from Arenicella xantha, assembly GCF_003315245.1. NCBI lineage: Bacteria > Pseudomonadati > Pseudomonadota > Gammaproteobacteria > Arenicellales > Arenicellaceae > Arenicella > Arenicella xantha. Next base: position 290,252 of record NZ_QNRT01000001.1, on the reverse strand, counting down.
GGTCAGTCGCCGTTGGACGAGCAAACCCGTGGGCGAAGTGCAGATCTTGATGCATTAGCGGACTACCTTGCCAGCTTAGGAAAACGCAGCGTTGCTCGATCGCCTCATCGAACATATACAGGCCAACTGACGGATGCCGCCCAACGAGGACAAGCCGTGTTCGCTGCTCAAGGCTGCGCGAGCTGTCATAGTGGCAGTGCATATCGAGATGGACTCAGCCATGACGTTGGTACCATTAAGTCCGGATCTGGAAGCCGCCTGGGCGGCGTTCTCACATCCATTCGCACGCCAAGCCTAATTGAGTTATGGCAAAGTGCGCCGTATTTTCATGATGGTTCCGCTGCGACGCTTCAAGATGTGCTTTCGGCCGGCAGTCACGCGGTGAATTTAACGAGTGACGAGCGCGCCGACCTAATTCAATTTTTGTTGTCGATTGATCGTGACTTATATATTGATGATGATCAACCTTTTACGCCGTGATAGTGGGTTGAACGCTATGCTATTAATGATGCGGTTCGTGCTCAAACACGAATCAAACAATCAGGTTAATCTTCTTCATCCCCATAAGGTTTTAAGTCGTGAATCAAGGATCTCAAAGTTATTTTTCACAGTTGCTGCGGGCAATGAGAAAGCAATATGGTCTTACACAGGCAGATTTAGCGGATCGCGTTGGTACAACGGCACGGCATGTCTCCTTTCTCGAAACAGGGCGATCTCGCCCTCGACCCGGCATGGTTGGCAGAATTGCCAACGCGTTCAATATATCGAGTGTTGAAAAAAACAGTTTGTTGGCCTCGGCAGGGTTGCCTGTCGAGGAAGTAAAGTTTGACCGCAAGGAATCCAACAGTCAGTTTATCGAGAAATCGATAAAATCGATTCTTCGAGATCACGAGCCATTTCCTGGGTGTGTGGTCGATGTGTATTCTCGTATCAAATATGTGAATACCCCATTCTCGGCCTTTTTTTCAAACCTCATCCGGGACTCTGCAGAGGAATCTATCGATGCGTTCTTTGCCGACCCCGAAGTCAAAAATTGTCTAGTGAATTGGCAGGAGATTGCCGATGCGTTCTATCAACGTCGATTATTCGAGTCCATACGAACTGGCGACCATGACCTGAAATCGTTAAGCGATCAAACCAGACGATACATTGACCGGCGCGAAAAACCCAGTGCGGAGTTACAATCTTCAGACGACATGGTGTTATTCCCGATTCTCAAGGCTTTTGGTTATGAGACAGAATTTTTTATGACTGTGTTGCGCTTCGAAAGCGTGAAACAGGGTGCGCTAAGTGAGCTGCGCGTGGAGCTGTTGTATCCAAAAGATGCACATGCGGAAAAGCAGTACACAAAAATTATGCGAGAAAAACTTAACCATATTCAACAATCCGGTTAACCATTGCGAATACATCGAAGCACTTCGGGCGTTAGAAGACGTTCGACTCATTGAGTGCTACTTGGGTTGTATTTCTGTTTGATACTCAACAAAAGGGGACAGCCTGAAGCTGTCTTAAGCATGTCCTTACTTAAACGTAACTCTTAGGGTTCGACGTAGTCTACCTTGAATTCAAAACCGGTCCCACTGTTCTCACGGGTGCTTACAAACCAAAGTAATGCCGGATGCCCGCCTTTCACCAACAGTGGCGGCGGAAGTTCACGTCCGCTCAATTTCAACAGTAAGTTGCGCTGTTCTGTGGTCTCACCGGCAAATAGGTGAATGATGTCATGATGCAGTTCCGTGTCGAGCTTGGTGAATGTGATCTGCGCGTTTTCACCTTCAGGCGGAACCACCAGCCACTGACAATCACTCAAATGCGCATAGTCACTGCCTACGCTGCCATCAGTGTACACGCCTTCAGCTTCGATGCGCTGAAGCCCCTGGCAATAGCGTTTAGAGAGTTGAACCAACTTGAACGCATAGCGCATACCAAAGCGAAAATCTTTGCGACCTTTGGCTTGTAACTTGATCTGAATAGCGTGACTGGAAAACTCCAACTCATGCGGCAGCGCATCGGCTTTGCCTTGCCATAAGTGTTCACCGTCTAACGAGGAGATCGTCACCTGCACAGACTTATTCTTGCCTTCGAAGAAGGGCTTGAGCACAACACCAGAATATGCGCCTTCAGGCTGTATTCGCCAGTTCAGCTCAGGTTTGCGTGCCTTACCTTTGGTAAATAGCAGCACGCCTTCTGGGTTGCTAAACGTGTGGTTGAGCGGCAACCCTGCTTTAACACAATTTATTGCCGCCGAAATATTCAACGCACCAGCACCAAACTGGCCAGGAAAAAGTGGATTCAGCTTGTCGACAGCATACGACGTCATACTCAGGCATGATTCTATCTCGAGCTTAGTGATTGAAGGGCGTGCCAGTTTCATCAATGCCACCGCAGCCGAGACACGTGCGGTGGCTATCGAGGTGCCTCGGTCTCGGCGAACGCCGTTATTACTGGCCACGTCCGCCGACTCCGTCTCTGCGCCCATGGCTGTTAGGTCCGCCTCCTCACCTAGGTTTCCGTCAATCGAAATACCCCTCTCATCAACACCAGTCACCGCGAATACTTGACTGTGTGCAGCTGGGTAAATCTGTTCGTCCTGGTAGTGATTGCCCATGGCAGCCACCACGAATGCATGACTATCAGCAATACCTGCTAACGCGCTTTTGGCTTGATCGTCGACGAGACCACCACTCCAACTCAAGTTCACCACGTTTGCGCCGCTTTTGAGCGCGTAGTCCAAGCCTCGGTAGCCATCTTCGACGGTGTCGCGGATAGACGCATCGGACACGGCTTTAACAAACATCAGTTTGATGGGATAATCATCTCGCTCACCAAGTTGATCTCGAATTATCTCGGCGATTACCCCGGCAATAAAGGTACCGTGATACAGCTTCGACTGCCGATCGACAGCGGGCAATACGGTCCCATCCATGTCGGAGACGTCCCAGCCGACGAGATCATCCACCACACCGTTTGCGTCGTCATCGATCGTGTTGTTGGGGACTTCCCCCGGGTTTCGCCACACCATGCCTTGGAACAGACGGTGGTTATGATTAAAGCCGTCGTCGACGATGGCAATGACAATAGGCAAATCTGAAAACGTCGATGCACTCGTCACACCATGAGGAATCACGGCGGCAACTATGCTTGTCACCGCCACCCAAAAAGCAGATTTCATTTTGCGTTTGAAGAGACCTTGCCGTCGCGTGCTACTGAACCGGAAGCGCCAAGTTTCTTGTTTCAGCTCCGCCTTTTTGCCCTTCGCGAATATCGGTTAAACCTGGTCCCGACCCTGCACCGATTGGCGATCTACCTCGCAAATCAGGCAGTGCAAATGTAGTTTCTCCATCGCCACCATATATCGTACCGATTAAGGAATACAAGGCTGAGTTCTGTGCGATAGGCAACAATTGCCCTTGGCAAAGCGCCCAACCTCTCGGTGCAAAGGTACCAGCAAACATCACGATTTCGGCCAAGATAGGGTTCTCACTATTTCTGGAAGGGTAAAGACCTTGCATGGCGATAATGTAGTTCACGCCAAGCCAAGGGTCACGAATATTCACTGGCGAGGAAGTTCTTGCAGTCAAACCCGATGGATTAAATGCAATCACTTTTTGGGCAGGCAGATTGGCGTCCGGGGTTGTAATTTGAATTCTGGATCCAGCTGAGTAGACGATGCCGCTCAAGGTCTTCTCATTCGGATTGGCTGCATCAGGAATCGTTTCAAAGATTGTCGTATCGTCTACGCTAATAATCGTACCGTCTGCACCATCGGCCCCTGCCGGCCCTTGAATACCTTGCGGTCCAATTGCACCCGGATCCCCTTTGTCACCCTTATCACCTTTGAGGCCAGTGTCACCGGTATCGCCTTTGTCACCCTTGTCGCCTTTGAGGCCAGTGTCACCGGTATCGCCTTTGTCACCCTTATCGCCTTTGAGGCCGGTGTCACCGGTATCGCCTTTGTCACCCTTATCGCCTTTGAGGCCAGTGTCACCGGTATCGCCTTTATCACCCTTGTCGCCTTTGAGGCCAGTGTCACCGGTATCGCCTTTATCACCCTTATCGCCTTTGAGGCCGGTGTCACCGATATCGCCTTTGTCACCCTTATCGCCTTTGAGGCCTTGAATGCCTTGCGCGCCGGTCGCGCCGGAAGCTGCAACGAGATTCCAATACTCAGTGTCGGGTGGTATGTTTGCGAGACTGGACGTGTGAGACTTGACTGCAATATAGCTGCTGCCACCTTCTTCAATCACTTCCGCCTTTGAATAATTAGTATCAACCTGCCAACTTCCGCGCCAGGTAGATTCTTCTCCCATTAAGGGCACCACCACTACTTTATTTCCATACTGGGACTGCGCGTTCGCTGACACACTGATCAACCAAACCAGCCCAATTAGACAAAAACGTAATTTATTCATCAACCCATACCTTTTTCTATATATCAATCAGTCAATGAAATGTTAACATAAATTAACAGTTTGCCCACACGATATCCTCTGAATAGCAACACACAATACAATGAATAATTCTAAACGACGTTCACTTAAAATCGCGCTAGCCGGTGGTGCGACATTACCTTTGTGGCACAAACCTTTGGTCAACGCCATTGTTCTGCCTGCTCATGCACAGACTTCTAGCTCCGGGGTCAGTAATATCATTGCGGCCTCTTTGGATAGTGAAAATCCTTTCTCTCGCTTTGTTTTGATTGTCGACGACAATGATAATGTGTTGGCAAATTGCGGAGAGAGTGGTGGCACCGCATCAGCGGAGAATCTACCCGCAGGAACTTATCGCGTGTTTGCTGACAGTGACGGCGTGCAATCTCACATCGTCGATGTCACGGCAGGCGACACGTCACTAAGTGTGACTGTACCAACTTCTACCGGTAACTGCGATTTTCTGGTCGCCACGGTCGAACTACCGAGCGGCACGATCATGCCAGCTAACGGCGAACAAATCGCAAGCAATTGGCGTTGCAGCACGAATCAAGGTACCAACTGTCAGTAGCGCGCCGATCCACGCTTAGAAATAGGGCTTCACGGTTACTGATGGACTTAAATGAGTGCTTGCTCTCGATCTGCTAGTTCATAATAAAAAACAGAGGTTTGCTATGCCAAGGTGGTGTGAACATATAGTTGTAGGCAAGAAAAGGTATTCAGTGTTACCTTAAAAAGTCTGACTGTTGTGAAATAGTGTGATTCTAATGGCTCGATTGATAATTGGCATTGTTGTTACTTCGTTGTATTCCGCGGTATTAATGGCCGGAGGAACGCATGCAGAACATATGGCTGTTCTGAGTCTTTTAACGCCAGATCAGGCTTCGCACATAGCGGTAAATAGTCAGGATTGGTCTAATCCGTCAACGTGGTCGAGCGGTAGTGTGCCAGGGACTGGTGCCGATGTGTATATTCCAGAAGATATTTCCGTTTCTTATGATGCTAATAGCAATTCTAAATTAGACGTTGTACGAATTGATGGAACGTTAAGTTTTGATCGTTCTGTGAATACGAAAATCGTCTTGCAAACAATGATAACAGGGATGAAATCAAGCCTTAAAATTGGCACAGTTAATCAGCCTATTGGGGGAAACGTTAAGAGCGAAATTATCTTTATTGATGACGCAATCGATAAAAATATTGACCCCAGTCAAATGGGGCACGGCTTAGTTGCGATCGGTCAGGTTGATATTCATGGTGCTGCGAAGTTGCCGTATTCCACATTGGGTGCGCCAGCATTACGGGGCATGTCTTCGATACGTTTGAACGGCGACCTAAGTACTTGGCGAGTCGGGGACGATATTTTGATTGTTGGTACCAACGGTGACACTAAAGCGGAAGATGAAATTAGGCGCATTGTGCAAATTTCAGATAACGGAACGGTGAGTTTGGATAGCCCTCTAGATTACGACCACCGACCGCCGCAAGGATATGACGATTTGCCCCTGTATGTTGCAAATACATCACGAAATATTGAGTTTCGTTCTGAAAATGTGAATGGCATTCGTGGGCATACGATGTTTATGAATGAAAGTACCGACATTCGTTTTGCGGAATTTTTAGGTTTAGGTCGAACAGATAAAGGCATCCCGCTGGATGCAGACGGCAACGCGCTCGACGGCAGCGACAACATTACTGGGCGGTATTCTATTCATTTCCATGAAATCGGTGTTGGTGATGATTATCCGTTAGCGATTGCCTACGGGAATTCTGTTCACGATAACCCCGGTTGGGGAATCACACATCATAGCTCGAATGCGGCCATTGATTTTAATGTGGTGTTTAATGTCAAAGGTGCCGGAATTGTTGCTGAAGATGGTAACGAAACGGGTCAATGGGTGGGTAATTTAGTCACGGGAATATACGGAGACGGTGATGATGCGTCGATTAATCGTGATGAAAAATTAGGGGATTTTGGTCATTCCGGTGAGGCCTATTCTTCAACCGCTAGATCGCTTTTACAAAAAGATAATATCGCCGCGAACTCTACTTATGGTTGGAAGTTTACGGCTTTGCAAAGCGATGCTTCGTATGATTCTTATGCGAGCATACTTGATAAGTTTAACCCCACACCACTGCTAAAAACATCAGTTGGTACGACTGGTAATTTTATTGGTTTTCACGGCAATACGGCCATAGGTGTTAGCATAGCGCTCGATTCAGGGCATCGAAGAGGCTTTTCTTTAACGTCCGATGTTCGCAGTGATATCGTGGACTTTACTGCATGGGAAGTGACTGATAAAGCGTTCGACTTTTTTTCATACACCGCTGATTACGTTATTAAAGACTCGCTTCTAATTGGCGCTGATAGTGGTGCTGGCTCTGGAGTGAAATTAGATAAAAAATCAGAAGGTACGTCTTTGATTGATGTGCATTTTGAAAATTTCAATGTGGCGATCAAGGACTCTGGGTTAAACAATCTAGGTGAATACGTGAATGTGTCATTTAAAGACAATAATACAAATTTGCGGGCTGAAAATTATGGCGAAAATATAGAAGGGCGAGTTTTTAATCACCCGTTTAGAAACACAAGCGGGGTAAATCTGAACCAAGCTATAGCGGTCGTATTAGATGCAGAGTCTGATCTAACGTTAAGTCCAAACGACAATAAAATTTTTATTTCAGGCACGATCACCGATAGCCTCGGAAGTTATCCCTTAGGCGAGAATGTTTGGCTCTCACAAAGAAACGGTGTTTATTTTATTGAGAGCTACAAACTCGGTTATACCAATAATAGCGATAAAACAATCTCAACGAACATCGTAGGTAATAGTGGATACACGACTGCTGAAGAGCTTCTTGAGATGCACGGCGCATTCCAAAAACCAAATGGCAGTTGGGTCATGCAAGTTGTTTTCTGGGTGACTGATCGCTTTACAGCAACTCATACGCCAATAGTAATTGAGGTACAGCTTTCCGGTTTTACCAATTCATACTTATCTCAATACAAGACAACGGCTAAAACCCCAGATGGGACACTCACTTATAGAGACGTTCTAACTGGCAATGTCTTAGATTATGCTGGTAATGTGGTCGGTAATAATGGCGATGGTCCACCGTCTTATCCAACGCCTCCAGCTGACTCGCAAGGCTCATTCGTTGTCCCCACAATTATGTTGTTATTGGATGACTGACTTTATAAGTCTACGTTTGAATAACCAATAAACGACTCAGAGTGAGCACGAGTTCGATTGATCGAAGGTGGACGGTCTCTGATTAGTTTCTTGCTATCATTTTGCTCTCGGTCCTGATCCAATAAGGCTACTACACGATGCGATATAGATATACTAGACGAGCGTTCGCGCAGAGGTTGTGCGCATTGTTTCTGATTCTATGGACCGTTAGCTCAGCGTTTGCTCAGCCGGTTTCGGACGATGACGAGCTATTATTCTTGCCGTCGATTCTTGCAAAAAGAGCGGCTAGCACGCCAAGTTCGGTGTCTCTGTGTCGTGGTTTTACCGTCAACGATAAGCAGAATCGGCCTATGCGTTCAATGCTTAAACCGTCTGCTGGCGCGAGCTATGTTGATGCGGTGTTTGGGAGCACTATCACGCGCATTAGTGATTCATCGCAGATTAGTAGTGGCATTATTAAAACGCTCTACAGCACCATTCAAGCGTGGAATGCCGACGAATCTTTGATGATTTTGTGGCATCGAGGCGCAGGCCATTATTTATATGATGGTCAAAACTATAGGCTGCTAAGCCAGCTGCCGGTGTCACCGGTTGATATTGAGGAACTATTTTGGAGTACCTCGAACCCTGATTTAGTGTACTACCCGAACGGAGCGATTGGCCAAACGGTGAGCACCGCACAAGGACCATATCGTCTCAAGGGTAATGAGTTGATGAGTTACAACGTAGCCTCACAGCAGCATTCGGTTATCAAAGATTTTAACGCAGTATGCCCTGGTGCCGATGCCGTGACTGCCGGCGGTGATGTGCAAATGATGTCGTACGACGATGACGTATTTGGCTTGCGTTGCGGCACCAAAGCCTTCAGTTATCAACGCTCCAATGACACGATTACGCTGCTGCCGATAGCCGCGGGCGGGAATGCGCCATCGGTGTTTCCCAGTGGCAAGCTGTTTTATCACCAAGGTCATGTGTTAAACCAACAACTCGCAGCGGTTCGTAGCTTTGACCTAGCCAGCGCGAATGAGCACTCTAGCGTGGGGCGTTTAGCCAATGGTAATGATGCCTCTACCGGTCAATGCAGAGTGCTGGTAGGCCAAGCCAACGGCTATCCGTATACGCTGTCTGGCACGCACATTAGCGCACTTGCGCATCAGCGCCCCGGTTGGGCTGCAGTGTCGAGTGTCGGCTATGGCGATGAAGGCGACACCGCTCTCGAACAGGAGTTGTATTTGGTTAACTCAGACCCAAACCAAGCGGAAGTATGTCGAATTGCGCATCACCGTTCGGCAGCCCGCTATGGTTTGGTCGGTTATTTTGCTGAGCCGCATCCGGTGCTCAGCCGGAGTGGCACGCGGGTGCTATTTAATTCCGACTGGAATAATAGTGGTTCAGTTGATGTGTATGTTGTTGAGCTTGCCGGATACAAAAGCCGTAAGAAAAACTGACGGTATCGGTACAAGATTCGGTATCTAACTATTTTTAACAATGAGAATAGCCCTCTAAATGCAAAGCTCTCGCTATACTCGTTCGTTGACACTAACGCCAGCCGCCATCTGTTAGCCTCACGGGTATGAAAATTATCTCAAAACTAGTTATGGCGGGCTTGGTGGCGCTTTCTGTCGCGGCCTGTGCTACCCGCGCGCCGATGCCTACTGTGGAATCGGTTGATCTGACTAAATTTATGGGTGATTGGTATGTTATTGCCAATATCCCTACGTTTATCGAGCGTGAAGCCTACAATGCGATTGAGAGCTATGAGCTTGATAGTGATGGCAATATTGCAACGACCTTTACCTTCAATAAGGGCAGTTTTGATGGCCCGTTGAGAACTTACAATCCGAAGGGCTTTGTTAAAGACAAGACCAACAATTCGCTTTGGGGTATGCAGTTTATTTGGCCAATCAAAGCGGATTATCGAATTGTTTATCTCAACCAAGATTACAGCCAAGTGATTATTGGGCGCAAAGCACGAGACTACCTTTGGCTGATGGCGCGAACCCCACAAATAAGTGACGCCGACTACCAAGCCCTAGTGCGAGAATCTGAACGCTTAGGATATGACCCTGAACTGTTACGCAAGGTGCCGCAGCAGCGCTTAGGCGAGCGTTAATTACGGATATGCGAGTGAAATCGTGGCGTCACTGTTTAGATTAGCGAGAGACTCTTGACTGACCTTTTACCACGTTGGTTCAAACTCACAAAGAAGTGCGCAACGATAAACGAGTGCCCACATTCATTGATGTTGATCAGTTTTCACAATCTGAAGCTAAAATACCGCTATACTTAAGAATAATGTTCGTTTTCTTATGGGCAATAAAGCCACCTCTCTGATTTATCATTAGGCATGGTTGCCGAACAGAGACTTATTCGCCAAAATAACGGCGTAGATCGATGCGAAAAGCGCATAACGATAATTATTAAAACTAACCCTGCATGCGCCCCGTGCCCCGTAAACTTTGTTAAAGCATAAGTACATTTCTCGTTATTTTTTATGGCTAGCGTTGCTTGTTTCCGCGCTGCATCTGAGTGCTTGTGGGCGATCACAACCTACCGATGTTGAGATTCAAGCTTACATTGAGAATTACCAGGTTACCCACGACTACAAAGTAGCGTTGATGGACTACGATGTTGAGCCCAGTCAGAGCGGTGATTCGGGTAGCATTCGGGTGTCAGGAAAGTTAGAACTGCGTCACCCGTTATATATCGAAGACCTTGGGAACACGGAGTTCCGCGAGCGAGTTGAAAAAGTACTGCGGCGCAACCGTTTCTCAGAACGTGAGATAAATCATGAAATCTATGACCGTGTGATCCGTGCAATGGCTCGCATAGAGGGTCGTGAAAACGAGTATTACACTTTCTTAAAAGAAGAGTATGCGCCGGGTTATATGATCAATTTTTCTGCTGATCTGATCTACAGTAAAGGCGCAAATGGTTACGTGCTTGACGGTTTGGTTAACCATCCTAAATTGCAAGGTTCGCGTTTGGTGAAGTTCACCAACCCAGTGGTGGATGACACAAAGCTGGTAGACAAAGCCGTTGAGGCCGTGTTGGCAGAACAGGCCCGCTATCACGAATTAATGAAAGCCAGTAGCGCGGTGTTGACTAAGCTTTGGGACAACGAGCATGGCTTGGTTGTTTGGAATCGTAAAGTACCGTATTTAGGCGACGAAAACTTGTCGGCGAGTGAGCGTGCTCAATTGCAGGAATACACCGATTGGCGCGGTGTTTATCGTATTTCAAATATTAAGCCGGTGCAGTTTAATACGCCGCATGCCTCAAACTTCTTTGAACTGGGCAGCTACACCACTGATGGCATTGCCACGTGTTTGCGGCCAACTGGTTTCGCTCGAGAACTTAAGCACAGCAAAGCTAATTTTGAGCACTATTGCGAGTTTGGCAAGCAGTACCCAATTAAGGTGTTGCTGGCTTCACTGCTAAATGAAACAAATGAATTCGACGCCTTGGTTGAGTTTGAGATTGGCGGAGCCAGTACCGGCGAATTAATTTTTCAAGAATCATACTTTCAGCGTGAGGAAAATGAATTAGCGCGCTACAGTGACCGACAACGTGTGGTTTTTCTCGAGCAACCGTTTGATCTGGCAAGCCATAATCGGCCTGCATTTAGATTAGTCAAATCGAGTGATAATAAAGAAGAATTGCTACGCCTTGAGTACACTGGCGCAACCGACTACGTGGCAGCCGGACTCGGAGAGATTCCACAAGAAGAGTTGATAGACGTAAGTAGTTTGAGTCAAGCCGTCGATGAAACGTCAAGCGATGCCGTGCAGCTCAGTGTGGCGCCGACGGTGGGCGAGAACAATGCAGAAAGTAACAAGAACAAAGCCATTGATAGTGCACCACCTTCGGCCGAAACCGAGATGGTCAAAGCGATTCAAACCGAGTTAAAGCGACTCAATGTGTATACCGCAGAGATTGACGGTATTGCCGGAGAGCAGACATATTGGGCTATGGATTACGTGAAAAAGCAGTTAGGTGATAACAGCGCGGTTAGGCCGTCGCAAGCGCTTTTGACACAGCTGAAAGACACACCCGATACTGCGATTATGACGCCGACAGAAGCCGAAAGACTTGCCGCAGAGCAATCCCAAGAAGCCATTGCAGAGCAGCCTAAGAAGAAAAAAACCTTAGGTGGTTGGTTCAGTGGCCTATTCAAAAAGAAAGACAATAAACCGAAGGATTAATATCGGGCTGCCTCACAGTTCTGATGTGGACTTATGCGCAAATACATAATTATACTGCTGGGGCTGGGCCTGATCGGAATCGGTTTAACCGTTTATTTTCTGACGCAAGAAAAGAAGCTGGATCAAACGGTGTATCTGCAAACTACCGAATCGATTCGTAACCTGCAGACCCTCGACAAAAATCTGCGGTTGTTGCTGAATCAGTCACGCTTTAATAGTCAGTTTGATCATCACCGTTTGCGTGACGTGAACCTGGAGCTGAGCGCTGAATTTGACAATTTACGCTTTGAGGCACTGTTTGAAGAGATTGAAAGTAGCCAACAACTAAGTGAGACGGTGACCGCTTTTGAGCGCGCGTTTACCAATCGTAATGAGTTGTTAGAGCAATATATATCGGCCAATACGCAAATTATTAAGAATCTGCTGCGAGTCAATACGACCGCTCCGGTGTTGATGTCGAACGCGGAGTTGAAGGAACAAAGCGATTTGTACGATTCAATCATTAATGCGCAATCTCAATTGTTTAGCCTAACCTTGGGCAGCGGCATGATTGGCGAGCTAAGCCTGACCGAAGAGAATCCTACACAAGAGTTGCTGCTTGCGACCGGACGTTCATTGCAGCGCTACCGGGCGGCAGTGCTCGGCATTGCTGAGCTCTACCCTATGGCCGACGCGCAGTACCAACAGTTGACCTCAATCGAGACCGGTGATTTGCTAAATCAGATCGAATCCGATTATGCGGCGTATCATAATGACGCGATAAAGAGCTCTAACTTGCTGCGTAACGCGCTGGTTGCTTATGCGCTGCTATCGTTGTTGGTATTAGTATTTTTCGCTTATAAAATTTGGCGCAACTATGAGTCATTGGAGCACCAAGTAGCTGAACGCACCGAAGAGATTAAGAAAGCGTACGAGGAATTGCGAGAATCTCAACAACAGCTGATTCAAAGTGAAAAGATGGCGTCGCTCGGTCAGATGGTGGCTGGGGTCGCGCATGAAATCAATACGCCGCTGGGCTACGTTACCAGCAATGCTGGGTCACTCAAACTGAACCTGTCTGAGCTCAATACGCTGTTGAACAAATTGCATGATCTAGCCAATGATTACACCGCTCAAGACCAAAGTGCAGAGACCATTGCGGCCAAACTCGAAGAGTTGATTGAAGAAGAACGCGAGCTAGAGGCGAATGAATTGATCGAAGAGAGTCAGCAATTGTTGAACGATGGCATGTTCGGTCTAAGTGAGATTTCAAAACTGGTTCAAAGCTTGAAAAACTTCGCGCGACTTGACCGTCAGTCAACTGAGAATATCGATATTCACGATTGTCTAGATAGCTCTTTAACCATTGCCAGTAACCCTATTAAGGAAAATGATGTTACTGTGGTACGTGAATTCGGTACGCTACCTACCATTGAATGCGCACCGTCTAAACTGAACCAGCTATTTTTGAATATCATCACCAACGCGTGTCAGGCGATGCATGAACGACAAGGTTCACTGACGGTTCGCACCGAGGTTGAGAACCAGGAAATCCGCATAGATTTCATCGACCAAGGCGGCGGAATGGATGAGGCGACACAGCAAAAAATGTTTGATCCATTTTTCACCACCAAAGATATTGGTGAAGGCACCGGCATGGGAATGTCGATTGCGTATAAAATCATTGAAGAACATAATGGCCGTATTGAGGTCAGTTCACAGTTGAATCAGGGCACCACGGTATCGGTTTTTTTGCCCACCACATAACGTGACCGATTTAAGAAAAGTTAGGGATGTCAGCATATGAAGTCGAATAAAAAATACACTATATTGTGTGTCGATGACGAACCCCGCATTACCAGCGCGCTCAAGGCTTTGTTTCGACGCGAGTACTCGGTATTGACTGCAAACAGTGGGCAAGAAGCCCTAGAAATCCTTGAAGACTGTACGGTAAACGTACTGCTCAGCGATCAGCGGATGCCTGGTATGTTGGGTAGCGAGCTCCTTACTCAAGTCAGTCAACTGTACCCGCAAACCATACGAATTCTATTGACCGGCTTTATGGATCGTCAGGCTATTGTCGACTCGATCAACGAAGGCGAGGTCTACCGATTTATCAATAAGCCGTGGGACAATGTTGAAATCAAAGAGGTAGTGGCCGAGGCCTCAGAAGCCTCAGAGCTTCCGGCCGGCACCGTTTTTTTGGGCGATGGCACGGTGGTTCAAGGTGGCGAAGACGAAGCTTTTCTGTCTGCGACACGCGGTAAAGCTATTGTACTGATTGAGCAGAATAAAGATGTTCGCAATCAGATTCGGCGCTTTTGCTCGCAGCGTGAGATTATGGCCTACAGCACTCAAAACGTGGAGCAGGCGATTACTGCCGCGACCACCCGAGACAACGTCGGTGTGGTGATTGTGGAATTGAGTGGCGAAGAGCAAACGCTACAGACCATCAATCTGCTCAAACAGGCTCGACCTGAATTGGTAGCCATTACCCTGACCAAGGAATATGACGCCGATACGGCGGTTAACCTGATCAATCAAGGTCAAGTATTCAAGTATCTCGCGTACCCTATAAGCAACGAAGACCTCTACAGCACAATCGACAAAGCTTTTCGCCGCCATCTGTACTTAAAAGATAACTCCGCATCCTGGCGCCGTTACAAAGTAGAAAAAAACAGCGGACGTATCTCATCTGGGCTGCACGCATTGTTCGGTAAACTTCTAAGCCCGGTTAATTAAGGTGCTGAACGGTTTTAGCTAAGCCATTTTTAGCCTATCAAGTTGGCGATTCGAAATATCAGGGTACACTCAGATTGCGCGTTTTGAATACGGGCTATTGTTAATTATTCGACCTATCCCTTTCTCGCGATCACGCAATGATTATGAAACACCCGATACCATCTGGAGTGCTCCCGTAGTATCCAAGGTACGAAATCAGTCTCGTCTTGAATGCTCAACTTTTTGTCGATTAGCAGCCTGTTAACGGCTTCATTGGATGGCGTATCGGCATCTCCAATCCAGTTATCAATTGGAACATCGTCTGACCCCCAAGAGTAGGGTGACGTGAGTATTAGTAGCCCACCGGGTTCTAAGCGATCAATCAACACGTCCAAAAATGCTTCTGGGTCTGGCACGACATCAATAACGTTGAGCGCGGTAATAACATCAAATTTTCCGGCCACGGGCAGTTCAAATAACGAAGCGACCAGAAACTCGACGTTGGTGTTAAAAGGACCGACGGTAATTTCTTCATGCCGCAGACCATCGATATATCGGCGCACCGTTGTTTTTGCGCTGGGTAGACCTAATTGAAGTTTGCGCGCAGCAAGTAATGGATTGAATGCTGTGTCAATCGCCAAGACTGACTCAGCTTGCGAGGCTAATCGCCATGTCATGCCTCCGACATTTGCACCAACGTCGAGCGCACGTTTGATACCTTCGGGCTGGAGGCGCTTAAGTGTGTTGGCAACATATTCAAACACTGAGGGTTGCTTTGCTAATAGTGCGCCAAGTTCTGAATTGTCATCGGACCCGGCGGGTACGGGATCGTAGTGTGTAGCAAGAAATATATCTACCCAGCGTGGTAACTCGTAGTAATTATTAGCCGGTGAGGCGGACATTCGCCAGCCATGCTGATCTAAGTACTTCCTTAATGGTTCACTTATGCCGCCGCTGTTGAATGCGCCTTCAACAATATAACTGTAGTTCGAGCGCAACCATGAATTAGGATTAGCCAGCAATATGGCGATGCCACAAATGACGGGGTATTGCTTAGCACAGCTAGTGCACACCAGTATGCCCTCATGCAGCTCATTGTTGGACTCTCGATAAACCGGCTTGGTGGCCGCTTCATCTACGGTCAGCATCGATTCACATTTTGGGCATTGGATAGAATTGATTAATGATGTCTTCATGTGTTGCTTAGCTGGTTGGTTTTATTGTGACTATGCTGAACTCTCAATTTAGCCATTCAGAAAGGTCTCTATTAAGGAGGGCTTCTAAGTTTCGGACTTCGCTTTGAAAATAGCTGCGTAACAAGCGTTCAGTGCTTGGGTCAAGTGTCGGCCGCTCGCCAGATGCTAGGTTCCAATCTCTGACTCTGTGCCATAGTGAGGCTTGCCTATGGCTTTTTCGGTTACCGCTAAAGCGTGCGCGTAGCCAGTTGGCGACAGTGCCTTCCCCATCAATGAGTGTATGTAGGGCTTTGAACTTTGGCTGGCCAGATGGGTTGTAACGATAGTCCCATTCACCTTGAAAGTGCTCGTCAACGTTCAGAAAATCAAATAGCGCCTGCATCAATGTGTGCGGTTTATTAACTAAGTCATCAAACCAACAGACATGAACTTGGTGCGTGCCGAACAATTCGATGTAGCGTTGTATGTTGTCGCAAACGAGGCCCTGTTTTAGATAGTTGAAGCTGAATTCGCCGCCACGGACAAAGCGAGTGGCTTGTTGTTCCTGAGCTAATGCCTGTTCAAAGCTGTGCTGCTCTAAGCCTTCCCGTACTTCATGCATATAACCGGAATAAGCCCGCACAGTGGGGTCTCGTAAAATTACCACAATCTTGCAATCGGGTAGGGCTTGGTGAATAAGGTTTGGCGATTCGGGGTAGTACAAATAGCCAGTCGACGCTTCGCCTCGGGCAGTATAAGTATCTGTTTTTTCAAAAAGCGTTTCATAGTCGTCTAGCGCCATGGCAGGGTATCCGCACCATTTGGTCGGAGCGAAATGATGCGGCTCTTTTTGGTTAGGCAGAAAGATGTCAGGATGTTGGCTTAGGTAGTGATACAGCGATGTTGTGCCGGCTTTAACGGCGCCAACAATCAAGAAGTTTGGCATCGTCACGTTAATGCTACTCCTGTGTCACTTAAGGCATGTTGTTGTGTGTGAAAACTCACTTTGACTCAGTCCTGTGGTGTGACGTCAGAAATGAAATTCTGAAATTTTTTGCCGGGCTGCTCAATCTTGTCCAACTCTAGAATTGTTAATTTTGCGGGTTTGCCTTTTGCAACAGCACGCCATTTTTGGTGAATTTTAGTCTTTAGTGTTTGGCTGATTGTGCCGTCAACTTTCAACTTAAGACTGAAATTATCGGCCGCTAACTGATGTAACTGATATTGCTTAATCGTGCTCATTTCTTCTGCCGAAGCTTGACCGAAAACTCTTAGTAACCCATCCCAGTAATCCCAAGTGCCAGCTGGCAGGTGGGCGGTTCGTCGGTAACGGCCTTGTAGATTCATAAAGCTTTGCATCGATCGGCCGCACGGACATTGTTCGCTGGGGTATTCCGCAAGATCGTCGGTATCGTAGCGCAACAATGGCATGGCGAGGTTTTGTAATGCCGTGACCAGCAGTTTGCCAGGCTTGCCCGGTTCGCAGGGTTCGCCGTTTGAATCGACAATTTCGATTAAGCAGTTTTCGTTATGCACATGATATTGACCACTTTCGGGGCACTGCATGGCCACTAAGCCGATTTCATTTAAACCATAGTTTTGGTGTACTGATGGCGCTACATGTTGTTCCACAAGGCTGCGCATTCCGTTTGTGAGTTGCTGCGAAATTGACACTGCGCTAACTAATTTGGAACGGTGCTCGGTGTTAGTAAAGCCTAGTGCAATTTGTTCGAGAACCGCGGCCATGGCCATTATATAGCTTGCAGATTGGCCTTGTAGCCATTCCACGATGTAGTCGGTACCGCTGGTATCAGGCAACATAACCATATCGCCAGTCTGAAAGTAGCGGTCAACATATTGCCAGCCTCCAAGTGTGAACGACGATTTAGCGTTGATTAACTCACCGCTTGGTCTGGGTAAGTCGACCGCTGGGCGAACAACGGCCATGGCGTGCGCGGGGTTAAAGCCCCAACTGCGGTATTCGCGTTGTTTTAAGATGCTGAACCACATGATGCTTAGATCGGTGTGTAGCACCTTAATCGGTTGCCCCGTGCTCCCTGAGGTGCTTGCGAAGCCATAGAGTGACTGGTCAACCGGAAGCTGGGTTGACTGTAATTGGTCGGAGTTGTCCTTAATGGTTGCTCGGTCGATTATTGGCAGAATTTTCAGGTTATCCATTCCGCTGAACGATTGAACGTCAATGTCGTGTTGTGCAAAGGCCGCGCGATAGTAGGGCACGGTAGTGGCGCAATACCGTACTAGCTCAGCCAGTCTATTATTGAGGTTGTTTCGTCTTGTGTGGTGATGGATAAACTCGTTTTCTAGCAGGGTCGAAAACTGAGTTAAGTGTTGATGTTTAGGCCATAACTTCCATTTGCGCAATTCTGAACGCTGATATTCTGCGTAGGACATAGCGTCAAACACGCCTCAGCGCAAGAATCGAGCGAAGCTTGTATCGGACTCCCAAAGTGTGACGGACTCTACTGGAAAATTCTGTTGTTCAGCATAGTTGAAAATAAGCTCTGCGATATTCTCAGCGGTCGGGTTTTTGTCCATTAAGTAGAATTTTTCTTGATTGTCGGTCAGCACGGCGACAAGGGGATCGTCTTTGCATAGCAGCATGGTGTGATCAAGGTTGTCATCGATCCAGGTTTTGATTACTGATTTGATATCGCCGAAATCCATCACCATGCCGCGTTCGTCTAGTTGTTCGCTCGCGAGCGTTATTTCTGCTCTGGCGTTATGACCATGCAGGTTTGCGCAGGGGCCCTGATACTTAAGTAAGCGGTGGCCGTAGCAAAAGGAGATTGATTTCAGAATTTGATACATACACTTTATTATTTATTGAATAATTTCAGTTTAGTTCAAGTGGCATAAGGTGTGGCATCTTCAATGCCAAGCCGGTGGTACGCCAACTTTCGCTCTGCGCATTTATTACACCGACCACAGTGTAACCCTTTATGTGGCCTGATACAGGAAAACGTTAAATGTAGCGGAAGCTTGCCCCCAAGCTGCAACACTTGGTCTTTGCTCATATTGGAGAACGGTCTGATTATGTCCATGTTCTGGCCTGAAGAAATTTGTATGGATTGCTCGATTGCTCGATAAAACGCATTGGAGTTATCCGCAAAAGGGTTTCCGGACAAGGGCGCAAGAGCAATTGTGCGTATTCCAGTTAAAGAGCACCAGACGCTGGCTTTTGCCAACAATAGTAGATTTCGACCAGGCAGGAAAACCGCATCATCTTGTGTGTTCTCGTCAGGCACATTATTGCCAGAAACGCTCCAGTGTGACTCGTACATATCAGTCACTGGAAGCTCAAGAATTTTTAGTTCGGCGATATTAGGTCGTGCAACCGCGCATAGAAATCGTGTTAGATGGTCACGTTCGGTGGCTTCCCAGTAGAGACCGTGCTGTATGTAAATCGGGTAGACATGGTAGTTCGAATCGCTTAAATGAACGGCAAGAACGCTGCTGTCAAGTCCGCCACTAACAAGAACGGCGACGTCAGTCACTGCAGAATTATCCATTCAATATAACCAACCCTATATTTATTATGACGGCGTCTCAATTAGGTCTGGCTAATATGTGTGCTGTAGTAGACCAAAGCCAGTATTTGTTTCATTTGCCTGACGATTTTTAACCATATCGCTTGATGAGTCAACGTGGCTGACATTGCTCGAATCATTATCGATTGGTAATCTTCGCGCTTGAACTAGCAAAAATAGTAGGCAGTCGTAAGCTGATTTGCTACAAAACTGCCAAATCTGTCTATCTACTCGGTAATTATTGTCATAATATAAATAAAATTTAAGAATAAAAGCAGCGGATACAAAAATGCCCCCCTTAAATAATTTCCAGAAAAGCTGTATTGCTCTCGCCGTCGGTCAGGCGCTAATTCCAACAAATTTACGTGCGGCAACTATCACGGTTGATGCGCCAGGCTCCATTGACGAGTGCAACTTGTACGATGCTATTGCCTCTGCGAATACGGATTCTGCGGTAGGGTTTTGTGTTGCCGGTAGTGGTGCAGACACTATCGAGTTGTACGCGAATGCTCGCTTTGTATTGGACAATCCTGGTACCGAAGGCTTACTTATTAACAGCGCGGTTACTATCAATGGTAACAACTCTATCATCACTCGAGACACTGCTACGTTGACGGCGAAAAGGCTGATTGATATTGCCGCAGGAGCAGTGGTGACGATTAATGATTTGGCGCTCGATGAAGGGCTTTTGCAAGCTGGCGATGGTGGCGGTGCTGGAATACGTGTCACAGACGCAAGTTTGACTCTCAATAATAGCTCGGTGACTGATAATCGAGTTAATCCAAGTGACCCACCTGAATCGGGTGGTGGTATCTTGGCTAGCGGGTCACACGTTGAGCTGAATTATGTAAATCTCTATCGTAATTCGGCCGGTATTGGCGGTGCGATATCTTTGGTTGGCGGCTCCAGTTTAACCGTGACTCAGTCGTCCGTTAAACGTAACTCTGCTACATACCACGGCGGCGCTATCCACACTACCGGGACGTTGGGTATGTCGATCTCGGGCTCGGATATTCGTCGAAATACAGCGGGATATTCAGGTGGTGCAATCAGCAGTGTTACGGATACCACAATTGCATCGAGCTATTTCAGTCGTAATCGAGCAGGAACAAACGGCGGTGCGATTATAGCGGGTCCAGGTCCGTTAGTTATTTCTGATTCAAACTTTACTGCTAATGAAGCGTATGAGCAAGGTGGCGCCATTGACGTGAATGGAAGTACTACTTTTTCGATGGACAAGACGGCTCTCTCAGACAACTTTATTGGTGGTGAATATGGTAGTCCTTCGTTGGTAGGTGGTGCTGCAATTGCCTTATCGGCGTCCATTAATTCCAGTAATACGATCAGTAACAGTACGGTGTCTGGGAATCTAGTTCGAGCAAACTCAGTTGCGCTTTATGGCGGAGCTATATTGCTTGGTGGAAGTAGCCTGTCAATTGTAAACAGCACGATCGTTGGTGGTGAAGGCGGAGAATTTGGTCCCGACGCGAAAGCAGAGGGAATCTTCGCCTACGATAACTCTTCAGTCGCGCTGATCAATACAGTTATTTCTAAGTCAAATTTCGCTAGTATAGGCGGCGTGCTGGGTAATTCTTACGGCGGTGAACTCAGTTTATGTGACTTTGAAGCTGGATCAAGTCTTAGCCAAAATATCAATAATTTCTTCTCCGATGAGAGTTGCGATGGCGTTGCCGATGGAGACGCTAAATTAAGCCGACTAAAGGTTAAATCCGCGAACGATGGTGGTGAGTTCGCTATTGCTGGTGCAAGCGTGAATACGAGCTACGTGAATTATGGGCGCGCAACACAGACGGTATACCCTGTATATCAATCATTTTATATGCCTCTGTTTGGCAGCCCATTGTTAAACGCTGGCGATGTCACCGTATGCGGGGCTAGCCCGGTTTCTGGTTTTGATCAGCGGGGCCAGGCTCATTCTTCGGGGGCATGCGATATTGGCTCGATTGATGTCTCGATTGGAACGCTGTTGGTCGATAACACTGGTGATGAGATAAGCGATGCTATCAGCGCCTGTACGCTCAGAGATGCGTTGATCAGTACCAGTATTATTGGCGGGGAAGGTGGGGAGGGCGGCGAAATACCTCGTACAGGTAGTACCTGCGACGTAGCCTACGACCTGACTAATATTCGATTTGATTCCGCTGTATTTCCACCCAATGGCAGTTCTATGATCACCTTAGGTGATGAGCTTCCGATAATAGTCTCTGCTGTGAGTGTTCAAGGCCCAAGTCAAAAAGTGGGTGCCCTAAGTATTAGCGGTAATGATGGGGTTCAAGTAATGCGAGCTTACAATGCGGATTTACAGCTGAGTAATTTAACTATATCTAATGGTTCTAGCGGTTTTGCTGGTGGTGGTATTGCAGTGTACGCGAGCGCATTAACCCTCAGTAATGTGATGGTGTCGAATAACACCGCCACCCAGGCAGGGGCAGGTTTGCGCATTTCGTATCAGTCCACCGCATCGCTTACCAACACTACGGTGTCGGCGAACTATTTAACAGGCACTAGTTATAGTGCAAGTGGTGGGGAAGGCGCGGGAATAAGTGCTGCATATTTTAGTAGACTTATTATTGACAAATCTACTATTTCAAGCAACTCGGTCGGCACATTCAGCGGCACAGTTGGGCTGCAAGGCGGTGGTATCGCGCTGAGTTCTGCAGCTATCGCCTCTGTGCGTAACAGTACGATATCTGGTAATCGTGCAGATAATGGTGGGGGAGTCTATGTTACTCAAGGAGGTGAAATGGCCAGCTATAATTCCACTATTTCAAACAATTACGCCATGAGCCAAGGTGGTGGTGTTAATGTCGTTAATGGCGGCGAGCTTTTCGTGCTGAATAGTATTGTTTCGGGCAACCGAAGTGGGCTGGTCGGTAAAGAGGTATCGGTGAATGACTTCGCTAACACGGTGTTCTTCGGTAGTATTTTGGGGGAAGCCAGTAACACATATGTTGACTCGGTATTCACGTCGAGTAGTACGGCTGGCTTTTATAATTCTGATACGAGCTTTGTAGCGACTAGCGATGTTTCCGGTGGTGCGCCTAACCCTGATGCAACGGCATTGAGGTCCATTATTGGTCCGCTGCGTAATAACGGCGGGCGAACCTTTACACACAACTTAGTCAACAATAGTCCGGCTATTGATGCAGGCCAACAGTTCCTTTGTGGAGGCGAGTTTGATTTGCCTCGTGATCAACGAGATTTTTATCGCAATGACGGTGCCTGTGATATTGGCTCAATTGAGTATGTGAAGGACGCTTGCTTTGTCGTACCGATTGCAGGTGGTAAAGCAGTCGTGTTTTGCTTATAGAGTTAGTGTCTAGGAAGTGATCTAGTCGTTTCTGCTTATCGTTGCGCTGATAAACCCTAAGCACCAGTTCACATAAAAATGTGTGCTGGTGCTTTTTGTCCCCAATTTTTCCATTGCGTCATCTATCGCACTATCCTCAGGGTGTTTGTCCATACTAAAGAGCAGCCGAAAATAGTCTCTGGCCTGTTCTCGGTTGCTGAAGATCCAATCAAAATTTTCTTGAGTTAATTCACTTCTGAAGCCGACGCTAACGAGTTCTTGTTGTTCTCGTTGTGGCTGAAGAAAGTCGCCTTGATGGCCTAGGCTATTCCACTGGTCAACAAAGTTGTTTAAGAAGGCGTCCTGCGGGCTATGTTGTAAAATATCACCGATGATCAATTTCCCTTCTGGTTTTAATATACGTTTTAGCTCTTGATAAAATCCAAGCCGGTCCTCAACGTGGTGTAGTGCTGCTAGGCAGATTATGTTGTCGACACTGTTATTCGGCAGTTCGATTAGGGTTTCATCGCAGGTAGTCACATTCGTTTGACCATGCCCGAATGCGCCTGCGAAATCATAGCCCAAGTAATCGAGCCCGTCAGGGAGATACGCTTTTAAATATCCGCCACCAGCCGGAACATCAAGAATGTTATCGCCCTTTTTTAGCTCGAGATATGATAAAGCGGCGAGAAATTCTTGATCACGAGCGTTAGTTTGGAGTTGCATCGCTTGGTGGTAGGATGCGCCGTTTTGTTTAAAAATCTCCGCGTAATATTTTTCAGCCATGCGCTATAAACTCGCTGACTTCCTTGCAGGTGGGGCATTTCTTGCATGGCTCAGCATGCCCACCTGGGCGATATTGTGGATGCCGACAGTACCATGTCGCGCTTTGAACCGGCTCAGGTAGGCTGTCCCAAATCTCTTCTTTGGTCATATTGATGACTGGGAAGATATACTCTGGAATAGTCTCTGGCTCCAATGAATATACCGCGCGATAAATAGTTTGAGCGCGCTCCATTCTCTTTTGAAAATTATCACCGCCTGATTCGACATCGGTCTTAGTGCGGCCCATGGCTACTTGTCGAACGTCTTTGCGAGCCACGCTGATATTGCCGGCGGTGAATGCGCACACATCCATATCGAAAGGGAAGCGGCTAGCTTTTAGCGGTGCAAATCCGGTGGTATTGAATACGCTCTCGGTGTACGTGAAGCCTCTATGTGGATGTTCTGCTTGATAAAAATCGATGATTTTGCGTACTGACTCCATCTCCGCCTGAGCGCGATTTTCTCGATTCTGCAGAATGATGTGGTGCACAATCAATGCGCGGTCGTGAAAGTCTTCATCAGTGATTAGCGTGTGCAGTACTCCGGTCGAGTCTATGCCGCCAGAAAACATACATAAGATGCTCGGTTTGCTCATTAATCCATGTTCCTAACAAGTGGCTTGTTGTTGTAAATATCTGTAGTCATGCAGTGTAAGTGAGACTACAGGCTTGGGTAAAGGGCTACGGGGTACCGCTGAAAATGATGTCAAAGCTTAGCAGAATGACATTTATTTGACATGGGTCAATTTAATTGTTCAAGCATTCGTTATTCTAGAACCTAGTTTACTTTTATTTGGAGTTCAATATGAAAACGACCGCTGATGTTAAAGATAAATACCAATCGCTTATTTCCACTCTCAAGCGCGAGCGTGATGAGTTAAATGTAAAAGTACACCTCGCCAGTATGGAGGTTCGTGACGAATGGAAGGGGGTTGAGGAAAAATGGGAGCACCTGCAGTCCAAAGGTCGTCAGCTCGGCCAAGCGACGGACGAGTCGGCCCACGAATTAGGCGACGCAGTGTCGATCTTAGGCTCTGAGCTTAAAGAAACGTATAAGCGCTTGAAACGCGCGCTCTAGTTATTCGGATTACCCTTCTAGAGGCCTAGCGATTACATCTGGGCCTCGTATTTCATTGATCGTATAGCGCTCTGACTAGATTAGTTAATCGATGTATCGATCGCTGGTTAGCTGTGAGTTGAGTTTCTTGCTTGCTCGGCGGCGTCGATTTAATAAATATAAAAAGTTGATATATCGGATTCTGTTACTAAACTTCTATTAGTGAGCTAAGACTGTTCTTGGTCAGGACTAGTCTTTAAGGACTATTTTGTTGTTTGCCTAATTGTGGTGCAATACTAAATGAGGCGACAACACAGTTTAGGTTGGGGGGAAACATGAATATTGAGGAAATGGACACAAAGTATTTGTCCGCAAAGGCACTCGCGTTGGTTTCAGAGTTTGCCTTAACACTATATCGACTGAATCGTACTATTATCAACGTGGATGCCGATGATGTGTTGTTTCGAGTGTCTGAGCAGGCCATGTTGATGCAGGGCAAAGACGATCGATTACATGCGGTATACAAGCGTTTGAGAGTAGAGTTGCAGCGAAATTTCTTAACTTCGTTGCCGCCATCGAGCGCCGCAGCTTTGCGAAAATTATTGGCAAATCAAGATGCTATCAGTCGACGAGATTCCAATCAGTCGAAACCGCATTAGCTGAAACCGATTCGCCACGGAAAGGCGTAAGTAAAAGGTCTTTGCTGTTTGTGAGGGCAGGGCTTGAAATCAGGCTCGGGTGTCTGCGCACCGATGCAGTCAGTGAGTCCAGGTTAGTTTGCCCTGCTGGGATCTGACGTGGCTTGTTCCAGCTGTTCGCTAAACCAATTGATCTTTCGTCCCGCACGGGTTTATTTTTGTGGCGGATGTGGCACACTACGCGCCGACTAAAATTACCCAAAGCGTCATTTCGATACTTGGGAAACTCTCATACAGATTAAAGATCATGCGAACTAACTTGTTTTTACTACTGCTTACCGTTGCCTCTGCGGCGGCGGCGAATGAACCTCTCGGCTGGTCTGGTCAGGGCGAAGCTGGTATACAAAAGGCTAGCGGTAATACCGACAGCGAGACAGTCAATCTTGGCTTAGCATTTCTTTGGACTAATCAAGATTGGTCTAACGAATTTGATTTGTCAGTATATAAGTCATCTAACAACGGATTGGATTCAGCGAATAGTGTTGAAGCTGGTTATACGCTGAAACGCGAATTGACCGAGCGTAGTAATTTGTTTTTTAGTCTGAGCTATTTGGATGACGAATTCGACGGTTTTAACGAGCAAAGCAGTGTGTCGGCTGGTTACGGTTATAAGGTGTTTGATACCGAAACGCTCACCTGGGAAACCAGTATTGGTGTGGGCTACCGAGATGCTGAGCAAGTGATTTTGCCGGAAATTGGCAGTACTGATGAAATTCAGTTTGTCGATGTTGGTGGTGCCACGGGAGTACTTCGTTCAAAGTTCAAAAAGCAAATCACTGAGAACACTAAGTTTAAATGGAATATTAAGAGTGAGATTGGCTCAGACAATACCTTTGTGCAAAGCGATGCGGCGCTGTTCGTATCTATGAACGCACGATTCTCGCTTAAAGCACAGCTGTTAGTGCGGCACAATACTGACCCCGCGCCGATGCTTGATGAGACTGATACGATTTCGATGCTGAGTTTGGTGTATAACTTCGGTGATCAGCCCAAGGCTGAATAAGCGTGGTTAACGCTGCATTTGGCGAGCCGTTTTTTCAGGCGTCCAGCCCTGTGCCCAGCCGCGGTTAATTCGAATCTTGTTATCTTTGATAATAAAGTAAGCCGCCACGCTGTCGCAGCGGAATTCGGTAAACAGCGCGTTTGAAACCTGATTGACGTAACCGTGGTAAGTCACGCCTTTTAACCATGGCGCACGGTTACGTTCGTTTATTGCTAGAATTACGCGATTAATGATTTCACGACGGTTTAGGTGCGATGCGTGTTTCACCACAAACCCTGCACGGGCGACCGCAGTCAGAAACAAATTGGATTTTGACAATCGGCGCAAATACTTAATTGAACGTTCCCAATTTCCAGCCTCGATGTGTTTCAAAAACGAGCGCATCGCGCGCTTATTAGTATCAGTCAAGGCTTCACGCTCGACATTAATGCGGGGCGGTATTCGCTTATGCAAAACTTCCGCTTCCTCAGAAAAATAGCTAATCGTTCTCAACCCACGCATGCAGTGCCTTCTTTGACTGTTTTAACAATTCGGTTCATTGGCTCGGCGTCATTATAAACCAAATTTGCTTGAACAGGAGGCGACGAGTGCTTGTCGTTCGTCAGGCATCTGGCAAAAATGTCTATTTCCAGAGAATTTTTAACTAGCTCGATTTAGCAAAAATCAGTATTATATGTTTTGTATACGAAACATATAAAGGGTAAGGCTGAATTGTGGGAATACTAAAGATTAGTGATCAACTTCATGACGAAATTAGAGTATCGAGCAAGTCCATGTCGCGTTCGATTAATGCTCAGGCTGAATTTTGGATTCGTTTGGGGCGGTTATGTGAGTTAAACCCAGAGTTAACATACAACGATATTTTACAACAATACCTATTGCCGGCCGTGGCGCCGGATGCTGAGGCTTCTGCCTAAACCATGATGAGAAATAATATAAACCGGCCAATCATTAAGTCGGCTGCGCAAATTGAACAAATGCGTGAGGCGGGCCGTTTGTTGGCGCAAGTATTCGAAATGTTAGACTCGATAGTTGCACCGGGCGTTACCACGATGCAGATAAACGATGCGGCAACTGACTATATTCGGCAGCATCTGCGGGCGCGACCGGCCAGTATTGGTCAGTACAACTACCCGTTTGCGCTGAATGCATCAATTAATCATGAGGTATGTCATGGCATGCCAAGTGCTCAGCGCAAATTGCAATCGAGCGATATCGTCAATTTTGATATTACGCTAGAGAAGAATGGGTATATCGCCGATTCCAGCAAGATGTATACGCTACCTGACGCACCAGATAATGCCGTGCGCTTGGTCGAGCAAACTTATCAAGCGATGTTGCAGGGCATACGGTCAGTGCGTCCGGGTGCAACATTAGGTGACATAGGCTTTGCGATTCAGCGACACGCGGAGTTAGCTGGCTACAGTGTGGTGCGTGAATATTGTGGCCATGGGATTGGGCGTGAAATGCATGAGGAACCTCAAGTTTTACACTATGGTCGACCTAGTACGGGCCTAGTTTTAAAGCCCGGTATGACGTTCACTATTGAGCCCATGATCAATATGGGTGGGCGACATACAAAGCTACAGAAAGATGGTTGGACCGTAGTTACGCGTGACAACAAGCCGTCAGCCCAATGGGAGCATACGGTGTTAGTAACCAATCGTGGTTTCGAGGTATTGACGCAGCGTGCTGAAGAGTCGATTTCAGTCTGAGTTTTGTAAATAGTTGGTTAATAGTTGACCTTCGGTTCAATAGTGGTTCCTGCAAAATGTTGATTTTTATCACATTTTTTGAACATTTCTGGTGTATATTCGTTTGACGAGCTCGGTTGGGAAGCTCGCTTTAGATTTAATTACACGGCGCGTGTTGCATGATCAGCGTCCGAGTTAACCAGAAAAAACAGGATACCCAACCATGTTAGAAAAATTGATAGAACGCCTTTCTCCCGACAAGGCCACACCGGTTAGTCGAGAAGTGGTTAATACTCCATTAAGCCAAATTCCTTCAACTACCCAATTTGCCCCCAATACTAAAATAGCCTACAAACCCAAGCTCGTGCCGCTGCTTGAACAACAGCACCGAGATTTAATGGCAGTCTATTGGAAGACTTTGACGGCTGCGCAAAACCATAAAAATGAGCTAACCAGGCAATATCTAATCGAATTTAAGGATCTTTTAGTCGGACACTTATTGCAGGAAAACACCTCGCTTTATATATATCTGCGTAACTCGGCGCGTAAGCCGAGCCAGAAAGAAGCGGTTACCGCGATCAAAACTGAAATGGATAAGTTGGCGCGCGGTATTAAGCAGTTTTTGGATAAATCCATTAAAAAAACTGACTACGACGCGGATTTTGTCGAGCGCTTGAAGCTGGTTGGTGATGCTCTTCTTGAGCGTATCGAGAAGGAGGAGGCGTATGTTTATCCGAATTATGTGGCGAATTAGCGTGCCGTGTAGATGATAGGCAATAAGCGCGAATTGGTTTCGCTTGGAAAGTTTTGCTGAGGCGTGGGATTGCTAGTTGTCAGTTCTGATTGAGTGTCTCTGCTAGATGGCTGTGATTAAAATCATCGACAGCCATCTGCTTTGAACCACCAGCATTAGATTGCTGAGCCGGCGCTAGCGTCAATGCTAACTTTGTTCGTGTTGCCTTTTGCTAACTTGTCAGAAAAACTTTCGACCATAAGCTCGACTGAGTCTTCAATGGCTGATTGTGCGATGTTAAGGCTATACACTTCAAAGTTGGCAGCATCGCCATTTGAAACGACATACACAGTGTCAATTTTATGGTCGCTCGTAGTGTTGCCGGCGATCGTATGGCTAGTGATGTCGCTTGCCATCGACGTGGCGCTAATAAGTAAGCTTGAGATCATGGTTAAGCTAAGAACTAGGTGTTTCATTTTTTTGCTCCAATCTATTTACGAAATACCGTAATTGGTGTTTCTATAAAGTTAGATGCCTGACTGGCCAAAGTGGATTCAAAAAAATGATTTTTTTTGTTTAGCTGATTACTCGACTGTTTTATAGGCGCTTTTAAAATGGCGGCGACACAGCGAAACGTAGCGATCATTGCCGCCAATTTCGACTTGAGAGCCCTGCTGGATAACTTCACCTTGTTGGTCGACGCGTACCACCATATTGGCTTTGCTACCACAGTGGCAAATCGTCTTTAACTCGACCAGTACATCGGCCCAGGCCAGTAACCACTGGCTGCCATTAAATAGATGCCCTTGGAAGTCGGTTCGGATGCCGTAGCACAACACAGGAATGCCTAATTCGTCACACACCTCGCTGAGTTGCCAGACTTGGTCTTGACTTAAGAATTGTGCCTCGTCAACCAACACGCAATGGATGGGTGTTTCGGAGTGACGTTGCGTGACGTGTTTAAACAGGTCATCACCATCCGAAAACAGGTCGGCGCTTTGCGACAAGCCAATTCGTGAGCTGACCTTGCCCTTGCCGTAACGATCATCAAACGCCGCGGTTAGCAACAAGGTATGCATGCCGCGTTCTCGGTAGTTGAAACTGGACTGCAGCAGCGTCGTAGACTTACCCGCATTCATGGTCGAGTAGTAAAAGTAGAGTTTTGCCATGCGTTAATACTATTTACGAAAATGGAAAATTGATGAGGGTCTCAATAAACAGTGATTGTACGCGGTCGGCATCGACCTCAATCGCGGCTCGGCAGTCGGGGAGATCGCTCCAATATGGTAGTAAATAAGGTTCACGTTGTGTATCAATAGTGAGTTGACCCAGTGCGACGCCATCATGGATGACTCGAGCTGGTCCGCTGATAAACCCAAAGGCGCTCGGTTCGACTGTGTAAACTAATGCGCTGGCATCATGCATTGCACAGGCTCGGTCTAGGTCGCCAGCGCGTTCTAAACGGCTTGCATAAAAATCGATATAGAAGCGGCTACTGTCCCACAAGAACTGACCTGCTTTGCCGGAAGATTCTCTGATTGTGGCCAAATCATGGTCGCGCAAAACGGTTTGCAGAGTTACATCTAGACCAATAATTGATAGTGGCCAGTCGTGCGCGCACACGATGTCTGCCGCGTGCGGATCATTGATGAAGTTTGCTTCAGCCAGCGGCGTTACATTGCCAGCCTGATGTACCGTGCCGCCCATAACCACTAGTTCTTTCAATAGGCTTGGTAATTCTGGGTCTAATGTGACTGCCTGCGCGATGTTAGTTAACGGGCCAATGGCTACCAACGTGATCTCACTGGGATGCGCTCTAGCAAGGCGCACAATGGTTTGCGCGGCAGTCTCATTGAGTGCTTTGGTGCTGGGCTCGGGTAGATCGATGTTGCCGATACCGTCGGCCCCATGGACAAAATCGGGAGCCGGGAACGGAGCCATTTCTAATGGCACCTCAGCGCCTGCCGAAACGGGTATGTCGGGCCGGCCGAACACGCTCAAAATCGACAGCGCGTTGCGTGTTGTTAGCGCTACCGAGGCATTGCCGAACACGGTAGTGAGTGCCAGCAGCTCGATATCCGGATGGGCAATGGCAAAGGCAATAGCTTGTGCATCATCAATACCTGGGTCGGTATCTAGAATAATTTTTGGCATGTTTCAGTTCTTGTATCGACTCAGTTCATCGAGGGTTGGTATGGAAGAAATGGCTCCCGATCGGGTAACCGCAATTGCGCTGGCAAGGCAGGCTCTGGCTAAGGAGTCTTGATCGCTCAAGCCCGCCACTACGCCAGCCAGAAAATATCCAACAAAAGTATCGCCAGCGCCAGTCGTGTCTACTGCAGTGACATGCTCAGCGGCGCATTCCAGTATTTTCCCTGAATGCGCGAGGAGGGCACCTTGAGCGCCTAAGGTGATTACTAGCCGAGTATTCGGTAAGCGGTCACGCAGCGTACGTACAACGTCATCTATCGCGATTTCACCGGTCAGGCCTTGGGCTTCGCCTTGATTCACAATTAACGTATCGAGTAGGTGTAATGGCAGGTCAATAATGTCTTGCGTCATCGGTGCTGGGTTTAAAACCACGGCGACGCCTAATTCATGAGCTATTGCGAACGAATCAGCTAGCAGGTTGCATTCATTTTGTAGCAACAGACACGCGGCCTCAGAGTGCTGTGTTAATACCGAGCTTACGGTGTCTGGCTTAAGCGTTTGGTTGGCGCCACCATGCAATACAATTGCATTTTCACCAGCGTCGTCTACTTGAATGATAGCGTGGCCGCTGGCTTCGCTTGATAGTTGAATCGCATCAGTTCCAACCCCTGCGGCGGTGAGTTGCTCAACTGCCCAGACATCTGATTGATGAACTTGGCCGACGTGTTGAACATGACCGCCGGCCGCCGCAATGGCGACCGATTGGTTGGCACCTTTGCCGCCCAGCCCTTTGCTTAGGGTTTGGCTCGCAAGCGTTTCGCCAGGTTGCACAAAATGTGGCACTCGGTAAACGTAGTCGATATTGATCGAACCAATATTGATGATTGGTCGACTCATTTCATTAACCCTATTTGGATAAGGCGTTCGGTTAAATAATCGCTAGCCGTGATCGGTGGGTATTGTAGTGGTTGATCGTCGGTAACGCATTGCGGTAGGCAATCTAAGCGCATGGTCGGGTTGGGATGCATGAAAAACGGTATTGAGTAACGACTTGACTTGGCCTTGTCGCCCTGTGGATTAACTACTCGGTGTGTCGTTGATGGTAATGTTCCGTTACTGAGGCGTTGCAGCATGTCGCCGACATTGCAGATAATCGTGCCCTTAATCATGCTGATCGGTACCCATTCGCCTTGCCGGCTCAACACTTCTAAACCTTCTTGCTCCGAGCCGACCAACAAGGTTAATAGGTTGATATCTTCATGTGCCGCGGCCCTTAAATTTGGAACATTACCATCCAATATTGGTGGGTAATGCAGAATCCGCAGTAGTGCTTCGCCGTGATTGACGCGTGTGTCGAAATAATCCTGCGGGAGCTCCAAGCTCAGCGCGAAGACTTGTAGCAGTCTGTGAGCCAAGTCATCAAGTGATGTAAAGAGTGACTCAAAACTGGATCTGAAGGCGGTAATTTCAGCCGGCCACACATTCGGTGCGAGGTGCGCGATGCCAGCAACCTCGCGGCCAACATGGTAAAACTCTTTTAGGTCAGAAAATTCTGAGTCTTTCGCTTTTTCCGTGCCAAAGGGAACATAACCACGGGAGCGACCAACGGCGTCGGTTTCGTAGCGAGTCTTTTTTTCAACTGGCAGCGCGAAGAATGCTTGAGCCGCCGCGAATGCGTTACGTATCTGCTCTGGGTCAATACCGTGGCCGGTAATGCCAGCAAACCCCCATTCGGTATAGGCTCGTTTAAAGGCATTGGTAAATCCCTCGGGGTCGTGGCCAAAGTCAGAAATGTCTAGGGTTGGAATTTGATTAATCATGAGTTAGTCAAAGGTGGTAAAGGTTTTTCGCGATACTAAAAATACCGTAGATAGAATAACGTACTGCTGAAAAAAACCATAACCAGTTTGTGTTTGATTCGCGAGATTGAACTAACATTTATCGGTAACTTTGTTGCAACACCGCGTTAACTCGGTGGTCGGTGATGAGTTCATGCTTGCTGTCGCCAACCCCGAAAATAGCAATCGCTTGCGCCCAGTCGGACTCAATAGTGAGGTCTAGAATGTCTTCGGCCGACAGGGTTTTACGCCCGACTCGTTCATGCAGTGGGATGCGGCGTCCAGCAATACCATCAAACGCTCGATAAATTACCTCGGTGCAGACCAGTTGGTCGGCGCGAAAGAAATCAAAGTCAAAGTTATACGCTTTACCGGCGTGTACCGCGACTCGGCCTAGCGCTTGGGCGATATCGGTTTGACTAAAGTTCGGCCGAATTACTACAAATGCGTCGACACTTAAGGTGGATGCTAAGGAGCGAAAATGTACGCCGTCTTTAAGTGCCTCGAGCGTACACGCAGACTCACACCAGAAGCGATGATGTATCGGGTCGTGCGGTATCTGCAGGCGGTCGCGATCGTGCTCATAGCCGACATACAATGCCGCATGTGGCCAATAGCCAGGCAAAAACAAATTGGTTAGCGCGCGGCTATGACGGGTTATGAAAATGTCGCCTGGCTGAATGAGCTTAGCGAGTTGGTCGCGGACTGTCGGTGTGACTTTCTTGGGTCTAGGTAGCGACAATTCAGAGGCTAGTCGACCGCTGTACTCTAATACGGTGAACAGAGACTTTTGTTTAGCCGATGCGCCACGTCGCCGCCACACCAGCTTGCGGGACTTGAGCCAAGCTAAGAAATAGTGTCTGCGGCTTAGATTCAGATAGCGTTCCTGCTGCGGTAGGCGTGACAAAACGGATTCCACCGGAGAGTCTCTAACCGCGAGTTGAATCGTTTCGGCGTGTCGCTTTAAGGTGCGATGTGCTTGGTGAATACGCAACGCGTTCGCAGGTTGAACCAGTGCCTGATAGATTTCGCTAAACTGTTTACGCTCAATGCGGTGCTGAGGTAAGGCTTCATTGAGCTTACGTTGAATAATGGTGTGTGTGGCGACTTTGCCGACCAAAAAGCGATCCATTCTTATTAGTGAGCATACCGCTGAATAGGCGAGTACGAAAAAAGGGTAGTCTCGTTCGGCTGATAATTTGCTGATACCGCCGGTGGTTTGAATGCCGGCTTCAACGATGGACCACAAATTGCGACGAATGGTTATAAAGCGTGCAAACCAATAACCCATTTGCTCGTCTTCTTGAGGCGAAAATAGTCCTTCACTCGAGATCGCTGCCAATTTTTCAGTATTGAAAGCATCTTTGAACAGCTGCGGTAACGACTCATTTAATGTTACTAATGCCTGCGTAAGTCGCGTGAGCTCGGCAGTTTGCTTGGCGGATGTCGTCATTACTATACTCGGTGTGAAGCACGGAATGTCTTCAGTTGATCGGTTGGCTCGGCGCCGCCGACGTATAGACCCATCCCTTGGGGGGAGAGTTACTATTCATGCGAACACTCATCAAATCACTCTACTGGGTGAGGCGCTGAAGTGTATTGCTGGTTACACTGAATTTCAATTGAGAACATGGAGGTTCCTATGAAAATTCAAGCCCGTCAACTTAACGAGTCGATTATTTGTCGTTTGCCCAATGGTATTGAAATCGAAGTTACAATGTTTATCGTGGTCGGTGAAGAGTGCGACCCAGACGTTGATATCAACCGAGCAATTCGCTTGATTCAATCATGTCCACAGATATTGTCGAAATTCACCTAATCATAGGCTGTCAGCGAATCAATCACAGCGATATCTGCTTAATGAATTGATTCGTTGTATAGTCGGTGTGTGAGCAAGCACTGGTTCGCTCAGGTACTTATTACTTTTGAGCCTGAGCAAAGGCTAATGGCATGGTGGTGCTAAGTTTGTGAGCAGGCCGATTGAGGGGCGGAGTACGTTCAATCGAAATTTAGTCGATGCAGTAGAATGGATGTTGGTTTTCTGGGTCTAGGTTTAGGGTTGAAAAATGAAGAACATATTGTTGGTGATGCTTGCCTCGCTGGGGTTGGGCATATGTTGTGGTGTGCAAGCGGCAGAGCGTATTTTACTTAGCAATCAAGGCGGTAATAGTTGTACTGGCAACTATCTTGATATCACGGCTAAAGCCAAGCCCATTACGGTCAATGCGCTTGGTTTATCACTGTCGCCGGGCACTCACCGATTGCGGATTTTTACTAAGCAGGGCAGTTATTTAGGGTCCGAACTTCGGTCTGAGAGTTGGCGGAAAGTGTCTGATTTTTCTATTCAATCTCAAGGCTTTGATAAATTTACTCGGCTTGATTTAAGTGATTTTATTGTCGACTCGTTTGAGACTACGGGGCTTATGGTAGTGAGCTCCAATACCTTGTTTTACTCCAATAGCGAGGACAGTGAAGCCTATCTTGAGAATAGTGATCTTGCGGTCTACGCAAACGATGCTGTGTGTGGTGAGCCGTTTTCTGGATCAATACCTAATCGAGTGCTTAATGGTGTGGTCTTTTACAACGAAGGGTTTTGCTTTCCGCTGATTGTGCCAAACCGCCAGCCGTCAACGGACGGGAATGCCAAGCATCTTGTCGCGCCTATATGCCTTTGAGTTAGGCTTGGCGTTCGCATAGCATAGCTCGATTAAGTTCTGTTGCCGTGCAGTGTGTTTTTTTGACAAGCACTCTGCAAACTCTAAGTCGTGTTACGTTAGCTAGCTTATTCTTTTGGCGCAAGAGCGGCGAAAACCTCGGCGCCGGTCATCGTCGGTGTTGTTTGTTTGAAGCTGTAATACGATGGTTTTTCGTCAATAAATATTTGATGGTCAAAGACCAGGTCCGTTTGTGCATCAAATAGGCCAACCGGCATGATGAATGTCTGGTTGCCGATTAGCTTATAAAATAAGTGTGTGCCGCAGTGTGGGCAGAACCCTCGCTCAGCCCAGTCTGAAGACGAAAAACTGGATACGTCCCCGATGAAAGTGACTTGTGTTCCGCAGTCTAGGCCTAGAAACGGTCCGCCGGACCAAGTGCGGCACATACTGCAGTGACATGCGCCAATTTCTTTTACCACAGCGGCCGCAGTGAATGTCACGGCGCCACAAAGGCATTTCCCGTGTGCAGTAAATTTTTCAGACATATTGACTCCATCGGTAGTTAACGGGTAGTTGTTCAATCTAACGATAGCGTAAATCGAGGATCGACACGAGCGCCAAGGGTTGGGGTGATTCAGTTGGCAGCTCGCGCATTAGTGGTTACTATTCAAATATGCCAAATACGAGTCAACTTTGTAGTGTCGATGAGCTAAGTGATCGACTTAATGATCCGACGCTGAGAGTGTTGGACGGATCTTGGTACCTGCCATCGGCGCAACGCAATACGATTGCAGAATACCAACAACAGCATATACCGGGGGCGCAATTTTTTGATATTGATATGGTCTCCGACACGCAGTCTGAGTTGCCACATATGCTGCCAAGCGCTGACATCTTCTCGACGCATGTCGGGAACTTAGGCATCAGCAATCGGCATGAGGTGGTGGTTTATGATACCGCCGGTTTGTTTTCGGCGGCTAGGGTATGGTGGATGTTTAAAGTATTTGGACACCAACGAGTTCGAGTTTTAAATGGTGGGATGCCAGCTTGGATTGCTCATGGCGGCGCGATAAGCGCTGCGCAAGTTCAGCTACAAGCCGAAGTATATGAGTCATCGGAACCCGCGGGGTTGGTGGTTAATCATGCCGATTTATTAGCGAATTGCCACACCGCTGACTATACCGTGCTCGACGCTCGCTCAGCTGCTCGTTTTGCTGGCCGAGCGCCAGAGCCTCGAGCCGGTTTGCCGTCTGGACATATACCCGGTTCGAAATCGCTGCCGTTTGATCAGTTGTTGCTCGATGGTCAACTTCGTTCAGCTGCAGAGTTGGGGGCCTTATTCGAGAGTTTGCAGGATCAGCCCGAACCGAAATTTATTACCTCATGTGGTTCTGGAGTAACCGCGGCAATCATTAGTTTGGCATTGTTCGAAGCGGGTTACGGTTTGCAGCGTTTATATGATGGTGCTTGGGCGGAATGGGCATCATTGCCTGAGAGTCCCATCGAGGTCGCGTAGCCTGTGGTCTCGCACTCAGATTTAATGCCTGCTCAGTTGCGAGATATCCCCCATTACGATGACAGAATTCGCGTTTAAACAGTTGCAAAGCGAGTTGTCTGCTCGGGTTCCTTATGCTGCGTTGTCGACCGATAGTTTGCCACAAGTGCCGGAGCTGGTGTTGAGTTTACTCGCTGCTGACTACCCGCAACATAAATTGACTGGGACACAAGCGCAGGCATTGATGGACGAACCGCCGTATTGGGCGTTCTGCTGGGCCAGTGGTCAAGTGCTCGCGCGCTACTTATTGGACCGTCCAGAATTGGCCAAAAATAAGTTGATAGTAGATTTTGGCTGTGGATCAGGTGTGGCCGGAATCGCTGCCGCATTGGCTGGCGCAGAGCATGTGCTCATGGTTGACTCCGACCCAATAGCATTAGCCGCTGCTCGCTATAACGCTAAACTAAATGGAGTTAGTGTGGAGTGTTATCCAAGCTTGGACGCGTTTGATCAAAATACCGCCGCCGCGACGGTGCTTATTTCTGATGTGTTTTACGATCGTGATAACTTGCTGCTACTCGACCGATTCTTGGCTGATTTTGGACAGGTGATCGTAGCCGACTCGCGCATTACTAAAAACTTATTGCATGGAGTTGCTGAGGTGGCGACTTATCAGAGTCATACCGTGCCGGATTTAGCAGAGTCGGCTCAATTCAATTTGGTAAGAGTTTACCAATCTGCCTAACCGTTCGCGTTGTTCAAAAAACGGCGCCTTAAGTTCCTACCACCGTCCTTCGCTGAACAATACTAACCGTAGCTTCACAACATCTGCTTCACAACATTAAGATGTGAACGATTAGAAACGGTCGATCATTGCGTGGGTTGGTACGCCGTTGCCGTTACCTGTTGCGCCACGTCGGGTACACATTGTTTCAGGCACGATTTCAGCTGGAAATTCGACCTCGCCTTCAGTGACGTCGAACAACGTGATCTCGCATCTTGAAACTTGGCCGCTTACTTTAAATTCACCACGATAACGTCGTCCAGCAACCGGTGTAAAGCCTGCCGCTGCGGAACATGAACGTTCGGTATCACGCCGTTTTTCTTCATAGTCAACTTGAAAAATAAACGGTTCAGTTGTGGCGATATCAATCGTATCAAACGTTTCAATGTCTTCTACGTATTTTTCACGGTATAAACGGGAATTGCGTTTAGGTTTCGCGCACTTTTCGTCCAAGTATCGTACCACTGTATAATGCCGACCTAGAGTTTGCTCTGAGTCAGTTTTACCAATCAAGTTGAAACTTGCACTGCCGCTTATGCTGTCTTGTGCTTGTACAGTCGTTGCCCACGCACAAAAGGCGAGCACACTCACTGCGGTAAAAGAAATTTTGTTTGAGCCACTTTTCATTTTGATATACGCCTACCCCGACCTAAAAATATACTCGATTTCTCGAGCCCCAATCGATCTACGCTGGAAAGCGGGAAGTTGCTTCCCTAGGCATGTCGTCTATTACCCTACGTTATCACGAAGCTAAATTCAAACGTATTGGCTTAGTAACTTAACCAGCGCGGTGATAAAAATCCCTCTAAGATCGTCTTGATGATAGCGAAAAAGCTTGGTGATAGGTGTTTTATTTTTGACAATCATCCTTTATCGAGTGTTTTTGGCTTATTGGCGTTGGCGCGGAATTCGCTCGGTGTCTGCCCGGTCTTCTTTTTGAAAAATGTATTAAAAGTCGCCTTAGAGTTAAATCCGGCTAGTGCCATGACTTCCAAAATGGTTTTTTCGGGATGGTTACTGAGCAGGTGCGTGGCTTCGTTTACTCGGTAGCCGTTAATGAATTCGTAGAAATTACAATTGAACTGGCGATTAATTACGTTCGATAGTGTGCGTGTTGGCAGGCCAATTTGGTCGGCAAGCCGATCAATGGTTAAGATGGTGTTGGTGTAGGGTTTATGCGCTTCAATATAGTCCAGCACATTTTGTCGATGTTCGGGAGCGATCGGTTTGGGCTCGGCTATGTCGACATCGCGGTCAATTCCTTCATGTACATGCGCGTGGCCCAAGCTATAAAATATTAGTAGGCTGACCAGTAAAAATGCTGTGTAGTTGCCAAGTAGGCCAGCCGCCCCAAAGTTTACTGTGACACCAAACAACACGCTCAAAATCATCAATGACACAACAATCATTGACCATGCGCGGAGCAAGGTGAAGCTGGTCACTAATATCGTTAGCCATGCCAGTTCGTCATGATCGGCGCTATACACATTGGTTCTCAGATGGCGACGATAACGTTGTAGTTCAATTAAACAGACGACGCCCAGCGCCACTCGGAACATTTCTCTTAATAGCGTAATCCAGTGAATATATTCTTCTGTGGTCTGTAATTGATAGGTCTGTAGTTCGGCAACTCGATCTACACTGCCGACGCTGTAAAAGTAGATCCATTGATGGGTTAAGTAGGCTAAAAACGGCACCAGCAGGACTAGGTCGGTTGCGCGCAAGCTGTAATTTTTATAGATAATCGACCTTACATACCAAAGCAGCAATGGTGCCTCTAACCAATAACCATAACTGAAGAAATAGAACAAATTGGGCGAGTAATTCAGTGCTACCGATCTAAATTCTTCACCGAAACTAATTAAAATATCTAGTGGGATTGCCGCTTGTTGTATCAGAAACAGTGATAAAAATATGTTTGAAGTGCGCTTGCTGCTTTTAAGGGTGAGCAGCAATAACGCAAACAGTAGGCACAAGAAAGCCGTCATCAGTAAAATGACGTCATGGATATTGAAAATGGTTTCGCTCAAAGCAGTTAGGTTCTCGGATTTTGGCGAGCCATACGGTGCCCTGGATAATGTCGCATACGTTTCAAGCTGCGAAATATAGCAGCCGTAATTAAAACGTGGCAAGCAAGGTGTTTAAGTTGGCCGTTCAAGTTAGCCATTTAGTTCGTGCAGCAGCATCGGAAACCACATAATTGTCTACAGCCTGTTAGAAAATTGTTTTAAGATAGATTGGTGACTATCCTACTCCCTTTCTCGG
Source organism: Arenicella xantha (assembly GCF_003315245.1). Classification (NCBI taxonomy): domain Bacteria; kingdom Pseudomonadati; phylum Pseudomonadota; class Gammaproteobacteria; order Arenicellales; family Arenicellaceae; genus Arenicella; species Arenicella xantha. Next base: position 250,491 of record NZ_QNRT01000001.1, on the reverse strand, counting down.
CGGCCTGCGAACGCAACAAAGACGCTATTTTGGACGTTATTTCAAGCGTGCTAGATGAAGTCGACCATGTGCTTGAAATTGGTACCGGCACCGCCCAACACGCACTCCATTTTGCTCAAGCTAAACCGCACCTCGAATGGCAAACAAGCGACTGTGACGCCTATTTAGATGGTATTCGAGCGCAATTGCTTAACGCTAAGGTGGAGAATATCCGCCTACCGCTGGGGTTAAATGTTAATCAAACAGTGTGGGTAGAGGCTGGCCTTCGTTTTCCGTTAATTTATACCGCGAATACCTTGCACATTATGGCCTGGACGGAGGTTGAAGCGTTATTTGCTGGCTTGCCGACGGTGTCTGCTGACGGTGCGTACTTTATTGTTTATGGCCCGTTCAAATACCATGGGCGTTTTACCAGTGAGAGCAATGCTCAGTTTGATCAAAGTCTGCGCGGGCGCGGGCAGGGTAGCGGTATTAGAGACGTTGAGGCGGTAGTGGGCTTAGCTGATCAAGCTGGATTTGGCTTGTTGCGAGATGTGAGTATGCCGGCTAATAATCAATGTCTAGTGTTTCGCCGACGAGCGGATGCGTAGCGCTCGCGGCAGTTGCGTGGCGGGTATCAGAACTATTCAGCGAGCGATAAATGCTACTGTGATTCAGTGTCAAACACGTGTCGCTTTGGAAAACACAAGCAATGCGAGTGTTCGCTTTGGGTATTCAACTTGATTTCGTTGAGCCCAAAGGAAGCTAGAAAGCTCGCACTATTAGGTCAAGGCTTGTTGCGCTCCCGCGAGTTTGGCTCTGGGCATCAGGCGGTCCGGCGTGCTATTCAACAACTCAGTTATGTGCAAATTGATACGATCTCGGTGGTTGCTCGGGCTCATCATCATACTTGTTGGAATCGTATAGACTCTTATCGGCCAGATCAGCTCGATCACCTAATGCGGCAAGGCCACGTTTTTGAATATTGGTCGCACGCGGCGGCTTACTTGCCGATTGAAGATTATCGCTATTCTTTACGTCAAAAAAAGAGTTTTGCGGATGGCGAGCGCCACTGGCACGGAAAAGATCAGGCGATGTCGAGCGCGGTATTACAACGAATTGCGCAAGAAGGCCCACTTAAAGCCAGCGACTTTAAGCATCAGAAGCTTGGCTCAGGTAGCGGTTGGTGGGAATGGAAGCCGGCCAAAATAGCCTTGGAACAATTGTTTATGGAAGGCAAGTTAATGGTTGTTGAGCGGCGTGGCTTCCAAAAAGTTTACGATTTAACTGAGCGTGTTTTGCCCGCCGGTATTGATACGTCGATGCCATCTGAAGATGAGCAGTTGATGTATCTGGTGGACCGTTATTTGTCATGTAATGGTTTAGGGACTCCAGCCGAGATAGCGTATTTACGCAAAGGCACTAAAACTAAAGTCGTCGAGTTGTGCGAGCGCTTGGCGGAACAAAAGCAACTTGAAAAGCTTTCGGTTAATGGTCAAGCGTACTTCGCGCGCGGTGCCGAGCTCGAGTTGCTGGCCAAACCTTTGAGCCAGACTAAAGTTAAAATTCTATCGCCCTTCGACAATCTAGTAATTCAACGTCGCCGTTTGCAGGAGCTGTTCGACTTTAATTACCAAATCGAGTGCTATGTGCCTGCCAATAAACGAGTGCATGGTTATTTTGTATTGCCGTTGTTATGGGGGCAGCAGATGGCCGGCCGAATGGATGCCAAGGTGGATCGCAAAACTGGCGTGCTCACCATTAACGCGTTGTACATTGAGTCTGACATTAAAACTAAGCGAATTGCGGCCTTCTTGGACGCACTAATTCCGAGCCTTAAGATGTTTCGCGATTTTAATCAGGCCAGGCAAATCGAGGTGTTGTTGGTATCATCAGCGAACGGAGAAATGACTGCCAGTGATCGAAGACAATTGGTATTTAGGCTTAATTCCGTGTAAAACAGATTTTCTCTAATTTCTTTGCGACGTTTTTAAACAGGCTCGCATCCTTGAGTTATGCACGGCAGAAACTCTTCTATACAGTATCAACGCTTTCAGCAGGTGGTGGCTGAGGACGTATTGCGAGACGCGAAGCGTGGGGATTCCCGTGCACACGGTCAGCTGTATAAAACGTATTCTCGGGCCATATTTACCCTAGCGTTGGGAATTTGTGGATCAACCGAATGTGCAGAAGACGTGCTGCACAATACGTTTATACAGCTGATTAATAAACTGCCGTCTTACGAAGGACGAGCGCCGCTCGGCATGTGGCTTCGACAGATTGCTGTCAATGAGAGCTTGATGTATTTACGCAAGCACAAAAAACACAATGTGGTGGTATCCAGTGATGAATTTAGCTTCTTTGAGCAGGTTCAAGACACTGACGATGATCAGCACTTTCCCTCTTCGTCAGACGACTTTGCTCAACGACTGGGCGATCAAACCGACATGACGACACTGTTGAATAAATTGCCCGAAGACATGCGTATGATCTTATGGCTTAAAGAAGTTGAGGGGTATACGCATAATGAGATAGCTGGGCTGGTCGATAAGACGCCGAGTTATTCCAAGTCTGTGGTTGCGCGTGCACTACAATTTTTGCGCGAGCGGATTCCACAATCTGAACTGCTACCAACAGTAGGTGAACACTAATGCATGCAACGATTGAACAACTGACTGACATCCGAGACGGTATCCAGACCTCGGTGACAGCACACGTGCAAAACTGTGAACAATGCCAAGCTGAAATGGCGTATCTGGATAAATTGGCTGGGCATTTATTTGACAGTGTAGACCAAGCGCCTAGTGATGATGCATGGCAGCGAATTTTACAGTCCAGTGATTTGCCGGCAGCGAATGTTGTTGACTTGGCGTCAGCTCGGACTAGCGCTTCGCCGGCCAAGCAAAACAATTCTTTGACGCGCGCGATCTATACTCTAGCCGCATCAATAGCCTTTGTTGGTATGTTTAGTGTGTTTATGGTTACCCAGCAAACCACTCAGCAGCAGCAAGCAACGAGTCAAATGCAAGCGAAAATCAATCAGCTAATGTTGAATTCACGCGGGCTAGAGAACGTGTTGCAACAAGTAGTTGTGCAGGAAGATGGTCTGAGTGAATCGGACCGTGCGGCGGCCGAGCGGCTTTACTGGAAGCTGACCTCAGTCGATCAAGCGTTGCAAGAAGCCAAACCTAATACGCCGCAAGATGCTGAGCGTCTGCGCATTCTTTGGACCGATCGAGTGGAAGTTTTAAACGAATTAAACCGATTGTTTTATCAACGTAAAGACAATGTGGTTAATGCTAAGTACTAGTTTTAGTGCCAAGGTGACAAAATGAAGATGAGTACAATAATTTTTTCTACAATGCTGCTGCTAACGTTATCGCTTGCGTCAATCGGTGTGAGTTATGCGGGCGAGACTGGTGGTAAAAGTCAAAAAGAGCGAGAAAAAGCGCTAGAGTCTAAATTTTGGGATGAAAAGAACCATACCGAAGAGCTTAAATACGAAATCAGTTTTCTCGCCAAAAAATTGCTTGATATGAGTGGTGAAGAAACCATTACGGTGAGCCAGGAACCGATCCGTAAACCGTTCTTGGGGATTTGTTCTGAGGTGCGCCCTGGTGGTGTCGAATTAACCTGTGTGACACCGGGTCACAACGCTAAGTTGGCAGGGTTGCAAACCGGCGATATAGTTGCTGAGTTAAATGGGGCTAACCTTGTTTCGTCAAAAACATCAGAGGTTAAAGAAAGATTTTACCAAGAGCTGAAGGTGATGAAAGCTGGCCAGGTAATGGCGTTCAAAATATATCGTGGCTCGGAAGAATTAGATATTGACGTGACTGTCGGTGAGATTAATCAGCCTGGCTACACCATGACAATTCGGCGCAAATAAGACCCGGTTATTGACCTAACATTCTCAGCGGCGAAGCCTCATAACGGGCACGTTGCTCAGTGCTTAACAAGCTAATTAGCGCTGACTCAAAGTCGGACAGGCGTCTAGCTTGGACTGAACCTGCCGCACTAAATTGATCACCAATGGTCGATCCTAGCGGTACTTGTTCGAGGCTCTCGTTTAATTGTGACTCTAATATGGCATCCAGTTTTTGTTGCTGATCTGCGGATAATTCACCGACACCAATCTTAAATGACACCGCGAGCATGGCGGATTGCTGTCGCAGGTTCATGCTTGCGCGCTGCTGTTCGAAGGCTTGAAATGCGCGCAGTTGTTCGGGTGACAACAGGTCATGAACCGCATCTTCAAAATCAATTCTATTTTCCTCAAATTTCATTAGCTGCTCATCATACAGCTTGAGCTCGACTTGTTGGGCTGGGTCAAATTGGTCATTGGCTTGCCCCTGATCCGATGAGTTAGCGGTGAGATAAGCTAATCCGCCGTCGGTCATTGCCAAATTAGCATCTTGTTGAATTTTCAATTCGGTGAGCTTTGTTAGCTCATCTAATAATGGCACGTCATCTCCAATAAACTGTGCATATGCTGCACGCAATTGCGCAACCTGATCGCTGATCACAAAACCCGCCATGCGTTGCGAAAGTCGGCCATCTTCACTGATAAACGGGTTGGCGACACTTTCAATCGACTCATGCAACGGCGCTGGAGTGAGTGAAAGGTTCGGTTGCTGTGGGTTCTCTTGAGCATCACTTTGTGTACCAGTTAACGTTGGTTCACTCGTTGTTGTGGTGAAAAAGTAGATACCGACCATACCGAGCATAACTGCCGCGGCGATAATGATTGATTTTGATTGCATTGGATTAGCGCTCGGGATACGTTTGCCTGAGGCACGACTTTACCCTAAGCAGTCGATAAGCGGAATTTTAACTACGATGGAACACGATGATGAGGACAATTGGTTTGTTAGGCGGCATGAGTTGGGAGAGTACCGTTACTTACTATCGTGAAATCAATCGCGGTGTAAAACAACGACTCGGTGGATTGCATTCAGCCAAGCTGGCTATGGTAAGTGTTGATTTCGCTGAGATTGAACGTATGCAACATGCTGGTGATTGGGCGGGTACGGCTGAGCTACTAAGCGCAGCGGCTATCTCGGTAGAGCGAGCCGGTGCCGAAGCCTTATTGATTTGTACTAACACCATGCACAAAATAGCTGAAGAAGTTCAGTCAGCTGTGTCGATTCCGCTGTTACATATTGCGGATGCTACTGCCTTAGCTCTACAGTCTGCGGGTATTTCCAAGATCGGTCTGTTAGGTACAGCGTTCACCATGGAGCAGTCGTTTTATCGCGGTCGCTTGGAGCATCATGCGATTGAGGTACTAACCCCTAACAGTACGCAAAGAGCAGAGGTGCATCGGGTGATTTATGACGAACTTTGTAACGGAGTCATATCGTCAACATCACGCCAGGCTTATCTACAGATTATTGATGCGCTGGTTGAGCAAGGTGCCGATGCAATTGTTTTAGGTTGCACCGAAATTGGTTTGCTGGTGACTGATGAGTTCACCTCGGTGCCACTGTTTGATACAGCTGCGATTCATGCGCAAGCGGCGGTGGACTTTATGTTAGACCCCGTGTCGGACTCGCGTGGTGAATCGTAAGGAAAGGCACCCTATTCATGCTGCAAGTAGTACACTCAATTTAACTATCGAAACCGTCATCCAGCCAATAATCGCATGATTTATAATTTTGTATCGCAGGTAAATAGCGTCTTGTGGGGCAGCGTCCTCGTATATTTATTGATCGCGGTAGGCATTTGGTTTTCGGTTAGGTTGGGCTTATTGCAGTTGCGTCACTTTGGTCACATGTTTGCATTGCTCAAAGGCAGTCGACACTCTGATGAGCGCGGTATCAGCTCGTTCCAGGCCTTGTGTACGAGTTTGTCAGCGCGCGTCGGAACCGGCAACCTCGCGGGCGTTGCCATTGCTATTTCATTGGGCGGCCCTGGCGCCATATTTTGGATGTGGGTTATTGCATTTCTTGGTATGGCGACGGCTTATGCTGAGAGCTTGTTAGCCCAAGTTTATAAAGTGCACGATAGCAATGGAGAATTCCGTGGTGGGCCAGCTTATTACATTCAGCTGGGGCTTAATCAGCGCTGGTTAGCGGTTTTGTTCTCGCTGTCGTTATTGTTCGGCTATGGCTTTGTTTTTTCTGCGGTGCAGGCTAATACCATCGCTGATGCGCTTAACAATACTTACCAGTTTCCGGTGATGTCGACTGCGGCGGTGGTGACCGTGTTAGCGGCGCTTATCGTCATCGGTGGACTCCGCTCGATTGGGCGCTTTGCCGAAATCGTAGTGCCGTTTATGGGCTTGGCGTTTGTACTTACTGCATTGACCATCACTTTCATGAATATTAGTCTGGTGCCAGACCTGCTGCTTAATATAGTGACGTCAGCATTTGGTTGGCAGGAAGCTGGCGCGGGAACGTTTGCCGCGGCGCTCAAAAATGGCATCCAGCGGGGCCTTTATTCTAACGAAGCTGGGGCCGGCAGTGTGCCGCAGGCGGCGGCGAGTGCCGCGCCGAACCCGAATCATCCGGCGTCGCAAGGCTATCTGCAAATGCTTGGCGTATTTTTCGACACGATGGTGGTCTGCACTTGTACTGCCTTAGTGATATTACTGGCGCAAGGCGGCGAGGCTGGTGATATGGAAGGAATTCGTTTGACCCAGCGCGCGATGGTGGAACACATCGGCCCGTTTGGCAGTCATTTTGTGGCGTTGGCAATTTGCCTGTTTGGCTTTACGTCGATCGTTGGTAATTACGCTTATGCTGAAAGCAATTTACACTTTTTCAAGCTCGATCATCGTTGGGGGCGGCATACGTTTACATTGATATTTTTGAGTATGATGTTTATTGGTTGTCGGTTTGATTTGGTGCAAGTGTGGGCCACCGCTGACATGGCGTTTGGCTTGATGGCTGTGATCAACGTGGTGGCTTTGCTATTTTTGACACGCACGATTATCGCGGTGACAAATGACTATCAACGTCAACGAGGCTCTGCAAATGCAATCAGCTTTCGCGTAGCCGACTGCAAGGTACAAGGTAAAACTGAAGATTCAATCTGGTGACCGAATCTTCAGTTGTTGTTGATTGCTAGTGCGGCTTGTCTACGTTTTAATAATGGGGGTTAAGGTCAACGGCAGTAAGTCGATCGGCTTACCAATCGGAGCTGGTTGGTAAGGCATTTCATAGCCAGGCTTAACGCTGATTTGGTAGTTTTTAAGTAAATGAAATAGCACCAACTTCACTTGAAAATCGGCGAACCGTAAACCTAAACATTTATGTGCTCCGCCACCGAATGGAATCCACGCGTGTTTATGGATGCGATCTTCGGCGCGCTCCTTCGAGAAGCGTTGTGGATCAAATTTATTGGGTTCAGTCCATATCGCTGGTAAGCGGTGGGTAAAATACGGGCTGACAAATACTTGGTCGCCTTTGTCTATTTGGAAACCATTAAACTCGCATGCTTTAATTGCCAAACGAGGGATGGTTGGTAGTGGGGGGTACATCCGCAGCGCTTCTTTAAAAACTAACTCGGCGGTTTCAAATTCGGCCATTTGTGAATAATCTAGCGTGCTTGAGCCGAGAGCTTCGATGTCGGAGCGAATCCGGTCTTGCCACTCAGGATTTTTCGCCAGTGCGTAACACACGCTGGACAATGAGCTGGTGGTCGTGTCATGCGCTGCCATCATCAGAAAAATAATGTGGTCAATGATGTCTTGATTGCTAAAGCTACTGCCGTCATCGCCTTCGGCGCGACAAATTTCGGCGAACATGTCGGTGTCATCAGAGTCCTTTTTAGCGGCTATCCGTGAACCAAAGTAGTCTACTAAATAGGCGCGTCCCTCTAACCCTCGTTGATATCGGTTGCCAAGCATTGGGTATCTAACTAACACCATTGATGCTTCTACCATATCCACAAACGCTCGATTGACTCGTTCCGACTCGCGGCTCAATGATTGACCAATAAAAGTGCTGGCCGCCAAGTTAAGGGTCAACTTTTTGATCGCTACATAGAAGCGAAAGTCTTTCTGTAGTCCCCAACCCGCCACGGTGCTGGCAATATCTGGGTTCATATCGTCGACATAGCGTTCCAGTGCGCTGGCTTTAAATGGCGCTCCCATTAACCGGCGGTGGTGTCGGTGTTCATCGCCATCGCGCAGCATTAACCCATTTGGGAATAAATGCTTTAACGAGCGATTCCACGCTTTGCGACTCGAGAAGTTTTTATCTCTATCCAGCAATACAAACTCATTGCCTTCAGGGCTCATGATATGTACTGCCTTGGTTGCTAGGTAATGGTTGTAATATATTGGGCCGTATTTTTCATGCATTTCATCGAACAAGTTATTGCAGTTACGAATGAATCTCATGGTGTGCCCAATTACTGGAAGACCTTTTTCTCCTGGGATCGTCTTGAGTGCAGCAGTCATTATAGAATAATCCTGATTATTTTTTATTAGACATAATGTATATCAAATCAATGGTCGTTATGTGAAGTAAGTAGCGATGAAAAGATTTTGTTTTAGGTTCAGTGGCAAAAATCAGCTAAGCTCACGCTACTGACTAACGAACCAACAAAAATAGTATTTGATGCATTAGGATAATGACGGTATCAGAAAAAACTAAAAATTACGTTACCCCTTATGCGTTTACCGTGTCGAAAGAGCTACTGGGAAAACGTCTAGCCAGCCCCCATAAACGCGCTGTCGCGATCACGGTGGACATGTTGCTGGTTGCGGTAATTGCGACATTCAACGGCCTAATTTTGGTCGCATTATTGGGCTCTCTCGCATTGATTCAAGGCTTTAAAGCGCTGATTTACCGTAACCGAGTCGGCCAAGCCATCGCTTTGTTAAGCACTAGTGCATGCTGCCTGATGATACTTGGCGTTAGCCTCTATAGCGGCAACTCGTTTAAGTTTGACAGTGACCAAGTGGTCGTTCCGCAGATCGCTGAGTTTGACGCTTCAGTACCGGCTGAAGTTGGCGAGGAGTCCTTACCTAACCCAAGTGAGGCCTCTTCTGTTACGGACCAAGATACAGACGAGCTGAACAAGAATGAGTCTGAACCTCCCAGTGTGGTGGCTTGGCTGCATGGCTTAGTATCAGACCTTGGCTTAAGTTTTGGCTGGGCAGCGTTTTATTTTACGGTCTTCGTTGCTTGGATGGATGGCCAAACACCGGGTAAAAAACTGGTTGGTACAAAAATTATTCGTATCGATGGTAAGCCGTTAAGTTTATGGGACAGCTTCGGTCGTTACGGTGGATACGGAGCTGGCTTCGCGACCGGTCTACTCGGTTTTCTCCAAGTGTATTGGGATCAAAATAGACAGGCGATTCAAGACAAAATTGCTGAGACCATGGTCGTCGATCTGCGTAAACCATGCATTGAGGTTGGTCGGTCAAATCCCCCATTGGGTAATGACGGAGTCAACGCCTAACAAGCTTATCGTTACGCTGCTTAGAACTCGGTGAATAATGCCATTACTCAGATTAGGAGTTTTCATGCACGCTATTGAAGGTAATATTAAGTGGATAATGTTGGTGGTTGGTCTGATCACATGCAGTACTCTGTTAGTTGTTATCAGTCCACAGGCTGGCTTGATGAGCATGTTCGGCGCATTGCCAAGCGCTCTTGATGAGGGCGTTACACAAATATTGGTGCGTAACTGGGGAGCCTTGATTGCCTTAGTTGGCGGTATGTTGATCTATGCGGCATTCAGGCCTGCGCTGCGTAGTTTTTCAATAGTTGTCGCTTGTATTAGCAAAGCGACCTTTATTAGCTTAGTCTTGGGGTTCGGTGGGGATTATTGGGATCAAGCTCTATTTGCAATTGTATTCGACAGTGCAGCAATAGTGATTTTTCTGATGTATCTTTTTTCCACCGATTCAAATCAATCATAAAGGAGGCGCGAATGCCATTTTCTAATGAACTGTTGGATGAACTTAGTGTCTTGGCCTTGTTCAATCTGGATACTGACCTAGAGGGCATCAAAGTCCACTCGACGGCTGGTGACGGTAAGGTTGTAGCGGCTAAGCGCTTATACGAAAAAGGCTTAACGTCGCAGGTGGATGGGGGGTATTTGACCAGTCTTGGACGCACTGCGGCTGAGCACGCTCAGGCTTTGCTGCAAATTTTGCGATAGGTTTTGGATATCTCATAAATCCAAAACGTCGTTACCAGTAGGGCCGAAGCCAGTGTAAATCACAGTAAATGCCCAAGCGGGCAAATCGTAAAACAATAGCTCGGTCATCCAAACTTAAATGAACGAGCCGGAGTCAACGATTTCGCCTGCTTGTTTTGGCGTTGGCAATACTTTTCTAGTAAGCAAGGACTCAGGCTGCGTATGATTCTACGTAGCTCACGCAGAGGCCAAATTCTTGATAGTCCTCCACTACTAGATTACATCGCTCGTGAATTGTGCCGACATGGCGCAACTCTTCAGCGAGTTGGTGTAAGTTATCAAGTAGGTGAGTGCGTAACTCCGTGAGCGGAGCTTGGCGTAGAATTATCTCGAGCTTGGTGAATAGTTCTGGATCTCGTAGAGACACGGTTCTGCTTGTCATTGAATGGGTTTGCCGCGCAATGTTAGAAATTTTCTGAAGTTGGCGACCCGTTAGTTTGGTAGGCGTTAATATTTCATTGTACATGCTGATCTCCTTTCCCTTTTTTGATAGCAATAGACGGCACCGAATACCCAAATGATTCTTTAATCGGCGTTAATTGAACTGAGTCAACGTTGGTCCATGCTGACTCTCTATGTGGTTAATGCTACGCCGATAAACGCTATCTACAATCACCCGATTGGATGATTTTTGGGCAAAACTCACGGTTTTAGCGGCTAATTGTACAAATTATGATGATGCTTGCTGTTGGGCGATGGGGTATTGGAGAGTTGTCGCGTTAATGTATGGCTGAATCGTTCTTCGTCGGTGGACGCCGCGTTGTGCTTAGCGGTAACCTTTATTGCACCAAGAGACGAGCATATAGCGCTTTAACGGAGAGGCAATGAGTGAACCAATTAGTGTAAGTGGGGTAGGGCAAATTGCTCGAACCGTAAGTGACCTTGCCCAATCAGTCGCGTGGTATTCCGATGTGCTGGGACTGAGGCATCTTTATACCTTTGGCAATATGGCATTTTTTGAGTGTGGAGAAACGCGGTTAATGCTGACTGAGACGGAAGCCTTAGCGCCGGAGTCTATCGTCTACTTCTCATCGTCGGATATTGTTGGCGATAGCAATACCTTGATAGCGCGAGGAGTTGAATTTGTTCAAGCTCCACAGTTGGTACACCAACATGAGGATGGTTCGCAGGAGTGGATGGGGTTCTTCAACGATCCAGATGGCAGACCGTTAGGGTTGATGGAGCGGCGAGTCGGTAACTAACCGCTAAGGCTCCTTCACACAACGGTAGTCACGCGCTCAGTATCATGCAGTCAAATAATTAGAAAAGTGGTTGGAACGATGAAAAGAATTCTCAAGGTGTTACTGGGGCTGGTTGGGGTCTTGATTTTGGCGGCATTAGTGTGGCTTTACGATCCATTGCCGGCGACGCCATCTGCGGCGTCGCTAAGCAAAGGCATGGCCGACTACCCCGTGGAGATCATTCGAGATCAATGGGGCGTGCCACATATTTTTGGTAAGACCGATGCTGACGTTAGTTTTGGGTTGGCGTATGCGCATGCCGAAGACGACTATCAAACCACGCAAGAAACCATTGCCGCGACTCGTGGCGTGCTAGCTCGGTATCGTGGTGCGAAAGCTGCGCCGACCGACTATATCGTGGCGCTGATGGGCATTTGGAAGACTGTCGATAGTCGCTACCAGCAAGATGTGCCCGACGATGTTAAAGCCATTGCCACCGCTTATGCAGAAGGCTTAAATTTGTATGCGGCTCATCACCCTGATAAAACCTGGGACGGCTTAGCTCCCTTTACCGCGCAAGATGTGGTTGCTGGATTTATGTTTAAAACGCCGTTTTTCTATAGTCTTGATAAATCTTTACTGAGTTATTTTGATGTTGAGCGCGACTTAGAGCTGGCGTTAGCGCCAAACGCGCAGCAGCAAGCATTACAGGTTCGACCTGCACAAGGCGGTGAGTTGGGGTCGAATGCTATGGCTGTTGCGGCAAAACGTTCAGGCGACGCGACGACGCGTTTGCTGATTAATTCACACCAACCAATGACCGGCCCAGTGGCCTGGTATGAAGCGCACGCGGTGTCAGAAGAAGGGTGGAATATGTTGGGCGGTGTGTTTCCAGGTACACCTGTTATTCTGCATGGGTTCAGTCCAAATTTAGGATGGGCCAACACGGTAAATCATATCGATTTAGTCGATAGCTATGTGTTAACGCGAAACCCCAACAACGAATTACAGTATCGACTGGACGACAAGTGGCAAGATTTTGCAGTCGAAGAGCTGACCATTAAGGTCAAACTATTTGGGCCTTTTCATTATCCGGCAACACGCCGAGTATTACGCAGTGTGCATGGGCCGGTAATCGAAGCCGGCGATAATACAATCGCTATACGCTACGCGGGTATGGACGAGATACGTCAGTTGGAACAATATTACCGCTTAAATAAGAGCCAAAATTTTGCTCAGTTTACTCAGTCGATGGCACTCAACGCGCTACCCAGCATTAATTATATCTACGCCGACCGTGCCGATAATATCGGTTTTATTCACAATGCCCAGTACCCAGCTCGAGCCGATGGCTGGGATTGGTCTAAAGATCTACCTGGCGATCGAAGCGATTTAATTTGGCAAGGCTACCGACCTTATTCGGAGGTGCCAAAATTGATCAACCCGAAATCTGGCTTGGTGTTTAATGCCAATAATACGCCTTTTAATGCGACCGATGGGCCTGACAATTTAAGCGCAGACCAGTTTCCGGCGTCGATGGGGCTAGCGACTAACCAAACCAATCGTTCCCTGCGATTTATGGAAATGAATGATGGTGTTCAGACGCTCGACCGTGACGCGATACTGGCACAAAAGTTTGATACACGTTACTCCCAAGACTCTGATTATGTGGCGATCATCAATAAGGTTCTACAGCTCGACTTGAGCGACAAGCCAGTGCTGGCGGCAGCTCAGGCACATTTGCAAGCGTGGGATCTGAATACCGATATTGACAACCCGCATGCCGCATTAGCTATCGTTTTGCTACGACAGATTATCCGCGGTGAGTCGCCAGATGATCATTCTGATGCAGCACTTGTCAGCGCATTGAGTGATGCGGTTACGTACATGAATAAGCATTTCGATGGATACCAAGTGCCTTGGGGCACGGTCAATCGTTTGGTACGCGGTGACACGGATGTGCCGATCAGCGGTGGCCCTGATATTTTGCGGGCGATTTATTCAATAGGTTACACGCCGGATGAAAAGCCTAAGGCGACCCACGGTGATACTTGGATTGCATTGGTTGAGTGGAACGCAAACGGGCTGCTTGACGCTAATTTAATTCACCAATTTGGTAGCGCAACGTCGGATACCCGCTCGCCTCATTTTGACGATCAAGCACCACTGTTCGCGAGTGAGCAGTGGCGCAAAGCTGAATTTGATAAAGCCACGCTACGCGCCCAAGCGGAACGAATTTATCGTCCGCAAGACTTTTCCGTGCAATAAGTTATTGCTACGAAGATTTCACTTGTTGGCCTTGTGCTGGGCTTAAAGCAGCCCAGCGTGATCCAATTGTTCGGCAAGCGGGCTGAGTTGTGTTGCATATCGCTTCCAGCGGTCTATGCCATGTGAAAAAATCGGCTGCCGTACTTGTTTGGCACTCAGCGTTTTAACCACGCGCGACGATTGATGTGGAGCGTAGCAGGCTGGATCGTCTGTGAGCCCACAAAATGCTAATACTTGAGCAATGATTTCATTTGGGCGCGTTACTAACTCTTCGTATTGTATGCGCATTACGAACTCGGGCGTAACCGTTTGCCAGTGCTGGATCAAGCTGTTGTAACTCGCATACATTTTAGCAATCTCGTCAAATTGATAACTAAACTTCGCGCCTTGACCGCCAAATAATTGACGATAACAACCAAACGCCACGTCCATTGGTGCGCGATCTACCACAATTACTTTGGCGTTGGGTAGACTCGCCTTAATTACCCCAATCGAGCGATGATTAAACTGATTCTTATCGGTCACGATAGTTTTGTCACCACGTACAAAACGCATATTGTGGACATAGGCATTTCCTATCTTGGCCCAATCGCTTTTGCTACGCGTTGACAGCCATTGGTTGACCGGAATGCGTTCACCAGAGGTCATCTGTACTCGTTTGATGGCGTTTGATAGCGCCGTGTATTCGTCGCCACCAGCAACATCTGGGTGGCTGGCGATGATTTGCTCGACTAAGGTTGTGCCGCTACGTGGCATACCCATGATGAATATAGGTGTTACTGCCGCGTCTGGAGCTGGGTCGAGGCTCTGCATATAAGCCGTATTAAAAATTTCTTTGGCGCTGTTATCGATCGCAATTTCAGCATCCAGATCATAGTTGAAAGTACGTCGTTTAAGGCCATTAGCAATCTGCAGATGCTCGAAGGCCATAGCGTCCTGGCCTGTTTTTTCGGCTAGTTTGTAAGCAGCGAAGTGGCAAAAATGCGCTTGCGGTGTGGCTAGTTTGCTAGAGGCAATAGTCTGCGTTACCGCATCTAAGTCGACTTGTGGAGCTGTGCTGTAATCGGCGCGATGCCAATGTGCAGGGGCGAAGTCTGGGTTTAGCTTGAGGGCTTGATCAAAACACGCTTTGGCATTTTTGGCATTGCCGACCTCGGTGTAGTAAACGCCAAGAATATTGTGTAGCGTAGGTTCGTTGGGGTTAACGGCGACGACATCTTTGACTGATTCGATAAGTTCTTGATGACGAAACATATGTTGCAGAGCATCAAGTCGCCGCGAAAAAGTTACTTTGCAGTTGGGTTGCGAGGCGAGTCGCTCAGTGGTCACTTGGAGCAAATCCTCAAACATAAAAAGATCGAGTAGGCGCTGATAAAACGCATTGAGCAAACGGATCGCATAAGGGTTTGCTTGAGTAAGTCGATGGTAGTGTACCAGCGCTCGCTGTATGTCCTGCTCGGCAATGCTATCTAACATATACATGGCTTCGTCTTCTGAGATAGCTTTCTGCACTCCGTTTTGAGTGTAAATAACGGGTCGATCGCCAGCGGGTTGGGTATTTTCAGTCATGCTTAGGACACAAATAATTATCGTTATTTTTTAGCGCTACGAAGCTACCCCAATTCGGCTTGAAAAAGTAGGGCAGCACATTCATTATCGGATTAAATTTCGTATTACACAGAGCGCACGAATGGGTTTCAAGGTCGTTTTTCTGACAAATCAAGCGTCTTATCATCAGATGGATTACGCACGCGCTATGGTGGCATGCCTTGGTGTAGACAATTTTCGAATTGTGTTTCAAAAGCCCACATCCGACGCTCGCGCAGAAATGGGCTGGCAAGATGATTACCGCGATGCTTGCATCATCCGTTGGTGGAAGTCTGACGCAGATCAAGCATTGGCGCGAGAATGGATCGCCACGGCCGATGTCGTGTTGCAAGGACGTTTTCCGATCAATGAGGTGCGCAAGCGCATTCGGCAGGGTCGCTTAACCATTGCGTGCCAAGAACGACTCTGGAAACGTGCGCCGAACTGGTTGCGCCGAGTATCACGCCTTCCCCATTTGTATAAAAATTATTATTCGGTCGATGTTGCTAACTACCACTTCTTTGCGATCGGTGCGTTTGCGGCCGCAGATTTGCGCGGCCTAGGCGTGTTCGCGAACCGCATGTGGCAGTTTGGCTATTTTATTGATGCGCCGGATTATCCTGAAAAGTTACAGTCCGACGTGCCGATTCAACTGTTGTGGTGCGCCAGATTGAGCGCCGTCAAACAGCCGATCAAGGCGGTTCATATGCTCAGAGATTTACTGAAAAAAGGTTTAGATTGCCATTTGACTCTGATTGGCGATGGCGACCTGCGGACAGCGGTGGCTGCTGAAATAGACCGCTTAGGATTGGCATCGAGCATTGATATGGTCGGTTGGCAGACTCAAGATCAAGTGCGCGAACATATGGCACGAGCCGATCTGTTTATAATGACCAGCCATCATGGCGAGGGCTGGGGTATGGTGGTCAATGAAGCGATGAGTTATGGATGTTGTGTACTGGCTAACCAAGAGCTCGGTGCCGCCGCTTGGTTGGTTGAGGACGAGGTCACGGGCTTTTTGTATGACGACCAACACGTGTCCGAAGTAGTCGATAGGATTGCTAATTTAACGCGAGATCAATTACAAGCAATGGGTCGGGCTGGACATCAACGAATGCACCAACAGTGGTCGGCTAAGGTGGCGGCTGATCGCACGGTGGCATTAAGCAACGCGCTGCTAAATCAGGATTTAGGCGTCGCTCGAGCATTGTTTCCTGATGGGCCGTGCTCACCGCTTTAGGTTGGGCATTTCGGCTTTTATCGGTAATGTTGCTTACTAGCCCGAGTTAGTCAATCTTGTCATCGTAGGCTTGAAGTCCCTGTCGGTGCTTGTGATACTAGCCATTCCTGGTGAACGTGTCACAGGGCTAAGGGTCTGTGACATGCTTCTCGTTGATCGATTTCTATTTCTTTATTGGACTTTATATGCGTTTACGACACTTATTAGCCGTCGCTCGATTGGTTTTTCTGTTTTCTGTTTTTTTCGCGGCATCCGCGGCTCATGCCTGGGGCGAGCGCGGCCATGACGTGGTAACAAGAGTTGCCGTGCAGCATTTGCGAGTCCTAGCAGACGACAACGCGGCGTTGATTAAACCGTTTGCTGCACGTGACCATATGTTAGCGCACCTGTCGAACGTGCCCGATATAGTGTGGCGTGCACCGTACATGAGTCAATCCGACCGCGACGCGAATTACACAACGCATTTCATTAATTTGGAGCGAGTTTATCCGGAGGTGCGAACCTACACCGATTTGCCGGTGGACTTTAGTCGCTACGACGCAGACTCAATAGCCAAAGGCTTAACGGCGTTCGAAGTCGGCACGGCTCCGTGGCGCATCTTACAGCTTCATGCGGAGATGGTAGCGGCGATGAAACTGGCGGGACAAGCTGAGACCCGACAACAAACCGAAGACAGCGTTAATCAAGTGTTGCTGTATGCAGGCCTGATGTCTCATTTCGTTGGTGATCTTGCTAATCCCCACCACACCACCGCTAATTATGATGGTCAACTCACGGCTCAGAAGGGCTTGCATGGCTACTTTGAATCGGACGTTGTGTCAGCTCTACCGCTTGATTTGCCAGCTAAGGTTTACGCGTATGCGCAAGATGCTGCTTGGTTATCTGAGTATGAGGCAGGCGAAGTTGACCTTATTGAGGCGGATCCTCAGACACTAGTTTGGGCTTTGTTAGCGGAAAGCCACCAAGACTTAAACACTTTGTTGGCGTTAGATAAAACCCATTCACTAGTTAAGGGCAGTGACGACCCAGAGGTGCGAGCCGAGCGTAAGTCGCCCAATTTGATTGCGTCCGAGTATGAGGGCTTCGCGGTAAAACGTTTGGCGGTCGGTGCCATTGCGCTGTCTAAGTTGTGGCTATTGGCTTGGGAGCAGGCCGGTCAGCCAGATCTTTCAAGCTATCGGAGTTATATCTATCCAGTACAGCCTGATTTTGTTGAGCCGAATTATTTTGCGCCGACACATGTCAGCACTGAAGCAAACAAAAATGATGATGACACATGGCGAACGCTGGATTTGGATCGTGTGATTGTTATGCAGCTGGCGAGCGGTAAGGTGGTCATAGAATTGGCCCCTCAGTTTGCACCTAAGCACGTTGAGAATATTTTGTTAATGGCTAAACAGGGCTATTTTGACGGGCTCGGTGTGGTGCGGTCGCAAGAAAATTATGTTGCGCAATGGGGCGATCCCAAAGAAGGTACTGAGCATGCCAAACCGTTAGGCGATGCCGTAGAAAAGGTAAAAGTCGAATTTTTTGTGGATCCCGAGGATGCGGGGTTTACACCGATTGAAAGTCGCGATGCCTATGCAGACAAGGTGGGTTTTGTCGCAGGGTTTCCGACCGCAAGCGATGGTAAGCGCGCTTGGTTGACGCATTGCAATGGCATGGTTGGGGTTTCGCGTGGCATGGGCGATGACAGTGGAAATGGTTCAGGACTATATGTAGTAACTGGCCATTCGCCGCGACATTTGGATCTTAACGTCACCTTAGTAGGGCGTGTTTTACAAGGTATGGAACATCTAAGCACCTTGCCGCGCGGTACTGGCCCACTGGGATTTTATGAATCAGCCGAGGAAATAGCCCCAATTGAGTCGGTTAAAGTGGCCAGTTCACTTCCGGCCGGAGCCTTGAATCTGCAAGTAATGAGAACCGATAGTCAAGCATTTGCCGACCATGTAGCTGACCGCACCACTCGCAGTGAGGAGTGGTTTTTAGAGCCGACCGGTCGAATCAGTGTGTGTAATGTCGCGATTCCAACCCGGCCCGCTCCACCAATAACCAAGTAGTTTCAAGCGCTGGCTTGCGAAAGACTTAGGCCGTGAGCGAATCTTTAGTTGTTCGCTCGCGGCCTACTTTTTCTGTTTGGCGCAGAAACCGGACTAGTTAGCCAAGAATGCGTTCTCGTTGATAAAGCTTAACTGCAAGCAAGGCGAGTAACAGCGCTAATAAGGTGCTAGCGCCCATCGAGAGTGCTACTAGGTTCCACGCAATATCTTCACCTTTGAAGGTTTGAATAATGATCAAACCTTGGCTAAAGCTGGGGATCCACATGTTGCTCAAAGAGGGCTGTGGCGACATCATCATCAACAACATCAGTGGCAAGCTGGGAATGATCATCATCATGCCGAGGTACGATTGTGCTTCTTTGTAACTCTTGGTGAATGACGCGAGTAACACCATTAGCGCGCTCCCGAGTAATACAAAAGGTAAGCAGGCAATAAAGGTTTTAACAATAATCGCGCTATCAATTGATAATGAAATCATGTCTATCGGCACGTAGTCCATAGACAAGCCGATGCCGATTAATACTAATAGCAGTGTCAGCGCTGAAAATACCACGGTGGCACCAAGCTTAGCGAGCAGGATGGTGCTCCTAGAAATTGGTTGTGTTAACAGCGGCTCCAACGAGCCTTTTTCACGTTCGCCTGCCGTGGTATCGATTGCCAAATACATTCCACCAACCATGATAAATAAAATAATCAGGTAAGGCATCATACTCAGTACCTGTGCATTACGGGCTTGCGGTGATGCTACGTCTGAGACATTAATCTGTACTGCTTTTACGATACTTGGATTTACGCCACGGGCGACTAGCCGCATAGATCCAATCTGGGAACTGTAGGTTAGTAGCGCTTTTTGTACGGTTCGGTAACCAATTTTGTCGAGACCGGAGATTGAGCTGTCATGGATTAATCGTACTGGGGCACTTTCACCAGCGGTAAACGCCGCCGCGTAGTTTTCCGGCACCACTAACACCACGCGAAGCTCGCCACGTTTTACGGCTTGTTCTGGTTCACTGGGAGGCGCTACGATTTCAATGTTATTCTGCGCTAGCCAAGTCATTAAGTTTGGCGCATTATCAGCGCCGACAACCGGTAGCTGAGTTGGCTCAGCATTGACTAAGTCGGTTTCTTCTTTGACGGTTTTTTCAGCAAACCACAGAAAGCCAAATAGTAATAATGGGCCGACTACAATAGACACGGCCATGGTGGTAAGTGTGCGACGATCACGCAAGTTGTCGATGACTTCTTTGCGCAGTATCGTCCAGAAGCCACGTAGATTATTAATGTTATGTGTTTGCATTTATACCAACCCCTCTTCTGATCCAATCGCCTTCACGAAGGCATCCTCTAAGTTCGATTCGCCGGTGGCTGTTCTTATCTGATCTGGTGATCCGCTGGCCGACACTTTACCGCCCGAGATGATCACTATTTCGTCACAGAGTGCGGCGACTTCCTGCATCACATGACTGGAAAATAGCACACAGTGACCTTCTTGCTTTAGCCGTTGAATTACTTGTCTTAAGCCACGTGTGGCCATCACATCCAAACCATTAGTGGGTTCGTCGAGTAGGACATTGCGAGGGTTGTGAACTAGGGCTCGTGCTAATGCGACCTTGGTTTTTTGTCCCTGCGAAAAGCCTTTAGCGCGTCGCTCGATAAACTCTTGCATGTCGAGCAAGTCAGCAAGTTCATCAACACGTGCTTGCAGCGCTTTGCCACGTAAGCCGTGCAGCTCTCCAAAGTATGCAATGTTTTCACGCGCCGTTAATCGTTCGTAAACACCAGCTCCGTGCGTGAGTACGCCAATTGAGGCGCGCACTGACACGCTGTGTTTGACAATGTCGAATTGATCAATCGTGGCTGACCCTGAGTCTGGTCGAAACGCGGTATACAGCATGCGCAAAGTGGTTGATTTACCAGCGCCATTGGGACCTAGTAAACCGGTGATTTTGCCATCATCTGCATTAAACGACACGCCATCGACGGCCTTCACCTTGCCGAAACTCTTCTTCAAATTATTAACTTGGATCATGGCTTAGGTCCTGTGCTGTCGACGAAAAATGGCATAGCACGTTCGCGCTCAATGCATGTGGGGTTGAAATCTTCAAAATTTGCTGCAACGACAAAATCCCTTGCTAGGGCTGGAACACAGCCGCGGCTGATTACGCCGTGGCCATGGGCCGGAACTACTAGATGGCGGGAGTTGGCGAGCATGGTGTGGGCGCGTTCGCCATTCTCTGGTGGCGTGATCGGATCAGTCTCGCCAGACAGAATGAGTACTGGCACGGATGATTCAAATGGGTCTCTAAAATCCTCGTCCATAGTACCCTGTGGCCAAACTTTACAGGCCACTTCGACTGATTTGCGTATTGCATCGCTCATATAAGTGTCTTCGACGCCGGCGTGATCTGACTCGTTTACAAAAGGATAATCTTCAGCACACATCACCGAGTACTGCATCCCCATTGCAAAGCCGTCAGTCATGGAGCGTTCAATTAACAAATATTGAGCCGCCAGCGCAGTGTAATCTCCTTGATAAGCGTGATCGACCAATAGCGGCAGTAGCGCTAGGCCCTCAGTCGCGTAAGGCAGCATGCGAATGACACCGAATAGATGTTGCTCGGTCAGGGTTTTGGTGACTGGCTTAGCGGTGGTTGGGTCGGGAATCGTGACACTCACCGGTTGTGCTTTAAGCCGTTCGGCGAGCTGTGTAAATTTATCTAACACGTCACCAAATCGCGCTTCACAAGCGGTATCGAGTTTGCATCGCGCCGACACACCGGACAATGCAGCCTGCGATTGTCGAGCTATTTCGCCACCAGCTAGGTTAAGTCCAATATGCGCGACTCCATCTAAAATAACCGCGCGGGTTGTTTCTGGGTACCGCCGTAAATAGTGCTGAGCAACTCGTGTGCCGTAGGACACGCCATACACTGTGAGTTGTGAGTAGCCAGCCGCGATTCGCATTGCTTCTAGGTCTTGAACCGCGATGGAAGTGGTGTAATAACGCAGATCAGAAGCTGACAGTGCGGCTTTGCATTTGTTTAGTTCCGCTTCGGCTCGCACGGGGTCAAATGCTAAAAATGTGTCTTCGATTTCTGACTCAGGGCAGGACAGTTCGTTCGATCGTCCGGTGCCGCGCTGATCGATAATGATCACATCGCGTTTACTCAGTATGGTCTCGATGATTGGGTAGTAGTTGATCGCCATGTCAATCGATGAGCCGCCAGGGCCACCTTGTATAAAGGTCATAGCATCATCGGCCGGTTTGGCCGCCGTGGACGGAAACTTGGCGACAAACAGCTCTATTTGTCTGCCGTTCGGCTGATCGGGGTTCTCTGGTCTCAGTAAGCTTGCACACTCAGCGTCGCGTTCGACCGCAGCAAGTTTTATTTGGCATCGTTCAAACGCTAGCTCAGCGGCATGCAGTGTGGTTAGCGTTGAACTTGAACAAACCAGCACTAGTAGCCAGATCGCACAGTAAAAAAACGTCTTGTTCATGCAGGATGTCCCTGTGGGAGGTTAGGTGTTAATAGTAAGTTATCACAGTTGAGCTGTGAGCTAGAGTGATTGGTGATAGTTGGTGTTATATGCTTATAGTCGGCCAAATATGCTCTTTTTGTAGCGATTAAGTGCTTGGCTCATCGTTAGGTTTAGCTGTTAAGCGCTTGCGGTACTGGCCTGGCGAGGTGCCAACTATTTCTTTGAAAGCGGTATAAAAATTCGATTGAGTTTTGAATCCAGTCATTAAACTAATGGTTAGTACCGAAGTTTGTAATTCGTCGAGCAACAGCTTTTGCGCAGCTCTTACGCGGTACTCGCGTACAAAACGAGAGAAGCCGTGTCCATAATGAGTATTGATTAATTCGGAGAGTTGATGCGGAGTTAAGCTCATCATCTCAGCCATTATCGGTAAGCTCAAGTTCTCATTCTCATATTGCTTTTCATGGCGCATGAGTCGTTCTAGTTGCTGTACCTTGACGTCGGTATCAATACCCTGGAGTTTTGACTTTGCGTAAGCAAGCTCGGTGATGTCGTGCAGGTCGCCGAGTAAATGTGGGAAGAAAATAAGTGCAGCAACGATTAGTAACACTGCCCCAGATACTGAGTTGGCATACAGAACATAGTAGTAGTGATGCGGAATGAACGGCAGTGCTAGGCCAAGCCCTAGGGCCATTAATGCCATGATCGCGAATATCCCAAAGAAAAAGAGTTCGAAATGAAATCGTGTATGTTGGCCACGAAGTCGAATGACCTGTATGACAAACCATAAGGTGTAGCCGGTACCCACTATGAACGCATAAACTGGCAAATAGGCTTGCGGCAGTAATGGGCTAAATAGAATGGGTAGTAGGTGGACTAAGTCGTGTGCGCGATAGCTCACGTGGGGGAACAACACAACTCGTGTGAAGAAGAAAAAGGCGGCAGGAATCGTGACTAGCAACGCACCGTATAACGGTATGTCGAGCAATGGTGTTTGCTGAGTAAAATACAGGTAGTGGCCGATTTGCAAAAAGATCAAGCTAAGTAGCAGGATTGCGCAAGCCAGCTTGCTCAACGGGCTTTTGCGCATCTCTGGTAAAAATAAGCCATATGCGGCTAGCAACACTAACATTGCGACTACGCTGAAACCGGTAAGAATGATTGAAATATGCTGGATCATAGGTGACCGTGTCGCGTAGCGCTCTTATCTGAGGTTGGTTTCCGGTACTATTAATAACATGCCTAGTAATATCATGACTAGCTCGTTACTAAAACGTCTTAACGAGCCTTTTCCTACCCGCGACAGTGTGTCTCACGACTTGCTGAGTATCCTGTATGTGGGAGCCTTTATCACGGCGTTTCTATATTTTTTTAAACCGTTTGGCTTGCACCGTGTTCCGCATGGTCTGTTTTGGGTCTGTTTTGGTTTTGGACTGATAACGGTGTTGTTTGGATTTGGCTTCAATCTTGTTACTCGCTATGTGTTGCGAATAAAAACCGATGTTCCAAGTTGGACACTTTGGAAGTGGGTCGTGCAGTGCTTAGTTATGATTGGTTTAATCGCGTTCGCCAATACGCTGTATCTAATGGTGTTGTACCCATCTTACTTCGGTTCGCTAAGAGTCTTTTTCGGGATGCTGCGTAACACCTTGTTGATCGGTGTCGTGCCGGTCGCGTTTTCAGGCTTATTGATACAATTACGTGCGGCGACATTGAATCAGCAAACGGCGGTCGATATTGGGTCGTCTACACCGCGTTCGCCATCTTCTGAACTATTTGTCTTTGATATTTCACATGATCAGCAGTTGCGATTGCCGCATGATGATCTGGCTTATATCGAAGCCATGCAGAACTATATCGTGGTTCATTACTGGTGTGACGGCAAGTTGGCGAGTCAGGTTATCCGTGCCACCATGGCGGGGGCTGAAAAAATGCTGGCGGAGAGCCGTGTCGTACGTTGCCATCGTTCCTATTTTGTTAATACCGCGGCGGTCGCCGAGATAAGCGGTAATGCTCAAGGTTTAAAGCTTCGTTTACATAATATTGATGATCTCTATGTGCCGGTCTCGCGAACGTTTATCTCGGCGTTTAAAGCTGCGATGGCTTAAAAAGTCGCGTGTTATTTGTCCCAGTTGAGTGCAGCTAATCCCACGGCAGTGCAATTGGTCACAAAGCTTTGTTGCTGATCCCGTTTTGTTATAGCCAGAGGAATTAGCAGAATATTGTGATGGCATGTTCAATTTTTGAGTGTGTTTTTACGATGCAATTTATTAGTACGATTCTTCTTGTTATTCATGTGCTGGCCGGCGTGGCTAGCCTAATTCTGTTTTGGATACCCGCGCTGACGCGAAAAGGTGGTCGCAACCATCGATTAGCGGGGCGATGGTACGTTAAAGCAATGTGGGTAGTGGTTGTAACCGCCATCAGCCTCAGTGTGAAAAATGTGATTATCGGCGACTATGTGCTGGCCGCATTCTTAGGCTTTTTATCGTTGTTGACAGCCAAACCATTGTGGATGGGAACGGCGATTCTTAGCAGTAAGCACGGTGTTAATGCGCGCTATCGGTCTAACTTGATGGTGCTCAATGCGTTGCTGGTCATTGCTGGCGCCACACTTATTTACTACGGCATAGTTTTGGGGGCACAAGGTATAGCGGTTTTTCTATTGGTATTTGGTGGTCTAGGTCTCAGCAATATCATTGAGTTTGTCGGCTTATGGCGGGCACCTGATTCGCGTCAAATCGATTGGCGAAAACAACATATCGTGGGCATGGGTACGAGTGGTATTGCCGCACACACAGCCTTTTTAGCATTCGGTGCGAGCAGTCTTATCACAAGCTTGGTTAATAGCTATTGGGCCTTGGCTCCGTGGCTAGCTCCGACGGTTATTGGTACCATTGCTATTCGTTTGGCGGTTGGAAAATATTGTTTGGATAAGTCGAGAAATAGCGATGTGATGTTGTCGCATTAAGCGCTTAATATTATTTGGCTATCAATGTAGAAGGCGATCTGTCATGGATTTTCTGGGCTGAGCACGTCATAATCGAGTTGAATTTCTGTCGAGACGTGCGTCCAATAGCTAATGAAAAATCTGTTAATTATTCTTGTTTTTATTGCCATCATACTTTTTGCTGGCAAGTTCTATGTTGAGTACAGCTACGAAAAGGCACTCGACGACGGCATCTCGATGATTTCCTCGTATGCGGACGTGCAATACGATCGGGTCGAGTTAGGTTTGGATGGTTCGCTATCACTGCATAAGCTAGACGTTAAAATCCGCACCTCAGGTGATAGCGTTACGGTGTCGGAGATTAAGATGGAGTCGTCTGATCGCTTTTTGGCACTAAAAGGGGACTCGGCGTTTGACGGCGGTAAATTCCCAGATTCGTTTAGTCTGAGTATTGATCGATTAGAAATGGATTCTGATTTAATTGAATTAGCGCCGGAGAAAGATCAATGTCGTAACTTCAATTCAAGTTTTGTTTACTCCAAGCTTGGATTAGAGCGGATACGCGCAGATGGTCGATTTTCGTTTGATTTTCGAGATCCATATAACGCCACGGTGGGGCTTTACTACAACGATGATATTTCAACCACAGATTTCCAATGGTTAATCAACGGTGCTGAAATCGGCTCAGTTGCGATGACTGGTGAAATGCCCATTAAGGAAATGTCGGTTAGCATGGAGTTGAGTGCTGACGTGGCGAACGCCGTGGCCGAATTTTGTGCGGCTAAGTTTGAGATCACTCCTGAAGAGTTCTTGGTTAAAGTTGTGGGTTCATCAAAGTACTCGATAAACTCTTTCGGCGCAGACCTTGGGCCGGATTTTCGCGCTGCATTGATAAAATTTATGCGTGGTGGATCACAAATTGAGTTGCAATCAACGCCAAGCAAGCAGCTGTTAGATATTGGTAATGCACAGTTTTTTAAAGCTAAGGATGTGGTTCGATGGTTGAACCTGAAAATGAGTGCTGATGGCGTAGCGGTGCCGATTAATGTGATAGAACAAGTTAAACCCAAAAAGGTACAAAAAAAGGTTAAGCAAGGAAAGTACAGCAAAATTAAGGTCAGCCAAGCACGAAACTATCTCGAGCAAACGATTCGTATTAAGCGAACCGACGATCGTTCATCAGTTAAAGGCCGCTTATTAAGCGTGACTGGCGATTCATTGAATGTTGAGATCTATCGATACACCGGAGTGATGACCTTCTCGGTTCCAAAATCGGATATTGCATCGTTAGAAGTGTATACAATTATTGAAGAGTAACCCGACTGTAACCGCGTAGCGATCGACTTTTGAATTCGGCAATCGATAGCTTTACGCTTGAACTTGGGCGCGCGTCTGAGATCGGGCTCGCGATATCGCTGATACTGATGATGCTGGGCGTTGCGCTTGGGTTGAGGCCAGCGCATTTCGGTTTTTTTCGCACCGCGCCTAAAGTCTTTCTCGCTGGATTGGTCGGGCAGTTACTCGGTTTGCCTTTACTCACACTGGGGTTGTGTTTTTGGTTTCAGCCGATGCCTTCAGTGGCGCTGGGTATGATTCTGATTGCCTGCTGCCCCGGTGGCAATGTTTCGAATTTATTGGTGCTTCTGTCTCGCGGTGATATTGCTTTGTCGGTTTCACTCACCGCTGCCTCGAGTCTTAGCGCGGCGTTTATCACTCCGATTATGATTGTGTTTTGGAGTGGTCTATATCCTCCAACCGCGTCGCTGCTCGATAGTTTGAGTTTCGATGCAGTCGCTTTTTTGATTCAGACCGCTGCGCTGCTGGCATTGCCTTTAATTGTTGGCATGATCATCGCCGGCGTGTGGCCTAAATTGGCGAATCGCTTACGTGGTCCACTAGTGACTCTAGGTGGAACCGGTTTGCTGGGGATAATAATCTTAGGGTCAGTGCAATACCTTGATGAATTTTGGGCAATTGGCGGCGCGTTAATTGGTATCGTGGCAGTGCACAATGCTGCTGCATTTCTACTCGGCAATATTGTTGCTCGCTTAGCACAAGCCGACACGGCGGCCAGACGCGCGATTACGTTTGAGGTCGGCATACAAAACAGTGGTCTAGGGATTGTGATTTTGCTAACCCAACTTGGTGGACTTGGTGGCGCCGCCGCGGTGGCGGGTTTATGGGGGACTTGGCACTTAATCGCTGGATTGGCTTTGGTGCTTTTTTTTCGCACCGCCGATCGTGTATCCTAGAAGCACTATAACGAGCTGCGGAACACCGTAGCCAGAGTGCGTTACCAATTGAGTAATGCCTTTTTTTGTTTTTATCGGAGGAGTTAGAACATGTTTGATCTCAAAATCATGAATGGGCTGGTGTACGATGGGCAAGGTGGTGAGCCAGTGACAACCAATCTGGGCGTTAACGGTGGCATTATCACTGAGATTGGTGCTTGCACAGCGCCAGCTAAACACACATTAGATGCGAGTGGTTCGATTGTTACGCCAGGGTTTGTTGATGTGCATACCCATTATGATGGCCAGGTCTCTTGGGATGAAGAGCTGCAACCATCGGTGAACCACGGCGTTACTACGGTGGTACTCGGGAATTGTGGGGTCGGGTTTGCACCATGCAGAAAACAAGACCGTGAACAGCTTATTAAACTCATGGAAGGTGTGGAGGATATTCCTGGCACCGCATTACACGAGGGCATTCAGTGGGACTGGGAGAGCTTTCCAGAGTACATGGATGCGATCGAGAAGTTACCGCATACCATTGATTTCGCGGTAATGGTTCCGCATGACCCATTGCGAGTTTACGTTATGGGCGAACGTGCGATGTTTGATGAGATGGCTAACCCAGACGATATCGCAGCAATGCAATCGGCGGTTCGTTCGGCACTCGAAGCTGGCGCGGTAGGTTTTTCCACCGGCCGCAGTGACTCTCACAAGACCGCAGATGGTGATTGGACTCCCGCGAGCGAGGCCGGACAAGACGAGCTAGTGGGTATTGCTAAGGCATTCAATGGTATGCAACATGGCGTGCTACAAGCAGTGAATGATTTTGACATGGTTCGACCGCAGGATAATTTTGAAAAAGAATTTGAGCTGATGGCGGCTTACTTTCGCGCAGGCGGTCGACCGGGTTCAATGTCGCTGATGCAGAGAGATTTCGCTCCAGATGATTGGCGTAAAATTATTGCCGGTGCGGAGCAACTTAATGCCGAAGGCTTGGATATCAAACTGCAAGTGGCGCCGCGTGCGATTGGCGTATTCAATGGTTTGAACTGTACCTTTCATCCGTTGATGGGGCACCCGAGTTATATCGGTATTCGTGATAAGTCATTGGCTGAGCGTGTGGCGATAATGCGTGACCCAGAGTTCAAGGCGCAGCTGTTATCCGAAGCGCCGGTGGCTCTTGCGGGCAAGGGGTCGTCGGTTCCGCCATTGGTGGACATGATGATTGCGCAGTTTCCACAGTTGGCAGAAAAAATATTTAAATTGGATCATCAAGGGATTGTTGACTATGAGCAAGACAGTGATACGTCCATAGCTGGTATGGCTCGACGTGATGGCGTATCGGTTTGGGAGAAAGCTTACGATTTAATGCTTGAGGATGACGGCCAAACACTGCTGTATTTTCCGGTGTTTAATTACACAGAGATGAATTACGACAATGTGTATACCATGTTAACGCATCCTGCTGCGTTGCCTGGCTTATCCGACGGTGGCGCGCATGTTGGAACTATTTGTGACGCCAGCTTCCCAACTTACTTACTGACGTATTGGGCACGCGACCGAGCTAGAAAGAATCGTTCTTGCATTGAGTTGTCGCGGGCTATCCAAATGTTGACCGCCGATGGTGCTGATTACCTTGGAATGACCGATCGCGGTAGGTTGACTGAAGGTATGAAGGCTGACATCAATGTAATCGACTTTGATCATCTGTCGCTTGGTGTGCCGAAAATGGTCCAAGACTTACCCGCTGGAGGACAACGGCTATTACAACCGGTCAGCGGATACAAGGCGGTCTTTGTGAGTGGCGAACAAGTGATTGCCAACGATGAGATTTTGCCCGCGCGACCAGGGAAGTTAGTGCGAATGGCAAGCTAAGCTTGGTTCGGTGGCGGTAATTTCCATTAGATTCAACTTCGCAGTTTGCCAAGTCACAACAGGAAAATCGCGAAGTAGTGGCAAACGCTGCCGCCGATCACAAACAGGTGCCAAATGCCATGGCACCATGGGTACCAGTGATCTAGTACGTAGAAAATGACGCCGGCGGTATAAATAATTCCGCCGGTAAGTAGAAAGTAAAATCCCAACTCCGACATGCCGGCGATCATCGACTCCATGGTGAATACGCAAGCCCAGCCCATTGCTATATAGATTATGATCGGCAGAATTCTTGGCCCAGGGATGGGTAAATTTTCGATAATCATGCCGATGGCCGCTAAGCCCCAGACAACACCAAATAACCACCAACCGACCGCGCCTTGTACCGCGATCAAGGCGAACGGTGTATAGGTTCCGGCGATCAGTAGATAAATCGCGTGGTGGTCAAACTTTTGAAAAATGTCTTTTACCCGCCCTTGAAAGCTGTGATACAGGGTTGAGGTTAGATACAAGATAAAAAGCGTGGCACTGTAAATGCTGTAGCTAACAATCTTGAGTGCATTACCGTCGACGGCCGCCAGTGTAATTAATACTGATGCTCCGACTAATGCCAAAGCCGCGCCGACTAAATGGCTGATACTGTTAAAACGCTCGCCTTTGTACATGTAACCGTGTGCTTAAATTTTATAGATTAGGGTTGTTGATATAATGATTTAAAGAGCCGATTTGTAAAGACTCTTAAGTGGTTTTGCGAATACTCGACGTACCATTGGTTCGAATTCGGTCAACGATAGTGTTGGTTTGCGTGCATCAAACGCCAAGTCGTCATACTCATTTACGAATCGTTCAGTTTGCGGGTAATAAGGATGGTCACGTAGTGAGTCACGTAAATTACGATCCATGCCAATGTAATGAAAGAAATTATAGCCCTGAACAACAGCGTGATGCTTAATCATCCAATGGTTTGCGTCTGATACAAATGGCTCCAGAATTGCAGCCGCTACATCCGCGTGATTGGCGCTGCCGAGAGTGTCACCGATGTCATGTAACAGTGCGCAGACTACATATTGTTCATCTTCTCCAGCTTCGGCCGCTAACTCGGCGGTTTGCAAACTATGTTGTAGACGATCAACTGGGAAGCCACCGTAGTCTCCGCTAAGTAGTTCAAGGTGCGTTAGCAATCGGTCAGGCAGTGCTGTGAAAAATTTTAGTTGTTCGCCCATAATGAGCTGCCAATCTTCGGCCGTGCTGTCGGACATTTTATGAAATTTGGTTTGCATGTTTCTCTCTCCTCGGATTGGCTAAAACGATACCCTATCACAATCCAGATTTACGCTGTATTTCCTATTCAACGTAAGTTGCGTATGATGGCCATTCACTTTACAACATGAAGATACTGGTATTGATGTCAGCGAATTGTTTACGTCTTCTGTTGCTCCTGTCATGCGTGCATCTGTGCTGGCTGTTCTCCCCTTATGTTGCCGCGCAAACGGACTACGTCAATTATGACTGGCAGTTGAAACGCGACCGCCACGACATTCGAATTTATTTAAGTAAAGTGCCTGACTCAAAGTTCCGTGCGGTTCGTGCGGAAATGCAAGTTGATGCATCTGTCGAGAGCCTAGTTGCCCTGATTACGGATTTGCCAAATTGTAAAAAATGGGTAGTGATGTGTCAAAAAGCCGAGCTTGTTGAGCAGCTTTCGTCGACCGAAAGTATTGTGTATACCCATAATGATGTGCCATTTCCGGTTCGAGATCGAGACGTGTATTCGCATGTGGTTTGGTCGCACGATGAAGCGACTGGCGTAGTGAAGATGCGCAGTGAAGCCATTGATGCGTCCAAGTACCCGGTTCGTCGAGGACGTGTGCGTATTGTCTATGCGGTATCGGAGTGGCATTTTAAGCCGTTGGCTAACGGCCAAGTGGCGATTGAAAGCTTTGCTCATGTCGATCCAAATGGTGCGGTCCCAGCGTGGTTGATCAATTTCTTAATTGTCGATGCGCCGTATAAAACGCTTAAGCAGATGCGGGCAAGAGTGCAGCAACCGCAATACCAGAATGCCGAAGTCGCGTTGTTCCAATAATGGCGAATATTCAACTAACTTGATACGGCACTCATTCGATATAAACTACACTGCAATACACTCAAATTTGTTTGGAAAATTTTATGATTACTCTTCATCATCTACGCATTGGGCGTTCATTGTTTACGGCTTGGTTATTAGAGGAAGTTGGCGCTGAGTACCAGTTAGAAGTTTATCACCGTGACCCTGCAACCATGCGAGCCCCGGCTGCGCTGCGTGAGATACATCCGTTAGGTAAGAGCCCTGTCATTGAAGATGAAGATTTGACACTCACTGAGTCGAACGTGATTACGGCGTATATGTTGGAGAAGTTTGACCAACAGCACGCCTTGCATCCTGATCGCAGTGATCTCACGCGATGGGCTCAATATCAGCAGTGGTTGGCCTATCCAGAGGGTTCAGTATTTGCGCCGCTGTTGCTCAAGATGTTGACGCTACGAAGTGGTGTTGAACATCCGGTTATCTCGCCATTTAGTGACATTGAGATCAAGCTGCATTTTGACCACATAGCGCAACAGTTAGGTGATAATGATTACATTTTAGGCGATCAATTCAGTGGCGCTGATTTTGGCATTTGCTACGTGGTGTCGATGGCCCAGCGTCTTGGTCAGCTTAAGCCGTATCCGACCCTACAAGCCTATTTACAGCGGTGTATGAATCGTCCTGCTTTTGTGCGAGCGGTTGAACGCGCAGTTGAATAGTGTTGTTTAGCTTCAGGAACCTGTGCCGCCATGTTTCGTGGCATTGTGATAAGGTTCTCAAACTTAAATTTGCTCGGAAATTCTAATCATGAGAAAAGTCTTTTTATCCGCAATTTGCGTACTATTAACGATTGCTACGAGTTCAGCCGCTGATCGAGTCACTGGAGAGACATTCGCACTACGTTCTCCGGTATTGGCAAGTAAAGCAATGGCGGCTACCTCGCAACCATTAGCGACCCAGCTTGCACTTGATGTAATGCGTCGTGGCGGTAACGCCATTGACGCGGCGATTGCTGCGAATGCGCTATTGGGGCTTGTTGAACCGACAGGCAATGGCATCGGTGGCGACATCTTCGCTATTGTGTGGGATGCAAAGACCAAGCAGTTAGTTGGGCTGAATGGTTCGGGGCGCTCGCCTAAATCGTTGACTAGGCAGTGGTTCGTTGATAATGGCTACCAGAGCATACCTTCGCATGGGCCGCTGCCGGTGACCGTGCCGGGTGCTGTCGATGGCTGGTTTATGTTGCATTCGCGCTTTGGTTCGCTACCGATGAGTGAGTTATTAGCCCCGACTATTGCTTATGCCCAAGAGGGCTTTCCTGTGTCGCAATTAATTGCGTATTACTGGCAGCGATCCGTTCCGAAGCTGGCAAAGTGGCCGGGTTTCACCGCGCAATTTACCTTGGACGGCCAAGCTCCGTCACAAGGGCAAATATGGCGTAACCCAAATTTGGCGAAGACCTTGAAAATTATTGCGGATAAAGGTCGAGACGGTTTTTATCAAGGCGAGGTGGCCAATACGATCGCCAACTATATGCAGGCCAATGGTGGTTTTCTATCGGCTGAAGATTTGGCCGATCACCAAGGTAATTGGTTAGATCCAGTAAGCACCAATTATCGTGGTTATGATGTTTGGGAACTGCCACCGAATGGCCAGGGCATAGCCGCACTGCAAATTCTCAATATTATGGAGCTGCATGATGTGTCAAAGATGCGTCCAGACTCGGCAGAATACGTCCATCTATTTACCGAGGCGAAAAAATTAGCTTTCGAAGATCGAGCTAAATATTACGCTGACCCAGAGTTCAACCAGATTCCAGTTAAGCAGTTGATCTCTAAATCTTACGCTAAACAACGCGCAAGCCTGATCGATCCCAATCAAGCGAGTAAGGAACTGAGTGCTGGCAATATTCTCGAAGACGGCGATACCATTTATTTAACTACGGCCGACTCTGAAGGCAATATGGTGTCGTTAATTCAGAGTAATTATCGTGGAATGGGTTCCGGTATGACGCCGCCAGGACTGGGGTTTATTTTGCAGGATCGTGGCGAAATGTTCTCGCTGGACGATAAGCACTTCAATCGATTCGAAGGCGGTAAAAGACCTTTTCATACAATCATTCCCGCTTTTGTCACTAAAGATGGCAAACCCTGGATGAGCTTTGGGTTGATGGGCGGCGGAATGCAGCCACAGGGGCATGCGCAGGTGATCATTAATATGGTCGATTTTGGCATGGATATTCAAGCGGCGGGCGATGCGCCGCGGATACAGCATACAGGCTCTTCTGAACCGACTGGCGAGAAAATGACCGACGGCGGCATATTGAACCTAGAAACGGGTTTTCCATATGAAACGATCCGAACGTTGATGCGCAAGGGGCATGTAATTCAATTTGCTAATGGGCCTTACGGTGGGTATCAAGCCATTCACCGCGCAGACAATGGCGTTTATTGGGGCGCGACAGAAACCCGTAAAGACGGTCATGCCGCTGGTTTTTGACCACATAGTAAAGGTTAATCGGGAACGGTCAGCGCAAAGCGAAGACCGTTCCCTTACACCCGTTATTTATTGTAGCTGATGAGTTCCAACTCGATATCATCAGTGGTTTTCACGTAGAAGCGGCGCCCAGGTTCGTAGTCCCGATAGTTAAAAGGAATTAGCCCCGCCGCCCTGATCTTGACTTCGATTGCATCTAGGTCATTCACCACAATGCCCAGGTGGTTCAGGTTGCCAGTGTTTCGCTGACTGTTTGGATTGTCGGTCGGGTCGACCGGCGCGTAGAGTGCTAGATAAGATTGGTCGCCGCCGACGTGCACGGTATAGCCGTCGTTCAATGCTGGTCCCGACCAGCGAATCCGCCAACCCAGCACACGACACAGCAGCTCGGCAAATTGGTCTGGGTTTGAAACGGTAAGATTGGTATGTTCAAGGTAGGTCTGTTGCATGAGAGCCTCATAGTTAAATTAGTTGTTGATGACTCGAAGTCTAATATCTCAAGTTAACTTGAGGTCAAGCGTAAATTTAATTATGGTGTCAGCTATGAAACAAGACCCGTTGTTAAGTATTGGAGAGGTTGCCAAGCGGACTGGCGCAAATGTATCGGCGATACGGTTTTATGCAGATCAAACCTTGATACCGACCGTGCGCAGCGCTAGTGGACACCGACTCTTTAATCGTTCGGTGATTCGCCGAGTGTCATTTATTTTGATTATGCAGGGCTTGGGCTACAGCCTTAAGCAGGTTGCTTCGGCATTAGAATCTTTGCCCGATAACCGAACTCCAACCAAGTCTGACTGGAATCGACTTAGTCGGCAATTCAGTGCGGAAATTGATCAGCGCATAGCTCAGTTAAATAAACTGAAGGGATCATTAACAAGATGCATCGGTTGTGGATGCTTGTCATTACAAAAGTGTCAGCTCTATAACGCAAACGATCGTGCCGCCGCGTTAGGTGATGGTCCGCGCTATTTCATCGGTGATGATATACGCTAGGGCACGTGGCTTGAACAGTTAAGACTGGATTCGTGCTTCTGTGGTTGGTCGCTCAGTTGTGACCCTCGGGCCAGCTGACTTCACCACAAGAAGCACGCTACTGTTTTGGCTACGCCTCAGTGGTGT
Source organism: Arenicella xantha (assembly GCF_003315245.1). Classification (NCBI taxonomy): domain Bacteria; kingdom Pseudomonadati; phylum Pseudomonadota; class Gammaproteobacteria; order Arenicellales; family Arenicellaceae; genus Arenicella; species Arenicella xantha. Next base: position 215,787 of record NZ_QNRT01000001.1, on the reverse strand, counting down.
CCACAGTAATCACGATATCGGATGTCGGGAAATCGCTAAACGGAAATGGGCGCTGATCGGTGTTGAACGTCACGTAACGCAGTATCTCTTGCACGTATTTACTCAAGCTTTCACCAAATTTAAGCAAATAGCTATTGGGCGCGCCGCTAATAAGTGTAAATAAGCATTGCGCAATAACCACAGCGGCGATGACTAGCTGAGTTAGGTAAAAAACCAGCCAAAATGCAGCAATGAACAGCACTCTAGTCCAGCCTTGTTTTCCTTCATATTGATCGGACATTGTTAGTTCTCCCAAGTTGTTGATACCTTATTACTAAGGGCGGAATTGTCAGAATCAAACTCTATAGGATGAAAAATGTTGCTATTGGGTATTTTCGCTCAGTTGCAACATTGGTCGCTACATAAGCTGTTGCGCCTAGCGTTTAGTGCGTCATAGAGGCTCGGTTTATGCAGTTTTTTCGCGTTGTTTGATGGGTCGATTGGTTTTGACAGTGCTGGCGTTCTCTTGTACCATCATATTTATCATATAAATCTACATTGGGTTTGGCGATTATTTAGGTTCTGACAGATTACGCATTGAAGCGAGTAGCTGTAGCCTTAGTCAGCGTAGTGTGATTGATTCGAATTTAACTTATCTCATAAGACATCTTAGATGACTATTCAAGCGGTCGTGCTCGACTGATGGAGACCCTTTTGCAATGAAAATAACAAACTTTCGACTCTACTCCGTAAAGCCGCGTTGGTTATTTTTAGCCATTGATACGGATGAAGGAATCACCGGATGGGGCGAGCCGGTGATCGAAGGTCGCTCCCACTCTGTTGCGGCTGCTGTCGAGGAGCTATCGACTTATTTGATCGGCAAAGATCCGCGACGTATTAATGATCATTGGCAGACTCTATATCGTGGCGGCTTTTATCGTGGCGGGCCAATTTTAATGTCGGCCATTGCTGGTATTGACCAAGCGCTTTGGGACATTAAGGGCAAGGCTATGGGCCAGCCTGTGTATGAGCTGCTAGGCGGTTTAGTTCGTGACAAAATGAAGACCTATTCGTGGGTCGGTGGCGACGATCCGGCCGAAGAAAGTGAGCAGATGAAGCGTTTGATGGCGCAGGGTTGGGATACTTTCAAGTTAAACGGCTGTGGTCGCTTGAAGATGGTTGACGGTCATCGAGCGGTGGATAAAGTGATTGAACGAGTTGCTACCATTCGCGAGAACTTAGGAAGTTCAGTGGACTTTGGTTTGGATTTTCATGGTCGTGTATCCGTGCCTATGGCTAAAGTGCTACTTAAAGAGCTCGAGCCATATCGACCATTATTTGTGGAAGAACCCGTGCTTGCCGAGCATGCCGAGCAATATTCTGAGCTGGCTTGCGGTTCTAGCATAGTTTTAGCTGCTGGGGAGCGAATGTTCAGTCGCTTTGAGTTCAAGCGTGTATTTGAGCGTGGCGGCATCGGCATCATACAGCCCGATCTATCGCACGCTGGAGGCATTACTGAATGTCTGAAAATTGCCTCAATGGCCGAGGCGTATGATGTGGCCTTGGCTCCACATTGCCCGCTTGGGCCAATTGCATTAGCCGCTTGTCTTGCAGTCGATTTCGTTTCGTACAATGCGGTGTTGCAAGAGCAATCGATGGGCATCCACTATAATCAAGGCGCAGAGTTGCTTGATTATGTGTTGAACAAAGATGACTTCGCAATCGACGGCGGATACATCAAGCCACTAGCCAAGCCTGGTCTTGGCGTCGAAGTAAACGAAGATTACGTCAAGGAAATGGCTAAAGAGGGTTGTGATTGGAAGAACCCTCTTTGGCGTCATGAGGATGGAACTATCGCCGAGTGGTAGCTGCGTAAGCACTACCATCTTACCGAGCCTGTCGCAGTAGAAAGTGCTTTATAAATTTAGATTTAGCGACTTGAGTGTGGCGGCACTAGTGTTATTTTTTGCGTTCTTCTAAGGCGCTCACAATAGTTGCCAAGGCGCTATCCATTAATTTTTTGGCCTGTTTAGCGGCGGCCTCTGGTTGATTTTCAACGATTGCGTCATAGATCTTTTTATGATCATCGTGATTGCCTGCATTAACGCCTGTGCGCATGTTAGTGAAGCGAATACTGACCCGCAATGTGGTGTCGATAATGCGACCTAGCTGTGAGAAAAACCGGTTTCCGCTGGCATTTAGCACGCTCAAATGAAACGCAATATCTGACTCAAGTGGGTCGTCCATACCAGTTTCAGCATTTTTCATGCGAACCAGTGCCTCTGCAATTTCAGCAATTTTTTCAGAATCCTGGTGCTGGGCGGCTAACCTAGCAGCATCAGGTTCGATGGCGACACGTAGCTGTGTGAACTCGCGTAGTAGCTCGAGTGAAGGGTTCGAGTCTCGCATCCAGCGCAGTACATCCGCGTCAAATAGGTTCCATTCGCTCTCTGGAAGTACTTTAATGCCTTGTCTCGCACGGCTGGTGATAAGCCCTTTGGCGGCAAGAGATTTGACGGCTTCACGCGCCGCACTTCGGCTTACTTGTAATTGCTGGCACAAAACAGCTTCACTAGGCACTGGGTTATGCTCTCCGTAGGTGCCGTTAATGATTGCGTTGCCTAAAGAATCAGCGACCTGTTGAGTGAGGTTCATACCTCGATTTGCACGGTTCATATCTGGCTGTATTCCTTGGTGTGGTAGAGGCTAAGGTGCGACACGACGCGATGGGGCACGGTGCGCGTAGTTTTGATTGGTCGATTGTACATAAATATGATAATTGACGCAATTTGCTGGCTTCATTAGTCTCGGGAAATGCGCCTTTGTTGAAATGTATTATATATATGATAATATTGATTGAATGCTGCGCCTGACAGCGCATATTGTCGATATACTCATACTTCCTCAATTGCATAGTTTACTAATTGATCGTGGACTGCTGTGAGTCGTCGGGCTGACGTTTCAGTTGCTGGCCCGTTATGTAACTATTTGAAAGTGAGCTTAAATATGTCAACGTTGATTCATGTCTCAGGAACTGCGCGCGAAAACTACACGACCGATGCCAGTGCACAAGAGGCTACCCAAAATGGCCTAGTTTTCAACCTATCAAATCAGCGAATTAGCTATGTGTTCCGTGTATCCCGCGAAGGAATTTTAGAGCACCTGCATTTTGGCGCTCGCGTGAGCCCTCAAACAGATTACCCAAGTGTTCCTCGGCGTTTACATCGCGGATGCGTATTGGAATTTCAGGATTCACTTGACTACAATTTGACCGATATTCCTCAGGAGTATCCGGTGTTTGGAACGACTGATAATCGAACGCCGGCTTTCCATGCTCAGAACTGCGCCGGTAATACCACCACTGTACTGCGTTATGTTAGCCATCAAGTGGTGAATGACAAGCCTGCGCTCACGGGTTTACCGTCCGCACGCGGCGCAGATCATGGTGCTAGTGAAACATTGATTGTTAGCTTAGGCGATGCTGAGCTCAACTTGTTGGTTCGCTTGCATTACACGATTTATGCAGAACACGATTTGATCGCTCGATCAGTTGAGATTAACAATCAATCGACAAGCAGTATTAACATTACGCATGCGATGAGTTCTAGTTTGGATTTGCCGTGTGCCGATTATGAAGTTTTGCATTTGCACGGTACTTGGGCGCGCGAAATGAATGCCCAGCGGCATGCCATTCCATATGGACGATTTGTGCTTGAATCAGCAACCGGAACCAGTGGCAATGTGCATAATCCATTTATCGCGCTAATGGATTCAACGACCACCGAACACCATGGCGATGTGATTGGTACGGCGCTAGTCTACAGTGGCAATTTTGCGATTAGCGTAGAGCGTGGTGAGTTTGGCGCAGTGCGCCTGACCAGTGGTATTAACCCGTTTAATTTTGCGTGGAACTTAGCACCAGGCGAGACTTTTACTAGTCCCGAGTCATTGCACGTGTTTAGTGCGGATGGACTTAATGGTATGAGTCAGGTTTGGCATCGCTTCGTGCGCGAGCAGATAAGTCCTCCGGCATTCAAAAGTCAGCCACGACCGACCTACCTCAATTCGTGGGAGGCCGCGTATTTTGATATTGATGAAGATTCGGTGCTGGCATTGGCAGATCGCACTAAGGCGCTAGGCCTAGAAATGTTGGTGGTCGACGATGGTTGGTTTGAAGGGCGTAATGATGACACCACGTCGCTAGGAGACTGGTTTGCGGATGCAAAGAAATTCCCCAACGGCATCGAGTCAGTCGCGGCTAAGGTAAAAGCTAAGGGTTTAAAATTCGGGTTGTGGTTTGAGCCTGAAATGGTGAACCCAGATAGTCAACTATTTCGGGCCCATCCTGATTGGATTATTGGTGTTCCGCAGCGCTCGTCTTCGAAGGGGAGAAATCAATTGACGCTTGATTTGGGTCGCATTGAGGTCCAGCAATATCTTTTTGATTGTATTGATAAACTATTGGCTTGCGGCGACATCGACTACGTGAAATGGGATATGAATCGTACCATGTCGGAGATAGGTTCGTTTGCGCTCGATGCGAGTCGTCAGCAAGAAACCGCGCATCGTTACCTATTGGGCGTCTATGCTTTAGTTGGGCGGCTCGTTGCCAAGTATCCGAATGTTTTATTCGAAAATTGCGCATCCGGCGGTAATCGATTTGATTTGGGAATGTTGTCGTATATGGCGCAAACGTGGACCAGCGATATGTCGGAACCAATTGGGCGCTTACCGATACAGAATGGCGCATCCTATGTGTTTCCGCCAAGCGTATTGGCATCGTATATCTGCCCGGTGCCTAGTCATCTAAATGGGCGACAAGTATCATTGCAAACGCGCGCGGATGTGGGATTCTTTTGTGCCGCCCGCGGCCTGTCGCTAAACGCCAATGATGTTGATCAAGATTTTGAAGCGCTCGCGGCGCATGCGCAGCACTATCAGCAAACCGCGCAAGATGCCGTTGAGGGTTCTTTCTTTCGTTTACGTTATGACCAAAATGAGGTTTGTTGGCAGCTGATGTCGGCAGATGGGGCTCGCATCTACCTTGGCTATTTTCATATTCTGTCAGAGGCCAATTTGCCCTTACGTCGCATCCGATTGGTTGCTTTAGATCCGCAGCAACAGTATCGCCTAGCTGACAATGACCACGTGTATGGTGGCGATGCGCTTATGCACCTAGGTTTAGATTTGCCCCATGTGTGTGCTATGCAGCGCTCGTCTGCGGACTATTTACCGCAAGGCGATTTCGCCTCGCGGATTATTGTATTGACGCGCCAGTAAATCGCTACTGATTACCGCGAATAAAGCGAACACCTGCGCCCCACCGATCTTTAAAACCAGGCCATGGCGGGCTTAATTTACCGTCGGCCTGTTTGGTTTGCACATTGTGTTCGCGCTCGGGTAAGAATGCGCAAGCGGCTTTGTCTGACTTCACATGGCAGTCAAGGAAAGCTAAGGTCATGTGCTGATTAATGCGTGTAATGGACTCAGAATCCCAACTCGGTTCGTAGTAATGACCTATGTCTAAGTCACTTTGATAAGCAATTTTCGGAGCTGGATGAGCGGCAATATTATGACGCGCATTTTGGTATACCATCAGATATTTATTTTTAGAACCCAATTGCTTATACAGTTTTTCGATACCGTTTTCGAAGCCGGACACATCGTCTTGATCGCCCGCCACTAGCAATGCAGGAAGTTGCAGATTGGCGAGTGACTCAGCCTTGTGTACATTTTGCTCTCCGCCCCAAGGTGAGAACGCTACTAACGCCTTCCAGCGTGGGTCTGGGCTTGTTCGTCCGGCAGCGCAGCTGCTAAACAGTGGTGCAAGGCTGGCTGCTGCGGGTTCGGGGAAGCCCATCGCGGCTAACGTGGTTGGGGCAAAATCATAACAGCCACCAACCGTATTTAGTGCACCGTAACCGCCCATTGAGTAGCCTATCACGGCGGCCTGCTCGGGGTTGATGAGTGATTTAAAGGTCGCGTTTTCTAGCATTGCTTCGAGTACAAATTGTTGGTCTCTGGAGCGATTAAATAAGGTGCTTGAAAATCCAGCGCCAGGGTTCTTGGCAAAATCTATCTCAGCATTAGTAGAGTCGGTGTGGTCGATGCTGGCTACCACATAACCGTGGCTGGCTAGGTGCTCGCCTAAGTAGAACATGATGCTGCGATACCCGGTGTAGCCGTGTGACATCACAATTAATGGAAATGATTGTTCATCAGAGGCTAATGGGGCATCTCGCCAAGCGTTACCGGCCAAACTAAAAGCCGCGCCTGAGCGCAACACATCTTGATACACCGCTGGTGTGCCACTTTGCTTGCTATCGGTACTGCTGGGATACCACACCTCAAGTGCCAAAGAACGATCATTGACGCCTTGAAACGTTGTGGTGTTCAGCTGACCAGGGTTGGTTACGCGCAGCGTTTGCACGCCAACCGACCATGGCCCCGAATGTGCAAGTTCAGGTGTTACGGTGGGCTGCTCGGTAAATAAGTGTTCTGCCTCTGCCGCAAATGTTTGCGAGTGAGATGATAAATAGAGTGCCGCAAGGAGTATGGTTTTAACGTGGAGAAAGCGCATTGTTCGATTCGGTTTTAGTTTTTTTATAGATCTTATACTATCTCACTTTGTGTCATGAGTGTGTTGAACCAGAGTGAGTAATTTACGGTGTATACTGAGCCCGCGTTGGCGTATTGGAAAGCCGACAAATATGATTGAAGAGAAATGAATAATTCAAATAAAACGGCTCAAATCCTACGTAATTTATATACCTGCTCGCAAGTGTGGCGCGGCCTGAATATCGCCTTGCTGATTAGTTTAGTGCTGCTGAGTATTTCTACTACTATTCACGCTAACGATGACTTTGCGGAATATTACGATCAGGTCTATCAGATTCGGGTAATAGCACCGCAAGCTGGCAGTAAATCATCAATAGGTTCGGGTTTTCAAGTTAGTAAAGATGGCCTGCTGCTGACTAATTTTCACGTGGTCGCATCGTTTGTGCAAGCGCCACAGCGGCACCAAATTGAATATCAATCACATACCGGCCAAAAGGGGCAACTTAAGTTGCTGGATTTTGATGTGGTGAATGATTTAGCGGTATTGCGTCATTCGAATCCGAGTGATCAATATTTGCAATTCGCTCCTGATGCTTTGCGTAAGGGCGAAACAGTTTACGCGTTAGGTAACCCGCGTGATTATGGAACCAGTTTAGTTAAAGGGCCAAATAATGGACTGGTGGAGCACAGCTACGATTCGCAAATTCTATTCTCGGGCAGTTTGAATCCGGGTATGAGTGGTGGCCCCGCGTTCAATGCTAATGGTCAGGTGGTCGGTGTAAACGTCGCGACCGCCGGTAGCCAACTTAGTTTTTTGGTGCCCGCTGAAAAGGCTAAACTATTGCTGGCGGCTGATCGTGAAGTGATCGAACAGGATTATCAGTCCGAAATCGCACGGCAAATCAAACTGTGGCAGCGAAATCGGGTGCAGGAGCTTATTGATCAGCCGTGGCCAAATGAGATGTTTGCTGACCGTCCGTTGTTTGGCGAGATTCGTAAAGATTTTCAATGTTGGGGCTACACTAATGATGATGTCGAAGCGCGCACCGTGGCGAGTGTCTCTAAGTCGTGCCGAGCCGGCAACTCGCTATACTTGAATGATGATTTACACGCTGGCGAGCTGTACTTTAGCTTTGCTGACTCAAAGTCACTAACGTTGAATGCGACCCAGTTCGCACGCAGTATTCGGCCATGGATGTCGGCTAATAATGAATCCAGCTATAGCCACTCGACCAATTATCAGTGTCAGGTGGACTTTCTGCAAAATGACCCTGTCGAAGCGCAAGCTGGCACCGATAGCTTTACGCGCGTTACGGCCTGTGTTCGCGCATTTAAAAAGTTGCCTGGTTTATACGACTCCTTATTATTGGTTGAACAAGTAGAGAATCTGCAAAAGTTTGTTTCGCATTTGTCGGTATCTGCGGTTGAGAAAGATCAAATACAGCAACTTAATCGTAAATTTCTGGAGCGCACACGATGAGAAAATTGGTCGTGAAAATCGCTGATAAAAGTGGTGAAAGATTAGAACGAGTTATCTTAAAGTCCCGCGGCTTGGCAATTGGTCGAGCGTGGGATAGCGATATCATTATTCAAGATAAATTCGTTGACCCTGACCACTTGTCGCTCAGTCTTGGGGACGGCGATGCGCTGCAAATAACCGACTTAAATAGTACCAATGGGTCCTCTGTGGCTGGGCGCATGCTGAATGCTAATTCTGTTAGTTATCGGCTTGGCGATAAAATTCGGGTAGGGGATACCACTTTACAAATATTTGATCAGGCGGTGGGCGTCGAAGTCACCGCGATTCGGTCTAATTGGTTTTTGTTGAGCGATCGATTTAAAACATGGCCGGCTTTCTTGGCATTGACTGCAGTAGCGGCGCTGGTGCATTTTTTATCGAGTTGGATGTTTGCCGTCAAGCCGGTGAATTTTAACGAAGCGATGTCAATCTTATTGCAAATGTTGATCGTGTTGGCCGCGTGGAGTTTGATCTTGGGCTTTACCAGCAAGCTAATTCGCGGCGAGAGTAATATCCGCGCATTTTGGATACTCGGGTGTATCGCCCTTATCCTGCTTGAAATAGTTAACTTCACGTTGATGTTGGTGCGGTTTAATCTGCAACATAATCAATTTGGTGATTGGTTATCGCTTACTGTGTTTTGTGTGTTGGGCGTGGTGGTTATGGTTGGCGTTTTAACGTACTCGACCCATTTACGTAAACGCACTCAATGGGTGAGTGCCAGTTTAGTTGTTGTTGCGGTATTGCTGTTGACTAAAAGTGATGATTTACTCAAGCAAGATCATGAGCGTTGGAGTGCTCAATCCGACACCGAAGCGACCACATTGCCGCCAGCGATGTTGTGGCGACGCCCCGTTACGCTAGATGAGTTTCAAGCTAAAACTGATTCATTATTTGAGTTTGACATTGAGCCGCTTGAGCGTTCAGAACTTAAGTAGGCCGAGCCGCCGTGAGCAAGGCGCTTCGAATGGCAGCGCTAGTTGGTCGACTGTTCAGACTCAACCATTTTAGCGACCACATCCGGCAGCGTTGATTTAGCTTTCCAGCCAAGGTCTTTTTCGATCAATGCTGGGGAACCGGCGCTACAGCGTACGTCGTTGGGTCGTACAAACTGATCTGAAACGTGTAAATGATCACGATAATCAAGTCCAACAACCTCGAAGCTCAACCGCACAAAGTCTTCGAGTGTGTAGGCATGACCGGTTGCGATGACATAATCTATTGAGTCTTTTTGTTGAAGCATCAGCCACATGGCCTCAACAAATTCGCTGGCCCAACCCCAGTCACGTTTTATCTCGAGGTTGCCGAGTGTGAGCGATTCTTGTTGACCCTTGGCGATGCGACAGGCGGCGGCGACAATTTTTTTCGAGACGAAGTTGGGGTTTCTAAGAATTGATTCGTGACTAAAAAGAATGCCAGAGCAAGCGTGGAGTCCATAGGCTTGCCGGTAGTTGATGACCGACCAATAAGCCGAAGCTTTGGCGACAGCATAAGGGCTCTTAGGCGCAAATTTAGTTTGCTCGGTAGCCAGTGTGTCGCCAGTTTCGCCGAAGCACTCCCCTGAAGAGGCATTGAAAATCCGGCTGTTTAAATCCAGAAAACGAACCCCTTCCATCACATTTAGCACGCCTAGCGTAAACGAGCGTATCGTTTCAAAGGGCAATTCATATGAGATTCCCACCGAACTTTGCCCCGCCAAATTATAGATTTCGTCGGGTTGTGCTGTGTTTAAGGCGGTGAGGACCGATTTATAATCGGTAATATCCACTGTCATATAACGAATATCTTGATCGATACCGAGCGCATTCGGGTTGGTTCGTATATTTCCTACGGAGTCGCGTGATGTGCCAAAAACAGTGTAGCCTTTTGCCAGCAGAAATCTTGCTAGGTAGGCTCCGTCTTGCCCCGTTACGCCAAATATCAATGCATTCATGCGGCGAGTGAACCACGCTCAATGATGAATGTCAAAATCTTGTTTTAGATATGAACAAATATCGATGTACGCTCCGCCTTAGGGTGCGACACGGTCGACTGATTCGATGGCATAAAGTGCCACGGTGCCGCTGACTTCATTTGCCGTGATTAAAAATGGTTTGCCCGTCGGGCTATCCTCAGCACTAACAAATACAATGCTTTCCGGCGCGATGTCGCCAGCGTCAGGATGTTCGTCAGGTAAGTCGGCATTGCGTGTATTTAGATAATCGACAAAACGCGCCTCGCGCGGTTTGCTGATGTCATAAACCATCACGCCGCCACTACGCTCAAGTCCAATAAACGCGTAGCTCACGTTGTTGACGCGACCAATGGTCAGAGCTTCGGGCTCGGAACCTTTATTGTCACTTCGGTCGTCGCCATTATTAAACAACTTAGGGTAAAGGCGAGCGGAGACATCGGCAAACTCGGAACCGCTGTCGTAGACTTGTTCGCCATCGGCAGTCCAAATTGAAAATGAGCGTGTGCCAAATGCATACAGCGTGTCCACGCGGTTGTCGCCATCGGTATCCGCATTGACAGTCGAAACTTTCAGCCGTCCAAGCCGGCGTTTGTGGGCAAGCTTAGGGTCATCGTCAAGCAATATTTTAGACAAGGTCATTTTGGCGACGCGGGTTTCTTCTGAATAGCCATCATAGTCACGTGCATCGCCCTCGTTGGCAGTGACGATATAAGTGTGTCCATCAACCTCATAGCTGGCAATCGTGTCCGGTTGATACATTCCGAGTACGGGCCAGTTTTGAATATTGATGCCGCCGTCTTCGTCGCTGGCATCAATGCCATTGCCCAGCGTCGAGTGCGATTGCGTCCCGAGTGGCAGAAGTGCCGTGATCGTGGCTTGATTAATGTCTAGAACCGCTAGCGCGTTATTCTCTTGCAATGAGATCCATGCGGTTTGAGAGTCGGCCGAGACGGTAATATATTCAGGTTCTAAGTCTTGTGCGACGGAGGCGTTTTTACCAAAAACGCGAATTCGCGGGTCTAGCTTTTGCTTATTGAAATGAGTGAAGCCGGCTGTTCGTACGGTTGCCATATCAAATGATTGCGTCCGCTCAGCCAATGTGATGATGGTGATTGAGCCCTCAGGGTCTACCGAATAATCGTCATTTGGTTCACCTTCATTGGCGACCAATAGCCGTTTTCCATCCGGAGTGAATGTCACCATGTCGGGCAGGGCCCCGGTGCTAAAGGTATGCAGGTACTGGCCTTGCGTATCAAATAGCACGACAGACCCATCCGCTTGTTTTGGTTTGCTGGCAACCGCCACAGCAACTAAGCCATTGTTAACCGCGACGCTATTTGGTGAGCCAAATTTCTTAACACTTATGCTGGTGAGTAATGTTGGCTTGGTCGGGTCGGCTAGTGACAGAATGTCGACGGATTTGGTTTGCCCGTTGACTACGAAGGCTCGTTTGCTGATGGCGTCAAAGGCGGCGATTTCGGCTGCACCTTGGTCGAATGAGCCTAATTTTATTTGGCTCATCGGTGATAGCTTGATGGTGCTGGACTCGGCGTTAGCTGAGTTAATCGACCATGCCAGTGAATTCAGTAAGAAAAATGCGATCAGGGAATGTTTCATAGTATGTGGATGCACCGCAAACAAGGGTGAATGTAGCCGTCATTTTTATAAGGACTACAACTTAGTTTTAGACTGTGACATTATCATGACATTGCCGACTCTCGTCGGGTTCTCTTATGACATCTTACCACTGGGCGACGCTAAGCTCGGTGCCGTGGTATCACATGAATCGTTTTGTTACGGAAATTAATTCTCTTATTAAGTTAGCCGCGCCGGTCTCGCTGGCTCAGTTGTGCCTGGTTGGAATGACCGCCACCGATGTCTTATTTGCTGGCCAAGCCGGTACCACGGACTTGGCTGGAATGAATCTGGGTGCCAATACATGGAGCCTAATAATATATTTTTTCATGGGAGTTGGCTTTGCCACTCAGCCATTGGTTGCTAAGCACTACGGTGCGCGCGATGAAGCGGGCATTAAGCACCAGATACACCAATCGATGTGGATGTGCTTTGCGTTAGGCATAATTGCGACCTTAGTGGTGTGGGTAAGTGCATGGGCGATTCAATTTATTCGGTTTGACCCTGATTTATTAAGCATTGCACAACAATATTTGATGGCGATTAGCTTATGTGCGATTCCCATTACCATGATCCCGGCGCTGCGCGGCGCGCTCGAGGGTATGAGTCTAACCCGCGAAGTCTTTCTGGTTAATTTCGGCGCGTTTTTGCTCAATATTCCGATGGATTATGTGCTGGTTAATGGTTTGTACGGGCTGCCTAAGCTGGGCGGCGTTGGGTGCGCTTGGTCAACGGTCGGATTGATGTGGCTAGTGTTCTTGGCTAGCTCGGTGGTCGTTAGCCAGCATCATAAGTTGCGTGATAAAAAGCTATTAAAGAATTTTGAACGACCGAATATTCCAACTATCGTTCGCACCCTAAAAATGGGTGTGCCGATGGGGGCCTCATTGCTGATCGAACTAAGTATGTTTGCCGGAGCGGGGATGATGATTGCTATGTTTGGGGTAATTCAAGCTGGCGCGCACGCGGTAGCGATTACGGTCGCCTCGATGAGCTTTATGTTGTACATGGGAATAGGGCAAGGCGTGACTATTCGTGCCTCACAGTTTTTGGGTGCCGGTCGAGCTGATGATGCGTGGTACTCGGTGCGTGCGGGGACTATTTTTAACTTAATGGTTGCCATTGCAATATGTATCGCGTTTGTACTATTTACCGAACCGTTGATTCGCTTATTTAGCGATGACCCCGACGTAATCCAGCTGGCGATCGTGCTGCTCTATTTTGGCGCGGCCTTTCAAGTGGCTGACTCATTACAAATTGCCGCAATCTGTGGGTTACGGGCATACCATGACACTCAAAGCCCTCCGAAGTATCAGTTTATATCGTTTTCGCTGGTGGGCTTGCCGCTGGGTGTTGGAACGGCGTTTTATGGTTGGTGGCCCGGCCTCGAAGGCGCTAAAGGCATGTGGTTCGCGATGGTGGTTAGTTTGTCGTTAGTCGGACTATTGCTGTTGTGGCGCTTGGCGACACGAGTGCGCGACACGGCGGTCTAATGAAATGGCAATTTAACGCTGACATGCGGGGCGCTATACTCGCTGTATAAGCACTACTGAGTATCGGAATATTATGGGTATTGTTGTCACACTGGCGATGTTAATCGGACTTGTTATATTGCGGCCAACCCCTTGGCGCGCAGAGCTTGAGTTGTCCGCACCTCACACACTGCAAGTCTTCGGTGGGGCTTGTGTTGCGTTGCTTGGTGTTTGGAATCTTGGCTACGGACTGCGCCACTTAGGTGAGTTTTGGGGTTGGGCGGCGGCTTTATCGGGGCTGGTAATGATCAGCGCTGCGATGTTGATTGCGGCTTTGAACCGACTTAACTCAAGCCAACGTTCTTCGGCTATTCTACGTTATCGGGGCTTGATTACGTTTGCCCTTGCTGGTTTTTTCTTGCTCTATAGTGTGACCCTAGTGTTGTTAAATTTTGGTTTTCCGATTATTCGTTAATCGGGCCGCTGATTAAATTTATTCTTTTTAGAAGGTGTATCGACATATGAAACAAAGCAGATCAATTATTCTTCAGCGAGCCTCGTTATCGTTCTTCGTGTTGCTCGGGATGTTGTCAATGATAATGTCTACTGCCGCGCAGGCCGAGACTAATTTGGCGAACTCTCTAAGCCAAATTGAACCTAAGTTAATTGAGTGGCGAAGGCACTTACATGCTAACCCTGAGTTAAGTAATCGAGAAGTTAAGACAGCTAAATACGTCGCCGATCATCTCCAGAAATTGGGTTTAGAAGTGCAAACTGGAGTGGCGCATACTGGTGTGGTTGCAATCCTAGAGGGCGGATTACCCGGGCCATTAGTGGCATTGCGCGCAGATATGGATGCGCTGCCTGTTACCGAACAAGTCGACCTCCCTTTTGCTTCAAAGGTGACTGACGTTTATCGTGGTGAGAGTGTTGGCGTCATGCATGCCTGTGGACACGATACCCACGTCGCAATATTAATGGCGGCAGCTGAGTTGTTGGTTGCTCAACGTGAGTCATTGCAGGGTCGCGTCATGTTCATCTTTCAACCGGCTGAAGAAGGTGCGCCAGAAGGCGAAGAGGGCGGTGCAGAACTGATGTTAAAAGAAGGGCTGTTCAAACAACATAAGCCTGACGCCGTGTTCGGTTTACACACTACCTCAAGTATTCCGGTGGGCATGATCGGCATGCGTGCCGGTCCAATGATGGCGGCCTCGGATAAATTTGAAATTACCGTGAAAGGACGACAAACGCATGGTTCACGTCCATGGGGCGGCATCGATCCGATCGTCGTGTCGGCACAAATTATCAACTCAATGCAAACCATTGTGTCGCGTCAGAGTGATATAACGAAAGCGCCGGCGGTGGTGTCAGTTGGGGCGATAAAGGGCGGTGTACGTAATAATATTATTCCCGAGTCAGTCAATATGGTGGGTACTATTCGTAATTTTGACATGCAAATGCGTGAGGATATTCATCGGAGTTTAGAGCGAATTGTGTTAAAAACCGCCGAAGCCCAAGGTGCTGAAGTGGAATTTGATATCGACTTAGGTTATCCGGTCACCGTTAATAACCCTGAGCTGACGGCCAAGATGCGACCTACTTTAGAACGAGTATTCGGTGCAGCGCGTATTGTTGATCCTGGTTTGATCACCGGTGCTGAAGATTTTTCGTATTACGCTTTGGAGACACCGGGTTTGTTTTTCTTCCTCGGCGGAACGCCTGCCGGAGTCAATCCTGCGACGGCGCCAAGCAACCATTCACCATTGTTCTATGTGGATGAGTCTGCGCTTATTAGCGGTGTTCAAGCGCTGGTTGAGTTGACTTTGGATTATCAATCAATGGCAAAGTAGTATGGGATTAGCTAACGATATTTAATCGAAAAATTATAATAAAAAGGCCGTGCTACTCAGTAGCACGGCCTTTTTATATTGCGCTTAATCAAGTTCTGGCACTGGCTTTTACTTGATCATATTCGCCAAGCATAGGTTGCATCGACGAACTGATTTCGCGACGTAGGCGTTAGCTTTGTTGCGCGGCAACCCAAGCATCGACCTTTTGCTCAACTACGTTGAGAGGTAATGCGCCATACTTTAAGATTTCATCGTGGAAACCACGAATATCAAACTTATCGCCTAGGGCTTCTTTGGCTTCGTTACGCAGTTGCAAAATTTTCATCATGCCAATTTTGTAAGCGGTCGCTTGTGATGGCATTACAATATGTCGTTCCACCATTTTCACGCCGTCAGAGACTGCATTTGGCGTGTTGTCGGTGTAATAGGCAATGCCTTCTTCGCGAGTCCACTTTTTAGCGTGAATACCGGTGTCGACTACTAAGCGACATGCACGCCATAGTTCCATGGCAAGACGTCCAAAGTCGGAGTATGGGTCTGCATAGGCACCAAATTCTTTCGGTAAGTACTCAGAATATAGTCCCCAACCCTCGGTGTACGCCGTGTAGCCGCCAAATTTACGGAACATCGGTACGCCTTGAAGCTCTTGCTGAATAGCCAGCTGCATATGGTGACCAGGAATGCCTTCGTGATAAGCCAATGCTTCCATTTGGTAGGTTGGCATCGCCTTCATGTCGTATAGATTAGCGTAATACAAACCAGGTCGTGAGCCGTCTTCAGATGGACGTTGGTAAAATGCCTTACCGGCAGACTGTTCACGGAACGCTTCAACCGCTTTGACGTTCAAATCGGCTTTCGGCTTAGTGATAAACATGCCGTCCAGCTTACCTTTCATGTCTTCGATTAATGCCGTTGCTTCAGCTAGATAGCGGTCTTTGCCCGCTTGGTCGTTGCCGTAATAGAACTGCTCATCGTCGCGCATGAATTGCATAAAAGCTTTAAGGTCGCCGTCAAACTTAACTTTGTCCTTAATCGCACGCATTTCGTCGTGAATACGGGCAACCTCAGATAGTCCGATTTGATGAATTTCATCGGCGGTCATATCTGTGGTAGTGGTGCGTTTCAAGGCGACATTGTAAAACGTATCACCGTCTTTCCATTTCCAAATACCGTCGTCAGTGGTGGCTTTGGTTTCAAGTTCGGTTAAATGAGCGACTAATTTTTCATAGGCCGGTTTGACCGACGTTTTCATCGCTTCGCTAGCGGCGGTTAATAACGATGCTTTTTTCTCATCGCTTAGTTCAGTGCCGTCTTTAGACGCTAGCGCATCTAGTTTTGATGTGAAGTCAGCGAGTAGCGTGCTTGGCTCTCCATCGTCAAATGGTGCACCTTTAATAATGTTTTGGCTGTCACGAATGACATGCGGGAACACAAATTTTGGTGGCACGATGTTGGCTGCGGTGCGTGCTTCGATATTAGTAATCAACTGGTCAAACAATGGCGCTATTCCGTTGAGCCGCGCAACATAGTTTTCAGCGTCTTTAACACTACCAATGCGGTGTTGGTTAATTAGCAAAGACACAACACTAGAATGTGTGCCAAACATTTGGTTGACTGGGTAATTGTACAGACGCCATTTGTGGTCAGCGATATCTTCTTCTAGCGACTGTTTCAGTAAGTCGTAGCTGAGTGCTGTCGGTGCATCTAGCTTGGAGCGATCCAGTTCTTTCAATTCGGCGAGTTGCGATTTGCTTAGCTCGAGGTTGGCCTCAGCGGCGGCATCGGAGCGATCATCCCATTCGTCAGCGCGTTCTTTACGGCCAAGGTATGACAGGGTTTCAGGACTGCGTGCAATCGACTCCTCAAAGAATCGGTCGTATAGCGCGTTGGCCTTTTCTGATTCGGTAACGGTATCGGCGACTTCGCTTGCTACCGCCGGTGCAACTTCGGCTGCAGGTGCTACGTCGGCGGCTGTCGGTGTCGTGGTTTCAGGTGAGTCACCACAAGCGGCGAGTGCAGCAGATGCGAGTAGAACCGCAAGTGTGGATTTGAGTGCTGGTAAAGTGCGCGTGGCCGGGCGATGCCCGTTCTTTATAACCATTTGAGTCTCCAATAAATTAAGTTGTGGCGGCATTGTAGCAACAACAATGCCGCTCGATGTTAAAATTGAGGCGCAAATTGTAGAGTTATGGGGCTGTGACCACTGTAATGCTGAATCGCACCTGAGTGATTTTTACATAACCACCACGAGTCCCTCGTCGGCTGGAATTTTTCCGTTGGCGATGTCGGCATACACTTCGGCGAGCCCAGCTACGCCATCGAGCTCTTTAACCTTGAGCCATTCTCGGCTTTTGGCTGAGGTGTGCATTACGTAGGCGATTGAGCGGCGATCAAATTCTTGCGCCCCTAATTCCTTAATGCGTTGTTGAATATGACCCGGTGCAAAAAACATTTGGCTACGTTCCTGATTGATACCCGCGACTTGTTGAGGTTCTTCCCAGTGGGTTAAGCCAACATTGCTACAGAAACGCATATTGTCGCCCAGGTGCGTGTGTAGTCGGCTCAGTACATCGGTGTTGGCGGACATGTCGACTACCACGGTTGGCAAGGTCGGGTCGATATCGCCCAAATTGTCGTAGGTATAGGCTTGCTCATAAGCGCCGAGAGATTTAACTAAATCCAGATTGCGGGCCGATGTCAGACCGACGACGGTGGGCGCGTCTGCATCGGCTTCAAGTCCATACGCCAAGCCTGTGCTGGTTTTGCTTGAAGCACTAATAATGACGATTTGTTTGGCTCCGAACCAATTATTTTGTTGCAACATGTCTTGAATGCAGTAGGACGTTAAATGCAACACAAACAACAACATACGTTCATCATCATATTGTTTGTTGTAGCCCGGCTCTGAGAGTACACGACGGTACATATTGTAGGCTGGTGGTAAATGTGAGCGATGCGCCGATGCGTCAATAAAACGATCCGCTGACACGGCGGTTGGAGTCACTTTTAGTTCGTTTGACGGTAAGAAGTAGCCAAATAATCGATCGCCAACCGGCAAGTCGTCGCATTTAGACTCGACAACGTCAGCAAAACCCCAGACCGGAATGATGCCCCAGTCTTCGGCATTGTCGCCATGTGGTTGAAAGAAGTGCCAATACTTGAGCTTATCGCCCAATACCGCATAGGTGATATTATTGGCCGTGAAGGCAAAACGATCGATTTTAAGGCGTGCTTCGCCGGCTGCCAGCTCAAAAGTAGGGGCTTCGACGATTCGACTTTTACTCAGGTCTTGCTTGTTAGTTTGAAATTCTTGCATTAAATTGCTCCTTCTAATTGTTACAGTGCTTGCTTACGCTGCATGGCTTCGCCCATCAATTTGGGTAAATTGGCAATGACCATGGGTACCAGTTCTTTTAGTTTTCCGAGTAGCTGCATTTGTTCTGGGGTAGCCTCGTCGCTGGGTTGCACCAGTGCGGTGAAGCCATCTAGGCGATTTTGAATTAACCAGTCACGTAAGCCCGGCTCTTGTGACCAGCGGTACTGATTTTGCATTTGCGCTGCAGCGCCGATCAACCAGTCAACATCATGGTTGGGTAAGGGTACCACTTTGCAGATGTCATTTTTTATAGCTTCGTCATCATAGTTCGCTTCGATATGGGCAATAAAGGCGGCGCTGAAAACCGGTTGGTATGAGCGTACGGTTTGTACCGTGACTGTATCGCCATTGAATACTGGGTATGTCTCGGTGACTGGCACTGCGCGCGCGGAGCAATCAATATGCAGCGTGTTAGGTGTGGTGGCAATTGCGGTGTCAGCAAATGTGATTTCATTCAAACCGATGCGACTAACCCGACCGTGTCGTACTACATTACTAATGCGTCGCAGCTGAGTTGCTTCTTCTTGGCTAACGGTGGCGCCGTGAAACATTGCGGGTTTTACGTTCTTATCGAGCCGCAATAACACGCCTCCAGCTTCTAATCGCACAAATAAATCATCTAACGATTCGGCGTTGGCCAGCGCTTCCATTTGTTTTACTTGCGCGCCAATTGAGTAGTTAAAGAACTCTCGCGTAGGTTGGGTATTTTTGCGGTCTATCCACCAGCCGTCGCGCGGCATTATCCACGTTATATCGTCAGGGTCTATATGATTGTCGAGCAGCCATAGACAAGCATCAATACCGGTTTTGCCACCGCCGACGACTACGTAACCATCTTTGGGTTCAGTCAGGTTCGGTAGATCATTGAGCGGTGCGAATTGCACGCCGTCAGCAATCTCAAAGTTTGGTGTGTGCGTTGCAGGTACTGACGTCTTGAAGTAGGTTCCATCAATTATTTTTCTATTAACGGTTACCTTGTATTGTTTGTCAGACAGCATTGATGAGAACTCGCCATTGCCGCGGTAGTCGCACATAGGAAAGTATTGCACTCTGCCTGATGGCAAGAATTGATGCTTCATGACTTGGTCAAAATACGATAATACTTCTGGGCCGGACGCCAACTCGTGCAAGCCTTTGTTCATACCTATTTCATCGCGTTTGCCGTTACTGAGTTCAAGCGAACTAACGCCGTAGAATGCCGAAGGTTGATGCAGTGTCACAAACGAGTAAGCGTCGTTCCAGTGACCGCCCGGTTTATGATGTTTGTCGACGATAATAATGTTGGCATCGGTCTCGGCGAGTAGTACGTCAGCGAATGCCATGCCGACAGCACCGCAGCCGATAATTAGATAGTCCGTTTCAAGTTGGGTCGTATGCATGATGAAGGTCCGAATGAATAAGGTTGATATATAACGCTGTTATAAAATATAATAACAGTGTTATATTTGTCAAGACGTTGACTGGAAATATGAAGGTTTACTATGAGTTCTAGAAGCAAAATTCTAGCCGCGGCCTCCGAGCTGTTTTTGGAAGGAGGGGCATCGGCTCTTAGCGTGCGCGCTATTGCTAAGCGTGCTGGGCTGTCAACCATTGGCATTTACAGTCACTTTCAAGGCAAGCAGGGCATTTTGGATGCCCTGTATATTGAAGGTTTCAACTATGTTTACGACGCAATGGATGTCACCTTAAGTGAGACAGTTACGCTCGATGATGTTCTGCAAGCATCAGCCGGGTACCTACGTGTGGCCGTTGAGCATGAGGCTCATTATCGCTTGATCTTTGGTGAAGGAGACGCTGGGTATCAGCCGTCGGATGAGGCGCGAGCGGCGGCTGATCGCGCGTTTACCAAATTGGTCCATAACACCGGAAGTTATATTAATGATGCTGGCCTAACTACCGATCGGGTCGTAGCCGCGATGGACATTTGGGCGTTGGTGCATGGCTATGTCAGCATTTCTCATCATGCTCGAGCTAAGCAAGATTGGGATTGGATGGCAATGGCACTCAATGCCGTTCGTTTGCATCTAAACGCGCTTAAATAGACGAGACTTAAGTCTCTGGCGATGCCGACCCTGCCAAGCTTTTTGGTGGGATTCAGGTTGGTGATTATTTCTCGTGTATTCAGGTAGCCTTGCATTTTGTTTAATCTTAGTGATATGGTTATATATAACACCATTACACATGGGCAATAAGCAATGCCGGAGAACTGGAATGACGAGCAACCGATTTATCGGCAACTGCGAGACCGCGTCTCAGGGTTGATCATGGACGGAACATTTAGTGAAGGCGAGGCGGTGCCATCGGTACGGACCGTTGCCGCTGAGCAGCAAATCAATCATTTGACCGTCGCCAAGGCATATCAGGAATTGGTTGATATCGGGGTTCTAGAAATGAAGCGTGGTCGAGGCATGTTTGTGTTAAGTGGCGCTCGCCAAACCTTGTTTGACTTGGAACGCCAGAAATTCGAGGTCAACGAAGTTCCGGCGATAGTCGCACGATTAGAGATGTTAGGTATATCTATAGATCAATTCATCAGCCTCCTAAAGGCAGCCAAATAGAGCGGGGACGAGTTTATGAAACCAGTAGTAACAGCCGAGTCCGTATCCAAGCATTATGGGCAGTTTGCGGCGCTAAGAGACCTTAGTTTAACAATTGCAGAGGGCCAAATTCTTGGGCTTATCGGCCCCAACGGAGCGGGTAAAACCACCTTGCTTAGATGCTTGTTGGGCCTGTCGAGTTTTGATGGAAGTTTGAATGTGTTGGGTAAGAATCCGAAAACTAGCCGCACGACTTTGTTGCAAGATGTTGCTTATATTGCCGACACCGCCGTGTTACCTAGTTGGATTAACGTCGCACAGTTGCTCGAGTACATGCAAGGGACGCATCCGAAGTTCGATATCGCGAAAGCCAAATCTTTTTTAGCGGACACCAATATCGCGGCTAATAGTCGCGTCAAACAGTTGTCAAAAGGCATGGTTACTCAGCTGCATTTGGCCTTAGCGATTTCGATTGACGCTAAGCTACTGGTGTTGGATGAGCCAACCCTCGGACTAGATATTTTGTACCGCAAGCGCTTCTATCAGCAACTTTTAACTGATTTTTACGATGCCGAACGGACCATCATTATTACCACGCATCAAGTTGAGGAGATCGAACACCTGTTGACCCATTTGATATTTATTAATGAAGGGCGTCTGTGCCTCGACCTTGCAATGGATCAAATTGCTTCGCATTACGTCGAAGTCCAGGTTCCGGCCGATCAGATTGAACAGGCTAGGCTGCTCAATCCATTGCATGAGCGAACGTCTTTAGGTGGCAATATCATGCTGTTTGAGAACCCAAAATCGGACTCGCTCGCAGACTATGGGCCGTTACGAACGCCCAGTATTGCCGACCTTTTTGTCGCCAAGATGAGTTAGCTAACACCGGTGAATAACATTATGAATAAAATTATTTTAGGGTTTAAGCGAGAATATTGGGAATATCAAAAAACCGTGATTGTGGTTCCTTTGGTTTTGAGTGCGCTAATCATTTTAGCTTCAGGCATGGCGACCTTACATGACAACTATGGGGGCGCTGAGCCTGCAATTACTGCGTCGCAAACAGACTCGCCACTAACTGATGAATCGAATCAGGAGTCCGGCGATAAGGCAATTTCGTTGAGTCTCGACGCGGTACAACAGCGAACGCCGATTCGCTTTACGGCGTTGTACATCGGCTTGTCGTGGTTGGTGGCGCTGATCTATCTATTGAGTAGTCTTTACAGCGATCGTCGTGACAACAGCGTACTGTATTGGAAGTCATTACCCGTTTCCGAAACGCAGACTGTGCTCACCAAATTTGCGTTCGGTAGCATAGTGATAGCGTTTGTGTCACTGCTAGTCGCTTGGGCGGTGTACATCTTGCTCACGGTGCTTGGTTGGGGCGCTATCGATAGTTTAGATGGCGGCCAAAGCTGGCGTTTTATCGAGCGTACTTTTGATGCCAGTCGCCTGTTTATTTGGTCAAGTGTAAGCATCGTGATTGGCGCTATGTGGGGCGCTCCGTATTTTGCTTTCGCATTACTCGTGTCGTCGTACGCTAAGCGCGTGCCGTTTCTACTTTGGATTCTGTCGCCGCTAGTCGTTGCTGCACTTGAAGGCATATTTTTTAGATCGACAAACTTGCTTGGCTTTTACCTCAGTCACTTCCCTTTTGCGGTACTTAAGCAGCTTGGAGATAGTCAAAGCCTTGTCGGTCTGCTTAATACGGTATTTGTTGAGCAGGGCGGTCAAATGTTGCTTGGCATCGTCGTGGCGGTGTTGTTTCTGTGCGTGGCCATCTGGAATCGAAATCACCGCTTCGAGCTCAAAACTTAATTAGCGAAACACTTTTTACGGATTGAATATGACTATTAATGTTATTGCCGCGGGACAAAGTCCTGCCAAACTGAGTCGCTCACTGCTAACGCTGTCAGCCCAGGCGTGGTTTACTGTTGCGGTTGCTGGTCAATGGTTATTCGTGAGCTATATTGTGGGTTTCTATGGGCTAACTTTTGCTCAAGGAAACTCTGCCGCTTGGTCCGAGGTGCTGCCACATGGCCTGGTCGCTGGCCAAGTTATGAATAACGTTGCCTTGGTCACGCACCTGCTGGTCGCGGGAACGATCACATTGGCTGGTCCATTGCAGCTTATGCCGATGGTCCGTAACCGCTTCCCGAAGTTTCATCGTTGGAACGGGCGCGTTTATTTAGTCACTGCCTTGTTAGCGAGTCTCAGCGGTTTGTACATAGTCTGGACGGTCGGCACGGTCGGAAATTGGGTACAACAAACTTCCATTTCATTGAACGCGATATTGATAATTGTGTTTGGACTTATGGCGTTAAAAACAATTTTGGCACGTGATGTGTTACGTCATCGTCGCTGGGCATTGCGGCTATTCCTTGCTGTGAGTGGCGTTTGGTTTTTTCGAGTTGGCTTGATGAGTTGGTTGGCGATCAATCAAGCTCCGGTTGGTATTGATTTTGCGACCTTTACTGGGCCATTTCTCTACTTTTTGGGGTTCGCTCAATATCTGTTGCCGTTGGCGGTACTTGAATTGTACTTCTGGGCTGCCGAGCAGCGCAGTATCAGTCGCAATGCTGTTGTGTCGGGCATCTTAATTGTTGCTACTGGCCTCACTACCGTGGGAGTGTTTGCGGCGTTCATGGGAATGTGGTTGCCACGGCTTGTTTAAGCATTGTCACCCTATTACGGCGGGCCTGTGATCGAGGGCCATGATTTTCTCTGATATAGATATGCTGGAGAAATCTATTGAGCGCAATACCTTACCCGCTAGCGATCCCTAAGTTTACGTGTATAAAGCTAGTTAACTATTTATTTGCTATTGTTGATTAGATCGTCGAGTTCTTGTTGATCAAACCCGGCTTGTAAGCGAGCAGCGATGTTAAATGGTCCGCGGACGACACCGTGGAAATGTTGTTTGATTAGATTTTGAAAGGCGATACGGGGAGCTATGCCCCGCTGTTCACAGTGATAGTTAAACCACTTTGATCCGATTCGGACATGCTCAATTTCGTCTTGGTAAATAATCCGCAAAATGTCAGCTGCCTGAGTATCACCGACCGAGTCTAGACGCTTAATCATTGCCGGACTGACATCTAAACCGCGCGCTTCTAATACCCGTGGAACCAAAGCCATTCGATCAAGTACATCATGAGCGGTCTGAACCGTCATTGACCATAGGCCGTTGTGGGCAGGATAAGCACCGTATTCACAATCGTTTTGTTTCAGGTAGTCGTTCACTAAACCAAAATGTCGAGCTTCATCACGCGCCACAAATAACCAATCCTGATAAAACTCAACTGCTTGCTGACGAAATCGATAGGCCGCATCGAGTGCCAAATGAATCGCGTTGTATTCAATGTGGGCGATGGAGTGCATCAAAATATTGCGCCCGGTTTGTGCTTGTATTCCGCGTCGCGGCAAGTCTCGAGGAGCGACTAACGCAAGTGCCGATGGGTAGCCCGGTTGCGCAATCGGCTGTGGTGGTTGATCATCACTAGCGGCCTCGAGTTCTGCGTTGCTGAAGGTCAAAGCTTGCACGCCGCAGCGTTTAGCCTCAGGGTCGACTTCCATGATCAACTGAAACAGTTGTTGGTTAATGTTTGGCATATGCGTCGTGATTAACTGCAGTAGAGAACAACAATAGCTATGGTGTGCAATGTGAGAACTCTACTACATTTTTGTCAGTGTGCGTTTGCTTTAGCGCGCTATTGGTCTTTGCCCAACCATTCGACTTTGTATAGGTCGCGTCGGCGATCTAAGTAGTTGCGAACCGAACCTTCATTCTGCAACTTGTTTAATTTTTCTAGATCTAAGTCAACGATTAGGGTCATTTCAGTATTGGGTGTGGTTTCAGCCATTATCGCATCGTGTGGAAATGAGAAGTCAGATGGCGAAAACACCGCCGATTGTGAGTATTGAATATCGGCACCGTCTACTTTAGGTAAATTGCCAACGCTTCCGGCGATAGCGACATAACATTCATTTTCAATGGCTCGAGCCTGTGCGCAACAACGAACTCTGAGGTAACCGTTTTTGGTGTCAGTCCAAAACGGCACAAATAGCATCTGCATGCCTTGCTCGGATTGCAATCGAGCTAACTCAGGAAACTCGACGTCGTAACAAATAAGGATGCCAATTTTGCCAAAATCAGTATCGAACACTTTTAGATCGTTACCGCCTTGCATGATCCACGAGCGTTTTTCGTATGGAGTCGGATGTAGCTTGTATTGCGAGTCGGTTGTGCCGTCACGACGACATAAGTAGGACACGTTCAATAACTCATCATCTTCGAGTACCGGTATGGAGCCCGCGATGATATTGATATTGTAAGACACTGCAAGCTTAGAAATAGTCTCGACGATCTCATCGCTGTACTCGGTGAGTGCCTTAATGGAATCGATCGAGTTCTTGTGATTCTCGAGGCCCATCAACGGCGCATTAAAAAATTCTGGCAATAGCGCTAGGTCGCATTGATAATCTGACAAGGCATCAACAAAGAATTCAACTTGTTGAATGAGTTCATCTACCGAGTTGAAAGGGCGCATTTGCCATTGGATACAGCCAATGCGAGCGGTAGTCCGTTCGGCGCCAATTAATAAAGCTTTTTCCGGATCATAGTAAAGATTGGTCCATTCCAACAGTGTGGCATAGCCGTGCGACTCGGTATCTTCCGGTAAGTAATCCTTTATTAAGCGCTTTACTTCAAACTCGTTGGACAGTTGAAAACTGAGGATCGGGTCGTAGATTTCTTTACGTTTTACCTTCTCAATATACGCTTGCGGACTAAGCGTTTTCGAATGGTTTTGATAGTTAGGAATACGCCCGCCGGCGACAATGGCTTTTAGATTGAGGTTTTGGCAAAGCTCTTTGCGGGCCTCATACAACCGTCGACCCAAGCGCATGCCGTGGTAATCCGGTGAGACAAAAACATCCACGCCATACAATACATCGCCTAACGGGTCATGAGTTGTCAGGTACGCATTACCGGTGATTTCGTCATAGGTATGTTGATCACCAAACTTGTCGTAATCGACGACGATACTAAATGCCGCTGCAACCACGACACCGTGGTCTTCGATACAGATTTGCCCATCGCCAAATATTTTCAGCTGAGAGCGGAATTTCTTCTCCGTTAAGGTCCAGCCTAAACCGGGGTAGACAATGTTCATTAGATTCTTGATGTCGTTAAAATCATCAAGCTCCAAGTGTCGGAGGTTTAATTTATGTTCTGTTTCGTCGTTCATGTGGCTCACTGCAGTAAAGTAGCGGATTGAGATAAAAATAAGTGTTTGGTAATGCTATGAATAGCGCCAAATCAGCGCTGATATTAGCACCTTGTTTGACTCGCTCGTTAGACATTTAGCCGCGCAGAGAGCCGATAGTTTGATCATCCTCATCAGGCTTAGCCTGGCCTCGAGTCGGCACCGATTGGCTCATTAAAAATCTCAATGTGAAGGCCGAGTGTTGCCATTCGATGCCTAGGATGATTTGAGCATGGCGTAAGCCTAAAAATCCCGCAATAGGAATCCTAAAATAGAAATATTGGGGAAATAGCCCATGGCGGTGGTGCAAATCCCCCGAAACTGCAAACTCATTGAGGCGATTACAAGCTGACACGACCTGAGAGCCCTGTTTAAGCGATTTTTTGGAGTTGGCACGACCTTTGCTGAGTCAAATAGGCAATCAAATTGCAACCAGATGATTCAAAGTCATTATCAGCAGTAGCTGTATTGGAATTGATAACACGGTTGCTAAATTAACCTTAAACTTTATGGAGATTTATCATGGCTAAACCTAGCTCAGCAAATATTCAACGCGTTGCCGACAAAGCTCATACGGCAGTAGACAAAGCAGCGGACGTAGCGGAGGCGACGGAAGTTAAGGCGCGGGCAGCGGCCAGCGATGTAAAAGCCAAAGCCGATGAAACTATTGATACAGTTAAAGCTGCATCAGGCAATGCGCAGGAAAAAGTAACGGAGTACGTAAATGAGAATCCACTTAAAGCAATCGGCATCGCATTTGGCGCTGGCCTCATTGCTTCCGCACTTCTTCGCAAATAATCCAGTCGGTATAAAGCTCTCAGGTCTTGAGAGCTTTTCCGCTCAACGAGGTTTTCACAAGACAACTTAAGGGCTCAGCACATGGATAAACAGTCTAATACCGAGCAGCAAGCTAGCGATGCTGCTCTGCCTGAATCAATCATACAAAGTATGGTAACGGTATTCCAAGACGTTAGCGACTATGCGTTGAGTCGATTATCGCTAGCGGCGATAGAAGCGAAACTGGCCATGGTGAGCATTGTTCTAATGTTCGCCATGGCATTGTTTGTGCTCATGCTGCTGGCGGGGTCATGGGCCTTGGCCTGCTACCTGTTAGCAAGCTGGCTTATCGACAGCAGCTTGGCTTCACATGCACAAGCTATTGGGGCTGTGATTGGCGTCAATGTGGTGGGTTTGCTAATAAGTATTTCAGTAATTATTCGCCTTGCGGACGGCCTTACTTTCAAACATACACTCAACTTTCAGCCGAGCACTAGAACCAACGCTCAAGAAGGAAACTAATCATGCCATCGCTTAAAAAACAAGTGTTACAGCAAGTAAAAGAGGCGCAGGCCAGTAAGCATCGTCTTGATAGCCATGCTCAACAACTCAAACAAACTGTTGTCGACATAGCTAAATCACCGAGCGCCTTTCTAGGTTATTTTTCTGTCGGAGCGATGACTGGCTGGCTGGCGACCAAACCAGTGAACAAGACTTACAAAGTCAATGTGATGAATGACGCCGACTTGGCAGATGCGTCTCGTACATCAACACCTTCGGAACCTATTTTCAATCAGTTATCTCACCAGTTAATCAGCGCTGGGTCGGCGCTAGCGATTGCTGAGCTTAGTCGTCAGCTGGAAACATGCATGCACAAGGAGCAGCAAAGCTCGGGCACTGAATAGTGACGATTACTATATGTCTGCAACCGCAGCAGTCACTGCGTCGATAACCCGATTAATTTGATACTGAGTTAGGGATCCAAACAGCGGCAGTGTGACGATGCGGTTAGCAATGTCTTCGGCCACGGGAAACTGCTCATGGGAATTTGCGAATCGGCTAAATACCGACGTGTTTGGCAACACCTCTGGGTAATGTACAGAAGCCATCACACCTTGTGCTCGGAGCTTTAAGGTGAAGCCATCGCGATCATAATGACTGGGCACCAAAATGTTGAGTGCCTGGTACACTGAATGGCGTTCTCGGTATTCAAAACACTCTATATCTTTTAAAGGCCTTAGGCCTTCGATGATTTTCAGCGCTTTGCGTCGTCGTGTTGACGCAATGTCATCAAGCCGCTGCAGTTGAACCATTCCCATCGCCGCATTTATATTACTCATGCGAAAGTTGTAGCCGGCCTCAATTTGTTTACGATGCCATGGCATCAACTGTTGCTCACGATCCATTGTGCTGGAGTTATAACCGTGATTGGCTAACGTTTTTGCTCGATCTAACACTGCAGCATCGCGCGTGACTAGCATGCCGCCTTCGCCGGTAGTGATCATCTTGGTTGGGAAGAATGAGAAGCACGAAGTTACACCTGAGGTTCCGGCTTTTACGCCTTGATATTCCGCACCTAGGGCTTGGGCACAATCTTCAATTATGACTAGCTTATGTTTTTTTGCGATGGTCAATATGCGGTCGATATCACAGATTACGCCAGCTAGGTGAACTAATAGAATTGCTTCCGTATTGGGAGTGATTGCGGCCTCAAGTTTGGCCGGATCTAGGCCTAAAAAGCGAGATTCGATATCGACGAACTTCGGCGTTGCTCCAGCGGTAACCACGGCGTTAATGGTGGCCGAAAAGGTAAAGGCTGGAACCAACACTTCACGCGTAATATTGTGTGCCTGTAGCGCTAAGAATAACGCCGATGCGCAGCTGTTTACGGTGAGCGCGTGTAAGCCTTCAACGCCAAGGTGCTGTAAGAACGCATCTTGAAATTGAGTGTTATAGGGCCCGCTGGTGAGCCATCCGGTTTGTAGTACGTCGTTGATCGATTCAAACTCGCTAGACAGCACATCTGATTTTGCCAGCGGAACAATACTGTTTGGAACCAGTTTTCGCTGAACAGATGGCTCGACGTGTTGTCCTTCACCTTCAATTAGGTTAAGCAACCCAGTTTCTAGCGGATATGCAGGTTCATAGCCGAGCAGCCGGATCGCCTTCTCAGAATTTAATGCGCCACGTTTTGCGCTTGGGTGCCCAGTGTCAAAGTTCTTGCTAATTTTGCAGGTTGGATAGAAGGTAGCGAGCAGTGACACAAGGTCATTGATTGACCGCGCCTCACCAAAAGAGATATTGAAGTCATCCGAGGTGTCGTAGTCTAGTGTGGCGACCGCGCCTGACACCACGTCGTCAACATGGGTGAAGTCAAGTGATTGAGAACCGTCGCCTGATACTGTTAGCGGCAGGCCACTGCGTGCTTGATTTAGCAGTTTTGCTACCAGGCGGTGTTTGAAATCATAAGGGCCGTACACCGCGGTAGGGCGAATAATGATCGACACTATGGCGTGTTCGCGAGCCCAGCCATTGACTAATACTTCCGTCGCGTGTTTATAGACGCCGTATCGGTCAACCGGCTTTTTGGAATGATTTTCGTTGATGATGGTATGACGAAAGTCGCCATAAACCATGGATGAAGAAAAATAGACTAGTCGAGCTACTTTGGTGCTGGCTAGTTTGGTCAACAAGGTGTTGGTTATGCCAATTACTTGATTGAAACCTTGGCCTTCATAGGTTGTTTTGATCGAGCTTGAGCCAGCCAAATGAAATACCGTATCGATATCTCTGCCGCGCAGAAACGCATCCATTCCATCATTATCGAAAATATCGAGATGGTGCAGGCGAACGCCGGCCGCTTGCAATATTTCACAGCGTCTTAGGGTTTCAGAATGTGGCGCTGCTTCTAAGCACGCGTTATCGACGACGTGTACTGAATGCTGATGTGAGAGTGAAAGTGCTAACCGATGGCCAATGAACCCAAGTCCGCCGAATACTACTAACTGTCTACTACTTGCCATGGCCCGAAAATCCTTTCTGGAGGTCTAAAAAATCCGGCGTAGTATAGACGATCGTTTGAGGGGCAAAACCGCTTTGGACAATCTTTATTGGTATTCGTATTAAAATTCGAGTTGAGTGCTGTTGTTGCGTTGTTGGAACTTAGCGTTAGTTAAGCGTCGACGTATACGCAGTAGATTCAGAAAAGTCATCGGAGCGACTGACTAATTTTACTGTTTTTCAGGCTCTTCGTCGTGAAACACTCCCAATAGCGCATTCTTGATAAGGCCCAAGATTCCTGAAAGCACGTCGATGTCAGGTTCAGAGAGTGTGCCATTAAGCTCAATCTCGGTTGTGAGTCGGTCTTGTTTACCGACCTCCAATAGCCATTTGGCAACGTCTACTAGGCCTTCCCAGGCCAAAATCACTGGAGTGTCATGTTGTTGTTCTACGTCGTCTTGCCAGCGCAGCACGTTGAGATTTGTGACTTTGGGTTGGAGTTTGCCAGTTAGAGCAAAGCTCTCACCGTCTTCGATAGTTGCGAGCGCTAAGTCAGCCTGCAGTGTGCCTTCTTGAAAGTCTAGATTGGCATAAGCTCTGGCAAAGTCATTCAATGCGGTAACATCTAATTCTGAAACTTCTAAAGACAGCTCCCCCTTTGCTGGTTGGCGTAATAGATTAAAATTGGATGTAAGTCGAACCTTACCGGCGCCGATAGTGCTGGCGGATAAACTTATCTGAGCTTGCTTTGAATCTTCGACGACTAACTCGTTGGTGAGGTTCAGCGCCTGTGCTTCAATGTTTTCTAAATATAGATCCACTGGGGGCTGAGATGAAAAATTTCGAAAATGAACCTCTCCGCGCCTAACATAAATGCGGTTTATTTCGAATGGGTATGCGCTCTCCAAGGCAGCGCGCCAGCGTATTTCCTGACCTGTTTGAGCGTTTTCTTGGCGACCGGCATCAACGATATTCAAAACCGGGCGTGTCACTACGATGTCGCCAAATAATCGGCCACGAAATAGGTCTCTCCACGACACTGAAAACGTTACAGTGTCAGCACTGAATATCGGCGCAGGAATAGCCGCTCCAGCTTTGTTTAGAACTAGGTCATTAATGCTGATTCGCCCACTTAATAACCACAGGTCAATGTCGTTTATACCACCGTCGACTTTGGGGTTTTGCGCAATCAATCGGTTGATCCGTGTCTCGACAATCGACGGCAGCATTAGGCGCGTAGTAAGCGCCAGAATAAGCAAGGTTAAGAGCAAGACCTTGCTGCGTGGGTAGCTTTGAAGCAGGGCCATGCTTAACCTCCGAGTTTAAATCCTAATCCCAATCGACGGCTCTTCACGTCATAGTCGATGAGGCTTTCGCCATAACCGTCAAAGTATTGTAAAAAGAATTGTAGGTCTTCTCGTCCGGCCACAGGAAAACTCCAGCCAAGTTGAATCGAGCCGCGGTTATTGTTATCGAGTGTGTGTCGACCGGCCCATTCGAGCGTGTGATTGCCCAGCTGATGGGTTCCAGCTAATTCAAAGCGACCTCTAAACTCTTCGATGTCCGGGTTGTCTTTGATGTTGGATAAGCTACTCCACGGACGAATTCGTATCTCATTATTCGCATTGCTGAACGCTAGCTCAGCGAATGCTCTATTCCAAGTGCGTGAAAACTCACCTGATCGGCCGTTAGATTGATGGCTAAGCCCTAAGCGTACATTAGCGAGTTCCCAACCGGCATACGAAAAGTCGCTCGGAATATCCACGAATAGTTCGGGTTGGTGATTAGTTTCTCGGAAAGGGCTTGATTCATCACGGTTGTATGCTTGCCACCATGAGGTATTGGTGTAGCTGGCATATAGATTTGCCCGGGTGTCGAGCAGGTCTTGCCACAACAGAGTTTTGAAGCTGATTTGAAATTTGAATTCGGTTGGGTCGATAGCACGTTGCTCACCATCAGGTCCGATCAGTTCGGTGTTTTCGGCATCAAAATTATACGCCACCGGCAGCAGGTAGTTCGGTCGATGCTGGAGTAGGGTAAATCGGTTGCGTGCGATGGATTGCTCACTGACTTGACGCTCTTCAGTTGTGGTATCGACGGCGTCTGAGGCTGCGCTGACGTGCTGATTACATTCCGCAAAAAGCGTGCTTACCGTGGTATCGGCGTTAGCGCTCAACACGCGGGTCGCCACGCATTGATCTACTCGTGCTGCTTTAGATATCTCAGGCTTAGAGCTGTCGCCAAATGCTAAGTTGCTATTAGTACAGACTATTAATAGGGTCAGTATGCTTGGGAATATAGTGCGGTTGGCAACAGTAGTTTTTATCGACATAAGCGTGTTGTGAGTTGTTTGGTTGGCGAGCGGGTCAGATGATATTGAGCGGGCAAGAAAAAAGGCGGAGCTAACGCTCCACCTATTTCTGCTTAGTTAAAGCTTTGGTTTGCGGCCTGTGATAGCGAAGACAATCGCTAAAATAAGACCGATAACAAATAAGATATAAGCAATTGAACTCATGGTGCCTGCGATGCCTGATAGTCCAAGTACACCAGCAATAATTGCGATAATAAAAAAAGTGAGAGCCCAGCTAAGCATAATTTTTCTCCGTTAGTTTTTGTGATTAGACAATTGTTAATGGTGTTGAGGTTGGTTCTTCTAACGCAACTATTAACGTAAATATGTTTTAACGACATAGATTGCCTAGTTGCGTAGCGTTTCCAGCTAAACGACCATTCAAAATTAACAAAGCAGCTTTCATGCCAAACTTTTGTTTTGGCATCGTTGTCAATATAAGCCTTTGAAATATATAAGTTAAATGTGAATTGGTTTTAGCCGCCTTGCTGAATAATGAGATTTGCACGAAATTTGGGCTTTTGTGGTTTTCAACCAAATTCTCAGCAAAACCACCAACCCCTGCTTAAAACGGCTGGAGCCGAGTCGATTGCACCATATGTTTAGCGTTTAGGCCGCACACGCAGTGCTTAGATTGAGCCTGGATCCGCTGTGTTTACAGAAACTATCAAGTGCTGAGGGTTAAATTGGATTTTCTTTGCATGTTGGCACGATTGCTGCTTCTAGATAACTAGACGCCGTGTACTGAAGCATTTATTCAAGCGGTGTAAGTTTTTCTGTCGCTAGTGCTGATGCCTGATTCATTAAACATCGCGCTACCCGACAACCAGTAACCGAATTAACACTTAATCAATTAGAGGAAATTATCTATGAAACACGCAAACTTGAAAAAGCTATTACTAACGTCTTTGTTCGCTAGCCTAGTTGCCTTAGCGGGTTGTGAAGAAAAGGGGCCAATGGAGAAAGCCGGTGAGAGTATTGATAATGCGGTAGACGATGCCGGTGATGCTATTAATGATGCCGGAGACGAGGTTGAGGATGCAGCCGATGACGCCGCTGACGAAATTGAAGATGCGGCTAATTAATAGTTAAACCAACAAGTAATTAAAAAAAAGCCAGAGTTAAGACTCTGGCTTTTTTTTGTGCTTGGAATTAACTTCATTGGCTGTCACGTTGGTCCATAAAGAGCTTGTATTGCTCGGCCAATTGCTTTTTATCATTATCCGATAATACCTTGCCGGCAACTGGGAATATCTCCTTTTCTTCTTCATCGAGATGATGAAATAGTTGATGCTTTAATTTCTTACAAGTAGCGAGCCAACTGGGTGATGACAGCTCGGTGTCTTCAATAGCCTCGACTAATTCGTCCATTTCGTGATGTTCTGCGATGCTATGACGGGCCTTCTCTTGAGTTAAATCGATAGCGATGAGCGGCGTATAAAAATATCGTTCTTCACCGTCGGCATGATTGGCCATATTGTTCTTAAGCTCTGAAAATAAGCGCGCTCGAGTTTTGGTGTCGCCGCTGGTGTCGATGAGTGCTTCCATAATTTTTCGCTGATGAGCATGATCTTCGCGTAACTTTTCAAAAATATTCATAGTGATCTTTAAGTCTCCGGTTATTGATTTGTTGTTAAAACTGCAGCGCCTGTGGTGAACTTGCCAAGCGAGTAAAAAAATAGCGGACGACCTACCGACCATCCGCTATTCGTACTAGTTGATGCGCTACAATGTGCTCGCATACTTGCTTACTGTCTCGTTGAGCTTTGCTTAGCTGCCGAATTCAAATT
The DNA here is from genome assembly GCF_003315245.1 of Arenicella xantha. Classification (NCBI taxonomy): domain Bacteria; kingdom Pseudomonadati; phylum Pseudomonadota; class Gammaproteobacteria; order Arenicellales; family Arenicellaceae; genus Arenicella; species Arenicella xantha. The sequence goes on along the minus strand of NZ_QNRT01000001.1, from coordinate 181,720 downwards.
TGACACCTACCGTTACCAATTCGGCTTCAGTTTCATAATCGTCGGAGTCCAGCCTTGAGTATTCGCCAAATAAATTGAACCCACCGAAATCCAGTTCTGCACCGAGTGCCCCGAAAGGAGCTGTATTGGTTTGTGCACCTTGGCTTGCTTCAATGCCTAGTACCTGAAGAGTTCGCTCGGTTTCTACGCGCGCTGCGCCAGCTCGAGCATACAAATCAAGCTTATCGAGTGGTGAAAAGTTTATGACGAATGCCAACGTCGCGACTTCAGCCTCATAGCGGCTAGCGGAAATTAAGCCAACATCAGTCGCGCGGTAAGTACCTAAATCTGTATAGCCGAGGTCAACGCCAAAGGCGTCATTGAACATATAACCGAGTCGAATTCCTTGTGTTTGATCACTGTCTGAGAGCTTAACTAAATCGCCTGCCAGATAATCAATATCAACATCATTGTAGTTTGCGCCGATATAGAAGCCACTGTCGTCGTCCGCACTTGCGATGGTTGGAACAGCAGCAGACATCGCCAATGTTGTTGCCAATGCTAGATTTGAAAGTTTACCTAATGTCTTCTTGTTGGTGTTCATGATACCTCTATGTGTCTTGGTTGAATTGTGATGATCATTTTTGATGATCGCTTGCTGACTTAATAAGAAGTCAGTTACCAATTACCACTTAGCAATGACTGTGCCAACCATGAGTGATGCGGTCGAATATTATTTAAGTTGTTGATATATAAAGTGATTGTGTGATTTTCGTTGGTGCGGATTCGGGGTTTGCTTGGTGGGGTAATCCACCACCAGAGGCAAGATGGTGGTGCTATTAACCCGCTTATGCTCGGCGCAAGAAAACGGGTTTAAGGGGATTTAAGTGTTAACTCGTGAGCGCGAAGCAGCAAGCCACTCGGCATGGGCCGATGGCGTAATTGGGTGGCCACGTTGCACCGCGTAGGCTTGAGCTACGTTGGCGCCAAAGAATAGAATTAGACAGGTATAGTTAATCCATAGCATCACTAGAATGATGCTGCCAGCTGCGCCAAATGTGTTCCCTGGTTGGCTATAGCCGAAGTAAATGCCAAGTAGGGTTTTACCGATGGTGAACATCAAGCCTGCGGTGATGGCCCCGGTCCAAACCGAGCGCCAACGGATGTCAACATCTGGCAGCACTTTAAACATTAACGCAAATAGTAACGAAGTTAGCCCAATTGAGAGCGTGATGTTGATAGCTCTAATGATGAATAACCAGCTTGGTCCGAGAGATGTTTCAATCCAACTTGCGATAATCGAAATGGTGGTCGACATAATTAAAGAGATGAGTAGCAGAAAGCCAATTGCAATAATCACTCCCAGCGACGTCGCTCGATCCGCTAGCAGTTTCAGCAGGCCATTTCGTGCTGCTGATTTAACTCCCCAAATCTCATTTAAGGATTTTTGTAACTGCAGAAAGAGTGTGGTCGCGCCGAATACTAGTGTGCCAATACCGAGTATCTTCATCCATGGGTTGTCTCGGTCGAGTCGGGCATTGGCAATGATTTTCTCAATAGAAGTCGATCCGGAGTCCCCTAAGTATCGAGTTAATTGCTCGCTCAATTGACCTTGAACTGCGTCTTGACCAAATACTGCGCCGGCAAACCATATGACAATAATCAGTAGCCCCGGCATTGAAAATATAGCGTAGTAGGCGATGATCGCTGCGTGTCGAAACGGATCGTCGTTGTTCCAGTTCTTAGCGGCTTTAGTGAGGATATCTAACATGACCGAACCGATTAACGTGGTTCGCTATCGCGGATGAATTCGGATAGAGGCTTGAGTGAATCAACATGCTGGCATACCACATTGATAGCCGCAATTATTGGAATTGCCATTAAGGCGCCAGCGATACCCCAAAGCCATCCCCAAAAGACGATGCTGATAAATACCACAACGGGGCTAAGCGAGAGACGTTTACCAATCAGTTGATGGCTAATGAACTCTCCTTCGATGATGTTGATTAGCAGCACTACTAACGGCACCACGAGGGCTTGAGCCAACGTATCCAAACTGATAACTGCAGCAATTGTAATAAGCGTAAGACTTATTGCAGGGCCAACGTAAGGGGCAAAGTTGAGTACTGCCGCTAGTGCTCCCCATAACCACGGATTGGGCATGTCGAGTAAATACATTGCGAAGGTAACCACCATACCCAGTCCGATATTGATTAGGGTTCGAACAGTTAAATAGCGAGAGGTGTCGCGCTGAACTTCTCTAATGATTTCAACTGCTTTGCGTTTATCTTCGAACTTTGGTGTGATTGACACCAACTTATTCAAAAATGTGTCGCCGGCGGCTAATAAGAAGTAAAGAAGTACCACGACGATCCCGATACTGCTTAGAGCGCTTGATGTGTTTGAGAGCATGCGCTCAATTCGGCTTTGTTGCGGTTCGACACTAACACTAATAGTCGGTTGATTACTGGGTCGATCGTTGGTTTGGTTGTCGATCAATTTATCGACGTCTTCAGCAGCCTTTTGAGCTCCCTCGATAGATCCCAACATTGGGCTGATTTTGTGTTTGATTTCTTTAACGATTTGCGGCGCTCTATCGACCCATTCCTCAGCTGGTTCGAACAGTGAGTAAATCGCAAAAAGGGCGGCTGTTAGAAAACACATCACCACGAATGCCGCACTCAGAGGCGGTGGTATGCGCCATTGACTTAGTCTGCGAATAAGTGGCGAGAGTAGTAAACTAAGCGAATATGCGATCGTTATCGGAATTAAGATGTCGGCTGCAGCATGCAATGAGAACAGCACTAGAATGACGAAAATACCGGTTAAAGATACGGATCGTATCAGCATAAAGTTAGGGAGTTTTGGCGTGGTGACCTGCGCTTCGGAGTGCGAAGGAGTTTCTTGCTGAGTGCTTTCGATCGTCATTAGTTGCCTCGTGATGGATGGCTTGGTCGGCGTCGGCTGATATGTTGCGCTAAGCTGCAACTAGGTTGTATCTAATTCTTTTGCGTTGCAGCTTAGCAGCGGCGGTTTTCACTAACCCTTGGGGCCTGCGAGGAACCAGATGATCAGGCCGATGAGAGGCAGCAGTAGCACGAGTAATACCCAAATTATTTTCATGCCAGTTGTGGCACTTGATTTAACAATGCTAAGGATCGCCCAGATAGCGATGATTAGATGCAATATTCCTAGAATTCCTTCAAGCATAAGATATCTCCTATAAGTTAGTTGAGTTGGTCTCGACTAAGAGCCCTATGTCCCGAACTTTAATTAGCTCAGTGTGGTATTTAAGGGTTCTCAGTAGTTGTTCCAAAGCACAGACCGTGCCAAGCACTCGATTGGCTGACAATATTTTGCTGTAAGAACTCGTCTTTATTTGTAACAGTTTGATTTTAATGTGGAAAAAATAATCTATGGCGCAAAATATTGCGTTCAGCGCTTTAGCTAGTGAGCGGCGTGCTCTGCTTGCTTGGCCAGCTAGCGGCGCTTGATTGCTGGTGCTAGGTGATTTGCCCCAATCGGGGTGGGGCAATTGCCCCGTTTGTTCAGCGAATTAGTGCTGGTGAGGTAGGCGCGCGCTGGTGCACCTAGGGAGATTATTCAGATCGGTATGCAATTGGATGTCGCTAAAGCCGCACTGTCGCATCTTTTTTGCGAGCGCATCAGCTTGGTTGTAGCCATGCTCTAAAATTAACCAGCCGTTTGGTTTTAAGTAGTGTCGGCAACCCTCAACAATCGTGTTCAGGTCGGCAAGCCCATGGTCTGTTGCAATCAGCGCGGTTGTCGGTTCGAAACGAAGGTCGCCTTGCTGTAAATGCTCATCGTCCGGTTCAATATACGGTGGGTTTGATGCAATTAAATCGAATTGAGCGTGCAGTGGAATGTTCTCACACCAGTTGCTGAGTAAAAAAGTGACATTATCGACTTGATTCGACTGAGCATTAGCGCGTGCAATCTGAAGTGCGTCGGGCATTAGGTCGGTTGCTAGTACTTGCGCGAGTGGTCGTTCCTTCCCCAATGACAGCGCAATCGCGCCACTGCCGGTTCCCATGTCCAAAATGTTTAATGGCGTGTTCTCGGGTAACCGCGCCAATGCATTTTCGACTAGCACTTCGGTGTCTGGTCGTGGGATTAACACCGCTGGGCTGACCGCTAAGGTTAACGTCCAAAAATCACGATAGCCGATTAAATAGGCAACCGGCTGACCCTGTCGGCGCTGCTCTATGACGATATAGTACTCGCGAATATGCTGCGGCGTGGCGATGGTATCGCCGTAAGCAATGATCCATGCCATATTGCGCTGCACAATATGCTGCAACAAGACTTCAGCATCGATCCTTGGCGTGTCTGAAGTCTCGTGAAGTTGTTGCGCTGCGTCGTTAATTAAGCCCTGATAGGTGGGCGATGCTAACGTCATTAGGCATCGTCACCTAGTTCCGCCAAGAGGTTGGCCTGATGCTCAGTTGTGAGTGGATCGACAATTTGGCCCAAATCACCAGCCATAATGGTATCGAGCTTATACAGTGTTAAGTTGATTCGGTGATCGGTAACGCGGCCTTGTGGGTAGTTGTATGTGCGAATTCGCTCTGACCGGTCGCCACTGCCAACTAGGCTCTTACGAGTTTCAGCTTGCTCGGCATCTTGTGCTTGGCGTTCGGCATCGAGTATTCGTGCTTTTAACATCGACATTGCGCGTGCTTTATTCTTGTGTTGTGACCGTTCGTCTTGGCATTCGACAACGGTGCCGGTCGGAATATGCGTAAGGCGCACCGCTGAATCGGTTTTGTTTACGTGTTGTCCGCCGGAGCCTGATGCTCGGTATGTGTCGATCCGCAGGTCACTTGGGTTGATCTCCATGTCATCACCAACCTCGTCGGCTTCCGGCAGAATCGCTACGGTGCAGGCTGAGGTATGTACTCGCCCTTGAGTTTCGGTTTCGGGTACTCGTTGTACACGGTGCGCGCCGGATTCGAATTTCAGTTTTGAATAGGCTCCGTGGCCTTCTATACGTGAAATAATTTCTTTGTATCCGCCGTGTTCACCGAGGTTTTTGCTCAACACTTCAACTCGCCATTTTTGCGATTCGGCATAGGTTTGATACATTTTAAATAGATCGCCAGAAAAGATGGCGGCTTCATCACCGCCAGTTCCAGCGCGAATCTCTAAGAATATATTATTGTCGTCATTAGGATCCTTAGGCAGCAGTAGTTTTTGCAGTTCGCTAAGCAATTGCTCTTGACGCTGTTTTATTTCTTGTAGTTCGTCATGCGCCATCTTACGCATATCTTTGTCATCTTCCTCCATCATCATAGAGGCGGCTTCGGCGTCTTCTTCAAGACCTTTATATTCTAAGTAGTTCTCGATCAGAGGCCCAATTTCAGAAAGCTCTATACTGAGTTTGCGGAACTTATTTTGGTCGCTCATGGTGTCGGGTTGAGACAGCAACACGTTTAGTTCTTCTTGGCGCTCGACCAAACTCTCGAGTTTAAAACGAATGGATTCTTTCACAGGGGTTCTCTGCTTGTTTATTTATTATTTTTTTTGTCTAGCCCAAATAATTCTCGGGTAGCGAGAAGTAAGGCTTCATCGTGCTTTTGTCGCAACGATTCCGTAGGATGATGCATGAATTTTCGTGACAATGAATGAGCGAAATGTTCAAGTATTGTGGCTGGGTCTTCGCCAGCGGCCAAGCGTCTTTGCGCAGATGCGAGCTCGTGTTGCGTGATTTGGCTAGTGCGATCACGTAATTGACGAATGGTTGGGATCGATTGCAGATTTTCAAACCAGTGCATGAAGTTGAGCGTGTGCTCTTCGACAATTTTTTCCGCTTCGATCGCGGCGTCTTGCCGAGATTTTAAGTTCTCTGTGACGACTTGATTTAAATCATCAACGGTATACAGGTATACATTGTTAAGGTCGCCAACCTCTGTTTCTACATCGCGGGGTACCGCAAGGTCGACCACAAACATCGGCTTGTTTCGGCGCTTTTTAAGTGCGCTCTCGAAGGCGCCCTTGCCTAGAATTGGTAAGGTGCTCGCGGTTGAGCTGAATACCATGTCGGCGTCAGGTAGTCGAGTCGGTAGCTCATGCAAGGAAATTACCGATGCGCCGAATTCCTTAGCTAGCCCTTCGGCTCGTGCCAGTGTGCGATTGGCGACAATAATATCTCTGACGCCTTGTGCGTAAAGGTGGCGACAGGTTAGCTCGATAGTTTCACCGGCGCCAATCAGTAATACTGTTTGCTGCGCAATATCTGAGAAAATTTGTTTCGATAGTGCTACGGCAGCGTATGCGACGGATACCGCGTGGCTACCAATGTGTGTGCTGGTACGGACTTCTTTTGCAACCGAAAATGTGTGTTGAAATAGGCGGTTGAGGACCTTGCCGGTGTTGCCGTTTTTGTGTGCGGTGGCAAATGCGGTTTTCATTTGTCCGAGTATCTGTGGCTCACCGATAACCATTGAATCGAGCCCCGATGCCACGCGAAAAGCGTGTCTCACGGCATCTTGATCGGGTAGGGCATACAGATAAGGTGCGACTTCGTCGCGCTGGAGCTGGTGAAAGTCACATAGCCATTGGCTGACGATGTTGACGCCGCCTTCTGGAACTTGGCAATATACCTCGGTGCGGTTACAGGTTGACAAGATAGTCGCTTCTTCGATCTCAGCAAGTTGAGCGATGTCGCTTAACGCATCATTCAGGTGCTCAGCCGCGACGGCTGCGCGTTCGCGCACCGCTATTGGAGCTGTCGTATGATTTAGGCCTACTGATAGAACGTGCATGAGATCAATGGTCGGGACGGTATGCCCGATTAATGCGCGCATTTTACCCTGTTTGACGAAATTTACCTATTGCTTATCTTGTTTTAGCGTGTCGATTGTTGGACTAGAACAATGCTTCATCGGCACTGGTACGGAATCCGCTGATTATAGCAATAATGGGTCGCCACCATAATGCGGTGACACACAATAGCAACACAATAGCGGCGGTAGTGTGGAAATAGTGCGACGCGAGTATCCACGATAGCGTTATAGCACCAACTTGTAAGCCGCCTAATACCGCTAAGCTAAGGCTAATTACTGAGAAGGCTTTACGTCGCCCCGAGCTTGCTTGGCTCAGCGTCATTCCCATCATCAAATGAGTGGTTAGACTCCAGCCCAGCATGCCAATGATGAGCCATACGTCAACGCTAATGCCGCGGCTAATAAAGTACGCGCTAGACAGAAATATTAATATGGCTTGCAGTACTTTGGCTTCGAGAATAACCGATATAGCGGTTTGCTCTTCTCGCTCTTCGAGGGTCAACTGGTTGGCGCACATCAGCATGAAGCTAAACCCAGTGAAGCACAAAGCGGCCAACAGCAGGGTGTGCATCAGTGTGCCGGTTTCGGCGTCAGGGTTGATTAGGTTTAGCATGCTGGTGATCGCTAGATTAAGTTGATCCAGCAGGTTGAGTGAATCATTCCACTCAATGAAGTGAGTCTTCCATGCGCCAATTCCAATGGCTGCCGCTAAACTCAGCACGAGCGCCACGAGTAGCGTAAGGTGAAGTAGGTTGCCTAATTGAAGGCGCCCAAAATGCTCTGGGCCGCGCGTGGTTCCGTTTTCTTCTTCGATCAATAACCGTATCAGCAGACCGGAAAACCCCGCAAAAATAAACAGCGACAGTCCAGCGAAGCTGGGCAACGAGGTGCTGCGTACCTGAATGCTTTGCATTGGGGCGTCTAATAAGGGGGCTAGCCAAACCAGTTGTACCGTCATCAAAATAACGAGAATTACTATGATGAGGCCGGCAAACGCAGACAGGTCAGATTTAAACCCTTGATTTAACTCTAGCTGAAATACTGCCACGACCAGTACGGCGGCAATTACCGTCGGGTTGTTGAAGCGTAGCCAATCGAGCATCGTGCCAAATGGCGCCCAGTCGCCATATACTGAAAAACCCAGCCGATCGCTGAATGCCAGTCCTGCTGCTAATAAGCACAATGCTCCAACGATTCGTAGCGCAAGCGGCATCACCGGGCTGGGGTGCCGCCATAAACTGCGTGCAGGAAGTAAAAACAAAATGGCGAATAGTAGTCCGGATTGGCGATCTACCAAGGTTGCCATTAATGCGGTGACCACGCCCATGGAGAGCAAAAAAAACGCTTGTATTAGGCCTTGCTCAAGCATGGCTGGTAACGGTTTTTCGGCGCGCAGCAGGTGGTCGGCTACGTCTAATTGTTTGTCTTGGGAGCTAAATTGTAAATGGCACATTGATTCAACAATTAGATGAAAAATCAGTAGCCATAGTAGAGCCGGCCCCCAGCCCCAGAATAACAATAGGCTAGTAGCTGGCAAGCTTACGAAAAAAGCACTGCTTCCAAGGTTGCGCAGTAATCGCGCGGTCATCATTTGTTTAAAGTAACGCTGGATTCCCGCATCGGGAAACGCTTGCCGCGTTAGCATGCGCACCAAGCTTGCGTAGCCGAATACTAGAAAGCCGAGGGCGGCAAGAAGAATTGCAATGCTAGTGGGCATGAGTTGCTGTTACTTTACAAGTTGGTAAGGTGAAGATTGTAGTTACTCGGCCTGATAAAGTTAAGTATATAATGACGGTATGCTGATTTTCGCATTTCCACTTTGCGCGTATTTAGTGCGCGTTCTATTCAGACGTAAGAGTACCCATGAGTTCCGGATGACAAATTTTTACCAACGTAGCGCTTCGCCTTATCTGCTCGGCAAGATACTGATGTGTATGGTGTCGGTTAGCCTTGTCGGAGCCTGTGCCAGCTCAGGGAGCGGGCCGTCAGGTGTAAGTCCTGACGCGGTGATTGGATTGAATGCTGATCAGATTGAAGTGGTGTCGGACGCGGAGCTTGCGAGCGATCCTGATTTGCCAATGCAGGATCTTGATGCGGATACCTTGGAAAAATTATTGTTGTCGAACCTCGCTTCGTTTACCGGTCAGTGGGATCAGGCAACACTCAATGCACTAGATGTTGCGCGGTCAAGTGGCGACTTCCGAGTGGCAAGATTGGCAACGATGCTTGCTTTGCGCAATGACGATTACGTCACTGCAGCTGCCGGAGGCCGGCTTTGGGTGGAGCTAAAGCCAGCCAGTGAAGATGCGCAAAATATGTATCTGTTGTCATTAGTGGGGGCGGGCGAGACCGGTGAGGCGATCCAGGCGATTGAAAAGCAGGCACAGCATCGGCAGATGGATGACTATGTAAAACAGCTGGCGGCGCTTCTGGTTCGGCAGAAGAATGATGTGTCTGGATTTGCGATTGCTAGCTATTTGGTAGAGCAATATCCCGACTCTGCGCAAGTGTTGCTGAGCTCAGCCTATGTTGCCGAGTCGTTTGACCTTTATGAAGCGGCCGAGGCGTGGGTTGCTAAGGCTCTAGTGATGCGGCCTAGTTGGGATTTGGCGGCTCAGATGAAGGCTAATTTGCTGTATGCCCAAGGCAAGACTGAGCAGCGCTCTGAGTTTGTCGCTGAGTTTGTTGAGGCCAATCCAAAATCCGTTGCGATGCGGATTAATCATGCGGCCGAGCTGGCACGCGGCAAGGACTATCAAGGTGCTTACCAGCTCATATTAGAAGTGTTGCAAGATGCACCAAACAATAATGGCGCATTGCAATATGCCGGTGCGTTGGCGGAGGCCTTGGGGCAGCCCGATCGAGCGATTAAGCACTACAAGCGTGCTATGCAGGAATACCCTCAAGATGATGATGTGCGTTGGTCGCTGGCGCGACTTGCCGTTGGTCAAGAGCAATATATTACTGCCGAACGGTTGTTTAGTGAGATTCGACGTGAGGACTTGTTGTTCCGAGCCAGTATTCAAGCCGCCAATATGCGTTACGAAACTCAGGGCGTTGATGCAGCGATAGATGCGTTATGGTCGATTGAGCCGACCAGCTCGGAGGAATGGCTGGAGTTGGTAGAGACTCGAAATTTCTTGTTGATGCGGGCTTTGCGGTATGAAGAGGCGCTGGGATATATCAATGAAGCTATCTTGTACGTGCCCGAGAGCGTTGAGTTGCTCTACGCTCGAGCATTAGTGACCGCTGAGTTGAATAGAGTGGAGTTGGCTGAGCAAGACTTTCGCAGAGTTATCGAGATCCAGCCGGATCATGCAAACGCGCTAAATGCGCTTGGTTACACATTGGCTGATCAAACAGATCGTTATGAAGAAGCCCGTGAGTTAATCCAGCAAGCCTTGCAAATGCGCCCCAAAGACGCGCATATTTTAGACAGTATGGGGTGGGTTCTGTATCGCATGCAAGAATATGCCGAGGCCATTGACTATTTGCAGCAAGCTTACGCGGCAAGTCCTGAAATCGAAATAGCTGCGCACTTAGGTGAGGTGTTATGGGAGTCTGGCGAAACCGAGCGCGCCACTCAGGTCTGGGAAGAGTCATTCAAGCAGGACAGCAATAATCCAGTGTTGAATAAAACCCTAGAGCGTTATGGTATACGGTTTCCCAATGCGGCAGCGTCAGCTGAGTAGCCTAAGGTAAGTTGTTATGTGGATGCGCTATTGCTGGCTAATTGGTTTGGTTCTTACTGTGAGTGCGTGTACCAGTGTTCCCAAGCCTGACATGGATGGAGTTGGCCGTGAATGGTTATCTGATGCTAGTCGTTTTGCGGAGCCAACACGGTTGTTCTTAGAACTCAATAATTGGCAGTATCAGGCCAAGGTCGGCGTAAAGACTCCGCGTGCTAACGAACAAGCCAATTTAATTTGGCGGTATGGCGATGAATCACATGAAGTCAGGTTGTTCGGGCCATTGGGTGCGGGAGCGGTCAAGATTCAATTCGACCAATTTGGTGTGGTATTAAGCGACAACAAGGGTAATGTGCATCGCGGCAACAGTGCTGAAAAGTTGTTAACTGAAATTGTTGGCTGGCCGATTCCGATTGAAGCGCTCACTTATTGGCTATTCGCGATTCCTAATCCGCAGCATAGCTATCGTTACCAAGTGGATGAGTCGGGGCAGGTAGCGCTATTGCAACAACTTGGTTGGTCTATTCAGTGGTCTTCGTATCAGCCATATCATGCTGAGCACAGTTTGCCGCGCAAGTTGATAGCTACAAAATCACTACGTAATGGCAAGCAGGTCGTGGTGAGACTCGTTACAAAAGGCTGGAAATGGTCGCAATAGTTAATTCGCCGACTTTGTCGCGATTGGTTTGGCCCGCCCCAGCGAAAATAAATTTAATGCTGCATGTCGTTGGCAAGCGTTCTGACGGATATCACGAATTACAAACGGTATTTCAGTTTCTCGACTATGGCGATGAGCTGACTTTCGATATCACGCAAGACGGCGAAGTGCGTCGAAACTACGATTTCGGGTTCTCGGTTGAGTCGGATTTATGTTTACGAGCGGCGCTACTTTTAAAACAATTCGCTGCCGATGACTGCGGTGTGATAATCGATTTGCTTAAGCGTTTACCGATGGGGGGTGGTTTGGGCGGTGGGAGCTCCGATGCGGCGACTGTGCTAATTGCCCTTAATCAGTTGTGGAATGTAGGGCTAACGCGCGACAAGTTGGCTGAGCTTGGTCTTCAATTAGGCGCCGATGTGCCGGTATTTATTTATGGGCGAGCTGCGTGGGCAGAGGGTGTTGGTGAGCAATTGTCAGCGATTAATTTGCGTCAACCATGGTATTTAGTACTGAACCCGAATATATCGGTGTCAACAGCGCAAATTTTTTCGAATAAACATTTGACAGCGACCCCTCATATGAAGAAAATACGCGCTCTCGAGAAAGACGCCGAAATTGTTTCAATTGACGCGTTGTTTTCACAAGGAGTAAATCAACTTGAACCAATCGTTCGAGCGGAATACCCCGAAGTGAATTATCTTCTCGAGTGGCTTAGTCAGTATGGCAGTCCACGCATGAGTGGATCCGGCGGATCAGTTTTTTTACCGCTTGATTCACAACAGCAAGGGCTTGATATTCTGGCTAATAAGCCTCGAAACTCTTTAGGTTTCGTTGCCAAGGGGATGAATTTTCACCCTTTATTGATAGAAGAAGGATAAACTCCGGCAGCTATCATTATTTACGCACGGTATGATGTACCGGCGTAATCGGCAAAGGACGCTAATGTAGTGAGAGGTTTGCGAGCTTGCTCGTATTTGGATGCAAATGACACTGGGGTGTGGCCAAGTGGTTAAGGCACCGGATTTTGATTCCGGCATTCGAAGGTTCGAATCCTTCCACCCCAGCCATCCAAGCGCGATTTATCTCATGCACGTGTTACGTGCAGTTTGTTGATTTAATTCAACATTCACACAAGAAGTAGTCGTTACAGTATTAGAAATGTAGTCGCTGTTTATAAGTCCTAATTATAGATACTAGTTCTAAAAGGCTAGGCGGTTATGTTCCATTTCTCGGTCTGATATCATTTCGAGCCTGAAAAGCATCATCCTTACTTAAGAGAACGAGGTCACCGTGGCGATCGATAATCTGCTTGTTTTTTCCGGTAACGCAAACCCAGAGCTATCGGCTCAGGTGGTTGACTATCTGAAGGTTCCTCTCGGAAAAGCCCGCGTAGAACAGTTTAGTGATGGTGAGATCACCGTTGAGATTCAAGAGAATGTACGAGGCCGAGATGTCTTTATCATTCAACCTACTTGCGCTCCGAGTCATAAAAACCTTATCGAACTGCTGTTGATGATTGATGCGTGTAATCGCTCATCGGCAAATCGAATTACTGCTGTCATGCCGTATTACGGTTATGCCAGACAAGACCGACGTCCACGAAACTCGCGTGTTCCAATCAGTGCCAAGCTCATTGCGTCGATGATTAGTACTGCCGGTGCTGATCGTGTGCTGACGATGGATCTACATGCAGACCAAATTCAAGGCTTTTTCGACATCCCGACCGACAATATTTATGGGTCGCCGGTGTTATTGGATGATATTCGCAGTTTAGGCACCGATAAGATGATAGTGGTGTCACCTGACGTCGGTGGTGTGGTTCGGGCCCGTGCTTTAGCCAAACGACTCAATGTGGATTTAGCCATTATTGATAAACGCCGACCTAAAGCCAATGTGGCTAAGGTAATGAATATTATTGGTGAGGTCGACGGCCGTAGCTGTGTACTTATTGATGACATGGTCGATACCGCCAATACGCTTTGCAAAGCCGCCGATGCGCTTAAAGAGCAAGGCGCGATCGCCGTTCGCGCCTATTGTACTCATGCCGTTCTATCGGGTGAGGCAGTGAACAGTATTAATGCATCAAGCATGGACGAAGTGGTTGTCACCAACACCATTCCATTGTCTGATGCCGCCGCCGCGAGTGACAAGATCCGACAATTGTCGATTGCGCACTTGTTGGGAGAATCGATTCGTCGAATTACAGTTAGTGATTCGGTGAGTTCGTTGTTTGTTGACGAGGAATAGCCCAGAGGCCGTTCCCCAGCAAACGTTGTACACGCATTTAGGTAATGATGCCGATGTGTTTTTGGAAACGCTGAGCGTACTGTAGAAGTGACGCTCAGTTTTATTTTAGAGATAAAGTAATGGCTAATTTTATAGTAGAAGCTGAAGTAAGAACCGGATCTGGTACTGCAGCATCACGTCGTTCACGTCGTGAAGGTAAAGTGCCCGTGGTGGTCTATGGCGGTGGAGAAGATGAGCAATACTTGCTGGTAGATCATAATAAAATGATTCATCAGTTAGATGTTGAAGCTTTCCATTCCGCATTGGTTCAATTGCATGTTGGCGATGATTTGCAGCGCGCGATTTTGCGTGACGTTCAAATGCATCCGTTTAAACAACAAATTATGCATTTGGATTTCCAGCGCGTAAGTCGTAAAGATACAATTTCAATGACTGTACCGTTGCATTTCAAAGGCGAAGAAGACGCTCCAGGTGTGAAAACTGACAGTGGTATTATGACGCACAACATGACTTCTGTAGACATCACCTGTTTGGGTAGTGATCTACCTGAGTACGTTGAGGTAGACGTGTCAGGTCTAGGCCTAGGTGAATCTGTACACCTTGGTGAAATCACCTTACCAGCAGGCGTTCAGTTTGCACCAACGGTTCAAGAGGCTGATCTTGAATTGCCGGTTGCTGCTGTATTGGCACCGAAGAAGCCGCAATCTGAAGAAGATGAAGATGCTGATGTTGCTGGTGAAGATGCTGTTGACGCCGCTAAGGGCGATTCCGAAGAGTAATTCGGATGACTTCATCGCCGATCAAACTGATTGTCGGTTTAGGCAATCCGGGCGAAAAGTATGCAAAAACCCGGCACAACGCCGGGTTTTTGTTTTTGGATAGTTTGTGTGAGCAGTTAGGCATTAGCTTAAAGGCTGACAAGCAATGCTTTGGCCGTAGTGGTAAAGCGGTTATCGCGGGGCAAGAAGTTCGACTACTTGCGCCTGATACCTTTATGAATCTGAGTGGCAAGGCGGTGGTAGCCGCTACACAGTATTATAAAATTGATCTAGCTGAAATTTTAGTGGTGCACGATGAGTTGGACTTGGACCCAGGTGTCGCACGTTTAAAGCTGGGTGGTGGTCACGGTGGCAATAATGGGCTGCGTGATATTGCTCAAATGTGTGGCTCTAAAGATTTCGCTCGACTGAGGCTCGGTATTGGTCACCCGGGTGTTGGACGCGATGTGGCTGCCTATGTCTTAAAGCAAGCTAATCGTGATGACCAAACAAAAATTGAGCACGCAATTGCCGAGAGCTTGCGTGTTTTGGAATTAATTGTGCAGGGAGATTTCCCACGTGCAATGAATGAACTGCATACAACGCTTGCTAAGTAAGCGCTGATAGGAATTACTGATATGGGATTTAAATGTGGCATCGTGGGGTTACCCAACGTAGGTAAATCGACTCTGTTTAATGCGTTGACTAACTCCGGTATTCAGGCCGAGAACTATCCTTTTTGTACCATTGAACCTAATGTAGGTATTGTCGAGGTGCCGGATCCTCGCTTGCAACGTTTGACTGAGTTAGCTGCGCCAAATAAGACAATCCCCGCGACTATGGAGTTCGTCGATATTGCTGGTTTGGTAGAAGGTGCGTCAAAAGGTGAAGGCTTGGGTAATCAATTCTTAGCCAACATCCGTGAAGTTGATGCCATTGCACATGTAGTACGTTGTTTTAATGACGAGAACGTTATTCACGTCGCCGGCAAAGTAGACCCAGCTTCGGATATTGAAGTGATTCATACTGAATTAGCGCTAGCCGATATGGATACCGTTGCCAAGGCGATTGAACGTGCCGGTAAGCGTGCTAAGTCGGGTGATAAAGAGCAAATTAAATTAAAAGCCGTGTTGGAGCGGGTGTTCGCACACCTCGATACCGGCGAGCCAGTGCGCGGTTTGGATTTAGACAAAGATGAAAAAGTGCTGATAAAGCCGCTATGTCTGATGACGGCTAAGCCAACTATGTACATTGCGAACGTTGACGAATCTGGTTTTGAGAATAATCCACATCTGGATACCGTTATGGGTATCGCCGACAAAGAAGGCGCAGACGTTGTGGTAATTTGTGCAGCGCTAGAGTCCGAAATCGCCGAGCTTGAAGACGATGAGAAAACCGAATTTTTGTCGGAGATTGGCCAGGAAGAGCCCGGTCTCGATCGAGTTATTCGGGCTGGCTACGCGTTGCTAGGTTTACAGACATACTTCACTGCCGGTAAAACGGAAGTCCGCGCGTGGACGATTCGCGTAGGTTATACCGCACCGCAAGCGGCAGGCGTAATTCATACTGATTTCCAACGCGGTTTTATTCGTGCTGAAACAGTGAGCTATGCGGACTACAATCAATACGGCGGCGAGCAAGGTGCTAAAGAAGCCGGCCGTTTTCGATTAGAAGGCAAAGAGTACGTAATGCACGACGGTGACGTAGTTCATTTTCGATTTAACGTATAGTCTTCAGGATGTCATCCTTTTAGAGCTTGAGAGTATCGCCCTGCAGCTAGTTTACAGGGCTGAAGTTCAGATATCTGATATTCAACGGTACTCTCATTGAGAGTCTATCCAGCAGCCATGGAAGGTAAGCGGAATAGCCTGTTTCATCTGAATTTTAGCGGTGACCTCCAGGGTGTCGCTATTGATAATGAACAATTGGCTGTGCTGTGTGTTTGAATCAAAAACCATAGACGCAATATAGTTCTGCTCTCCCTCTATTAAAACGGGTTCTAGGCAAATTTGACCGATGTCCATAGGGATGTGTTTAAGCTGACCGTCGCTGGATAACTTAGATAGCCTAAATATCAATTGCCCGTGTATTTCTTCATTACTTTGCATCCAAATGTCGTTGTATCTTCCGGCCACTCTCTTAGTTGAAGCCTGTGGATATTCACAATTCCCATCCCAAAGTGGGCTGGATTCAAAATGTAAGGATTCGAGATCGATTACGCCTCGATGAAGTTTGCCATGCACTTGCGAATCTAACTCGTTCCATGACACTTTGGTTCCGTCGCCTAATGCACCTAACAGTGCGCTATCTGGATACCAAACGTAGTCGACAAACAGTCGGTTATCTTGTTCAAATGCACCGGCAAAGTGAAATACCATAAACGAGTCAGTATGGAATCGCTTAATATTCTTTGGCTGGTCGATCGGCACGATAATAATTTCGGTACCCGCTTCAGGTGACCAAGCTATGTTTTTCTGAAATGGTTTGAGCGCCAACAACATTCTGAAGACTCGAACCTTTGCCGGCGGAATGAAAAAGATTAGGTGATTTTCCGTCACGATAAAATCATGCAACATTACTGGGTGCGCGAGAGGAATTTCACACAGCACTGATGCATCACCGACATCCGGTAACTGATAAACTGTTAATTTTGTTTGTTTGCCGTAGGTCAGACCATAGTTGAATAAACTTTTGCGTGATTCGATTCTGTGTGGATGGGCAGAAAAAGATCCCTTAATAGTGCTCTGGAAGCTGGTTTCGCCCACGGTATTTAGTGTATCAGGGTCTATCTCAACGGGCTTACCTGCCTCATTCAATGCATACAATTTTCCTTGCCACGGCATTACATTGGTATTGCTGGTATTTTTCCGCCCGCCGAACAGCATTCTTTTAAATCGAGTGGGCCACGCGGCCGCAAAGCTGCCTAGATGCCGGCCAACTTTACGTTCTTCGAGTAAGCCTTCACTCTTAATGATTTTAGATGCGGAATAAACTTTGCCGTTATCAAACCGAACCGCGGTTATAGCACCGTCGCATTCAAAGATATGGTCATAGCGTTGGCCAAATTGTTCAAAGATACCGCAGCCATTCAGATATAAGGTGCCGTTTACGTCTGCTATGTCGCCGGTAACTGGAATCGATTCGAAACCATGCTCATGTTGTAAATTGGAAAATAGGCCAATGGGTTGTGGGGGAGTTTTCATGTTAATTGATTATGCTCGTTCAACGTGGCCAAACTATATTTGATTAATACTTGAGTGGTCAAGGTTAAATCAAGTTATTATTTATTTTTTAAAAGTAAAAGGCTCTTGAAGCTTGAGTCGGCTAGGCGTCGATCTGGATCTCCGAGCGGGCGGTGTTTGTGGAAATGCGGTTCGAACCGTTCAATTGCGAAAACCTTGGTGGTGTTGAAACGCCATTGGGTGGGCGTTGTTAACAGAGCAGGATTGGCGGGTATCTTATGTTTCTCGCAAACAGTTGATTAACTGGGTGTTCTAGTTGTTACTATTAGACCTTAACGAATAGGTCGGCCCACTCCTTGTTTAATTTTAGAGTGTGATTACCTATTCATTGTTCAGTTAACCTTGGCGCTTCGATTATTTTGGTCCAGCGGCCGACATGTTAATAATCTTTTTTATAAAAATATGCATCAATTTATTCAGCAATGGGTAACGAAAATACCCGGTACCGCAGGCTATGAGAGCCTATTGACGAGTAGTATCACTATGGTGGTGATAGCTGTACTCGCGGTTATTTCGTTCTATCTGGTTAAGTACATTCTTCTTCGTTTGATCACTAAGTTGATAACGAAGACTAAATCGAACTTAGACGACATTTTGATTAAGCACCAAGTGTTCAGTCGAGTGGCGTACTTGGTTCCTGCATTTTTAGTCTACAAGCTAACTCCGGTGGCACTGAGTGCGTATCCTGCATTGAGTCAAATGATCGTTACATTGGCAGCGATCTATATGGTGTGGATGGTCGTGATGATTGTGGATGCGCTCATCAATTCCCTGCTCGATATCTATTATGCGGTAGATATTTCTCGTCAATTACCAATACAGAGCTTTGCCCAAGTGGCCAAGTTAGTGACCTATCTATTCGCGATTATCGTCGTTGCCGCTTTGGTAATTGGTGAATCACCGCTTAAGCTCTTTGCTGGTTTAGGCGCGATGACCGCCGTTTTAATGTTGGTGTTCAAAGATCCAATATTGGGGTTTGTCGCCGGTTTACAGCTAAGCTCAAATCGTATGGTCGGCATTGGCGACTGGGTAGACATTCCACAACATCAAGCAAGTGGTGACATCCTTGAGATTGGCCTGACTACGGTTAAGGTCAAAAACTTTGATAACACCATCACCACCGTGCCGACTCAGAGTTTGATTAACGACTCGTTCAAAAACTGGCGTGGCATGCAAGAGTCCGGCGGGCGACGAATTAAACGTTCCATTTTCATTGACGTCAACTCGATCAGATTTTGTGACGAAGAGGCACTGAATCGATACCGAAAGATCAACTACATCACCGAGTATATCGATAAGAAGCTGGCTGAGGTCCAGGCTTACAATGAGAAGTCCAACATCACGCTTGACTCTTCGGCCAATGGTCGGCGCTTAACTAACATCGGCACTTTCCGTGCGTATGTGTTGGCATACTTAAAGAACCACCCCGATATCAACCAAGACTTAACCGTCATGGCTCGCCAATTAGCGCCAACCGAGGCCGGTATACCAATTGAAATCTACGCGTTTAGTTCGGACAAAAACTGGGTCAACTATGAGGCTATTCAAGCTGATATTTTCGATCATTTATTAGCTGTGGTTGGTGAATTTGATTTGCGTGTGTTCCAAACTCCTAGCGGAGTTGATCTGCGGCGTTTAGTGAGTCCCAGCAGCTAAATTTATCGGAGGCTTAAGCGATTTCGCCGCGTTACTAGTCTGCGCCTTATAGGCGGTTGTTAAGCGTGCTCTATTGACTAGTTTCATGCTCGGCTTGGTAGCGGCTTGTTATTTGTTTGAGTAGCCAGCGCGCGACAAACGGTAGCAGGGCTAGTAATACTAAGGCGATTATCATCTTTGGCTTAAATATGGCGGACATGGTGTAGTTTTCAATAGCACCTAACTCGGCGCCAAAATGCACTAATATGGCGGTTATCGGTAACATGCCGAGTAGTGTTGCAAAGAAAAAGTGCTTAGTGTCCATTTTAGTGAGTCCCATTAGTAGGTTTAACAGCCAGAAGGGGATGACTGGCACCATACGCAGACTGAACACATAAAAGGCGCCATCTTTTTGAACGCCACGGTTGACCTTTTGGTAGGGCGCGGAAAAGCGCTTTTCAATGAAATCGTGGAGTAAGTAGCGCGACGATAAAAATGCCAAAGTGCCGCCAAGTGAACAAGCAAAAAGTGCCATTGGTAACCCTATCACACGACCAAAGATGATGCCGCTGGCAATCGACAGAATGGCACTAGACGGCTGTGAAATAGCGGTGCTCACTACATAGATAGCAAAGAACACCAGCGCGGTCGTCAATGGCGAATCTCGATACATAGCTTGATAGTAGTTAGGGCTTAGTAACTCCTCACCACCGAATATAAAGTAGCACGCGATAATAGAGATTATCAGTGCGACCAGTGCTAGTTGTTTGATGTTCATTAGTTCGGTCGTTGGTCATTAGCTATTGAAGTAAACGCTTAGCATACCGGATTAGCCCGTCCCGTATAGCTTCGGTTAAGCAAGTGAGTATCCGAGTGGGCTAAATACGGGGACACACTGACACCTTAGTCGTCCGATATTGTGCGCAACCGCTAGAATATTAGTTAAGTAAAGCGACTTTAGTCCCATAGAGAAGCGTTAGTGGCGCGTCCATATTCGCAGCCGATATCGCAACAATAAGCGTGGCGGTGGGTAGCGTGTCCGAGACGTTTGCTATAGCTCGGTTCACGGCCTTCAGTCTGGTTAGGCTACGGTGAATGTTTAGGGTCTTCTGCGTTACGGCATTCGTTCTACGGGGCGCTCTAAGGATTTGACGGCGTATCAAACATCAATGATTAATAAAAGAATTAAAGGATGGGTCATGGTCAAGTATACATTCGTGCTGCTACAAGCGGCTTCTACTGCGGTGCTCTCAAGCTTAGTGTCCTTAAGTCTTTGTGTGATGGCGAACGCCGTGCGGCCTGCAATGTGAACGAGGTGGGCGGTTTAGCAGAAGCAATCAGTAGCGCTGAACTCACAGCGGGAGATGACACCTTGGAGCTGGCCTCAGGGTGTGTCTACACGCTGGAGACCGAGGAGTTTAGTGGCTTCGACTCAAATTTGGCCTTACAAAAACTTGATACGAACATCGTAATTAATGGTAATGGCGCAACCATCACACGTAGTGATACGGCTCCGCGGTTCAGAATTTTAGAAATCGCTAACGGGGCGAATGTCACCATCAACGATTTAACCATCAGTAATGGCTATACTGAGAATGGTGGTGATGCCGATTACGGTGTGCCGGGAGCCGGTATTTTGAACCTCGGCACCTTAACCATCAATCGTTCCACAATAAGTGGCAATACAACCGGTAATGGCATTGATGTGATCTTGGGGCACGGTCGCAATGGTGGCGCTGGTGGCGGAATTGCGCTAATGAATAACGCCACCCTAAATGTATTCGAAAGTAGCATCGTCGGCAACCGGACTGGTGATGGTGGCAATGCTCGCCATGGCAGCGGAGAGAACGGACAACCTGGGCGCGGCGGCGGCATCTATAATGGCGAGAGCAATTTAAATCTACAACGCAACCTAATAGCAGACAATGTCATAGGCGCATTAGGCATAGGCTCAACAACCAACTCGAGCCTCTTTGGCGGCGGTGGTGTTTACGCGAGTTTGCAGGGCGCTTTTGGCAGCCTAAGGCTAAGCAGCAACACCTTTAGTAATAATACGCTCCCGATGTCCTTACAAGCGGCTGGGGGAGCTATGTACGTTGGTAATTTCGGCACCTCAACGATCAATATCTTTCATAATACCTTTGCTAGTAATACCAGCGGCATTTTGGTTTCCTCTCTCGACCACCCTGTTTTTTTGACGGGCAACATTTTCACTGGGCATGCCGGACCGGATTGCACTAGCAATGAGTTTGGTACCTCCACAGTTTCAGTGCAATTTAATTTGTTTCAAGGCACAAGTAGCAATGCCTGTGGCGCGGCCGACGGGGCCAATGGTAATGTAACAAATGGAATAGCTAACCTAGCTCCTCTTGGCGATAACGGCGGCCCAACGCTGACCCATGATCTGCTGCCGGGAAGCGATGCGATTGATTCAGTCTCAGTGAGGGCGACCTATCAAGACCAACGAGGAGTTCGTGTTGGGCAAGATTACGACAACCTAGCACCATTCAATGACCTTGCCGATATGGGGGCTTTGGAGCATATTCGCATCGACAAAATAAGCCAAAACACCAATGAAAGTGGGCTGGAAATTGCTACCGCCAGCCAACAATATGTATTCGAAGTTGAATTGAAGAAAGGCCAGAGGGTAACCGCCAGCATCTTTTTCACACACGGCGACGGAGACCTTGATCTGAGACTAATTGCCAAAAAGGATCTATCGAATACGATTGCAATTTCAGACAGCGCCGATAATCAGGAGTCAATCGAATTCAGCGCCAGCGAGTCAGGTGTGTACTGGTTCTACGTTTACGGCTACACCGGCGCATTAAATACCTTCGACTATGACTTTGAATTCGACGGTGATGAACTATGCTTTCCTGTTGGAAAAACGCCAAGGATTGCGGTTGTTTGTTTGTGACGGAGAAAGTGGTGACGGTTAATATCGACGATTTGTCAGAAGTTTGGAGGCTATCTTTTGCTCAAACTTGTAATCGATAAGGCAAGGAAGGTCAGCGACTTTCGAACTCTGTGTTGAGTATTCGCCAAACCTCGGTATCGAGATTCAGTCTAGTTAGAATTGGAGGTGTGTTTTGCTAGACATAGCCAAATACGTTTTTACGAACCGCGACATTTCCTAGTCAACCGGCGGCTTACACTATTTCATAATCAAGGTACCCTGATGAATGCTGATCATTGGGTTATGGGCGGCTAGCAATCCATCAATACCCCGCCGAGAGTCAGTCACTCCAGCGGGGCGCATGCTTTAGAATCGAATAACGATTTGCTCTTGCATGTCGACATCGATGCCATCGGTCTCATTAGCCATAGCTTGCATTTCATCACGTGGCAGTGAGCCTAAGGTTTGCATTTTCTTGAGGCCTTCCATATTGCCCATCAATTTGTCCATGCGTAGGTCGGTTAACACCACCGTGTTGCCGTCGCGGTGAATCGCATTGGTTTCTTTGATGTCATCGATACCTTCAACGCTAACCGCAATGCGCATGCCTTGAAACATAGCCGCCATCATGCCAAGCATTTGTGGTGGCATGTTTTCCATATCGTCATCGGTTGGTGCGTCGTTGGTGTCAAACTCATGTGGGATTTTGATCAGTAGGACGCCATCTTTCATCGAGAAATCAGGAACCTGAGTAAGCGCTTCTTTTTGATCAGAGACTTGTGCATCGTCGTCGCCTTCGCCTAAGCTTTCACGCATTTTGACGGCAATTTTATTGATGTCATCAAACGCATACGTAGCATGGTAGCCTTTCATGCCGATCTCATTATTGCCTAGTTCGTATTTTTCAACCGAGACGCCTTCGCCCATCTCGCGTGCGAAATCTTCAAAGTATTGATCGTCAAATTCGTTTTTAACTTTTTGATCGATAGCGTCACCGGCACCTTCCATGCCTTGCTCATCCATTAGTCCAGATAAGAAGCCGCCCATGGCATCTTCAACGTTATTATATGAGTAGTGCTCGACCAAGCCAGAACCGTCTTTTTTAACCTTAACCACAACACGTTCCTCGATGCACGCGCTTAGGCTAAATAGCATGACGACTGCCACGGCAATCTTATTGATCCAATGATTCATAAATATTCTCTTGTAAATTGTGGTCAGGGGAGAGCAAGCTTAAAACGGAAGCCTAGCGACGTCCAGCTAGGTTATTTAAATAATCCGCCGAGATACTCAATCGAGGGATTCCGATTGTTTTGTCAGGTGCGGTACTATTGGCGCTTGGTGGAATAGATAGAGCAAAATTATGAGTAAATTAGCACGCGTACAGATGTCGCCGAGTGGGCCAAGCTTTTCTGAGTTAGTGCTCGGTTATTGGCGCATGGGCGATTGGGAGCGAACCGACCAGCAGCATTTGGGTTTTCTCGAGCAGCACCTTGAGTTGGGTATTACCACGGTGGATCATGCCCATGTTTATGGCAGCAACCCGAGCTGTGAGGAGATGTTTGGGCGTGCTTTGAAGTTGGCGCCGGCGCTGCGAGATAAAATTGAGATAGTCTCTAAATGTGGTATCGAATTAGTGGCGCCAAATGGACCTAGCGTTAATCACTATGACTCCAGTGTGGGCGCGATCATTGAGTCGGTGGAAACCTCATTACGTCGCCTAGGCGTCGATCATCTAGATGCCTTATTGATACACCGCCCTGATTGGCTGATGGATGCCGACGCGGTTGCGCGTGCTTTTGAGCAGTTGCAGGTGGCTGGCAAAGTGAGCCATTTTGGGGTTTCAAATTTCACTAGTAGTCAGTTTCAGTTGTTGCAATCGCGTTTAGATGGGTCGTTAATAACTAATCAGATTGAGTTAAACCCATTGCATCTAGAGTCGATAGCCGACGGTACCTTGGACTATTTGCAGCAGGTTCGTGTACGGCCGATGGCTTGGTCGAGCTTAGCTGGTGGCAGAATTTTCACTGCCTTAGAACAATCCGCAAGACGCGTGCGCAAAGAGCTGGAAGCAATCAGTGACGAGCTCGGCGCGAGTTCCATCGATCAAGTTATCTATGCGTGGGTAAGACAGCTGCCAAGTCGGCCAGTAGTGGTTCTTGGCAGTGGCAATATCGATCGCATTCAATCCGCTATTGATTCGATTAAATTAACCCTAAGCCGAGATCAGTGGTACCGAATTTGGGTGGCTTCCACCGGTGAAGGTGTGCCGTAATGCTGGGATTTCTATCACTTGAACGCTGATGCTGGGGCAGGTCACGGAAATTTCACACAATCCCCATCAAGCGATGACGTGTAGGCTCGCATACTACATAGCGTAAATGAACTACCAACTAATTCTAAAAACGAGACTGAATCGATGAGACGACGAATGGATACTGGCCGGTTACTCATACTTGTACTGCTTTTTATAGTGGCTCCAACATATGCTCAGTTAGCATATGACTCAGCTGATTTTAATCAGCGTAATGAGATGCTTTCATTACTAAGAGTGACGCCGCATGGTGAGCAAGTGCCGATATCCAATCGTCAGGTTGTTTTTAAATTCAATCAGCCGGTGGTGCCGGTGGGCGACATGCAGCGTGAGTCGGCGAGTATTCCAATTACGTTTCAACCTGCGGTCAACTGCGAATGGTTGTGGTTGGATACCAGTTCGCTTGCGTGTCAGTTAAAAAAACGGGATCAGCTGCGTTTGGCGACGCGCTATTTAATT
Organism: Arenicella xantha; assembly: GCF_003315245.1. NCBI lineage: Bacteria > Pseudomonadati > Pseudomonadota > Gammaproteobacteria > Arenicellales > Arenicellaceae > Arenicella > Arenicella xantha. Next base: position 157,031 of record NZ_QNRT01000001.1, on the reverse strand, counting down.
ACGGTTAACCCGGGCATCACTACCGTTGCTGGTGACGCGATGTCATCTCCTCAGACCTTTGAATTTACTACTATTCGACCAGCTGTTTCGCGGGTATATCTCCACCAATGGGTCGATGCTGGCCGACCGGTGATGCAGGTTAGTTTTAATCAACCGGTTACGCGTTCTTCGGTGCTGCGGTTATTGTCTTTATGGACCGGTAGCCAAAGTATTTCCTTAGTTGCACCAGAATTGCATAACTCGCTGCGGGGCTCCTTCCATCTGCGAACCACCAGTGATGCTGAGTTTGAGCAGACCCGCAGTCTAGGGCGAGCAGTGGCCGAAGAACCCGATACGTCTGAGGTCGTTGCAGAGCTGGACTCGCGTCGTAATGCCTTCGATTATGCTCGTAGTACCTGGTATTTGGTGCCTTCAAAAGACCTGCCAGTTGACACGCCAATTACACTGAGGCTACACGCCGGCTTGACGTCAATCTGGGGTAATCGTACCGGCAGCTCTGACATGCAAGTACATCAATTTCGTTCACTGCCAGAGTTCAGTTTTGTGGGCGTAGAGTGTCGTCAGAAGGACTCGAACGAGAACGTGGTGGTGGCGCCAACACACACAACACAGACCTTGTTGCGTGATGCCGAGAGCAAGCAAAAGATATTCGCTGACCTGCCTGAGTGTCAGCCTCTATCCAGTGCGTCACTATTGTTTAGCACGCCGGTTAGTTATGCCACCGCTAAATTAGCGCTGACGGTTACGCCGGATTTGGCTGGTGGTTTGGTCGACTATGACCCGTGGGCAGCGCGTCAAGATGAATATCAATTGCGATATTTCTTCAAGCGCCGGTTCAATTATGCCGACACGCGGCCATACCGAATGATGCTGCCGGAAGTGCTTAAGGCCTTCGAGCAGTACCGACTAACGTCAAATGAGAACTTGCTGGACGAGCTGGGGCGCGCATTGCCGAGTTCGATGGACATGAGTTTTCTAACTGCACATCGCACGCCGCGGCTCCATTTAGATCATCAGCATTCGGTGTTTGAGAAGACCTTAGACACGGAATTGCCCGTTACGGTCACCAATTTGGACAAGCTCGTAGTCAACGGTTATTCAAAGACCACTGCGACTGAGCACAGCGCTAACCAACAGTACGAGAAGCCGCTGCCTGTGGTTGAAGATATTGCCTATGCCGTGCCACTGGGCGTTCGTGAAATGCTTAACGGCGAGTCTGGCATTGTGGTTGGTGAATTGACTGCTCAGGCGAGCGAGCCAGGCCTCACCAATTATGTGCCACGCTTTGTCTCGCAGGTAACGCCGTTCCAGGTGCATCTGAAATTGGGGCATTTTAAGTCGATCGCCTGGGTTACGGATTTAGCAACCGGTGAACCGGTAGCCAATGCATCGCTGCGTATCGAGGTCGATAACTATCAGTCAATTAGTCCTTTCGTTAATGGCAAGAAGCTTGACAATGATTCAGCTCCGACGGTTAAAACCGATCGGCACGGAGTTGCGGTGCTGCCAGGCCAGTTAGCGGTGGATCCGACGCTTCGCTGGTTGGGCGCAGGTAACTATCGCCATGATCGGCTAATGCTCAAAGTGTCTAAAGGAGATGACTTTGCGGTGTTGCCGGTTGATTATAATTATTCTGCTTGGAGCGATGTATGGCCGCACATGCAGCGCAAAAACAGTTATACCCATGCATGGGGCACCACCGCTCAAGGTATTTATAAAGCGGGCGATACAATTCAATACAAGCTCTATGTGCGCAACCAAAGTAATGATCATTGGGTAGCGCCGCCTGCAGGTGAGTACACGCTAGAAGTGGTGGATCCCAAAGACCAAGTAGTTGAAAAAATCTCCGACTTAACGCTCTCTGAGTTTGGTTCCTACGCTGGCGAATTTAACACGAATGCAGCTGCCGCAGTGGGTTGGTACCAGTTTCGCTTATCGATTAAGGCAGATGGTGCACATCTCAATCTAGCGCCTATGCGTGTGTTGGTAAGTGATTTTACACCAGCGTCGTTCCGCGTTAGCACTGAGCTAAATGGCGATCAGTTTGAGTCCGGTGATACGTTACAGGTCAGCACGGCGGCCAAGATGCATGCCGGAGGTCCGTATGCTGATGCCGATACCCGTGTTACCGCAATGATCAATCCCACACGGTTTGTGAGTAGGCATCCGGCGGCGAAGGGTTTCTTCTTTGGTAAGCAAGTTCACAGTGGCCGCATTACTGCGCATCAGAGTGTTGCGCCGGTAAGCCAAGAAGGTGAATTAAATACTGAATTTACGCTGGGCGACTACGCTCCCTATTTTGGGCGTTTGGTGGTCGAGAGCGCAGTACGCGACGAACGTGGCAAGTACGTGGCCAGTAGTGCCAGTGCGGACTATGTCGGGCGCAACCGTTTTGTCGGTTTGAAGAACACTCGATGGGTACATAAGGTATCAGAGCCAGCCAGTGTTGAGGTGGTAGTGGTCGATGCCAAAGGCCAGCCGGTATCGAATACCGCTGTGTCGGTGCAAATCGAACACGAGGTTACTCGTGCGGCCAGAGTGAAGAGCGCTGGTAATGCGTATCTCACTCAATACTCTAGAGAATGGGTCAAGCAGAGTGACTGTCAATTGGTCTCTACTGAGCAAGCATTAAGCTGCGATTTTGAGCCAACTGCGCCAGGGCGCTATCGTATTGTTGCCAATATTCAAGACACAAAGCAGCGCGCGAATCAAAGTGTGCTTAAAGTATGGGTGGTTGGTAAGGGGCAAGTGGTCTGGGGCGATGATGATAGACAGCTCGAGTTAATTGCTGATGCAGAGTCGTACAAGAGCGGTGATACGGCTAAGTTTTTGATCAAAAATCCGTATCCCGACGCACAAGCATTGATCACTGTGGAGCGCTATGGTGTGCGTCGCCATTGGCAGCAAACATTGCAAGGCAGCACGCCGATTATTGAGGTGCCGATTGAGGCCGACGACTACCCCGGTGTTTATGTGTCGGTGGTGGTGACTTCTCCGCGGGTCGCGCAACCGCTTGGTGACGGTCAGGTTGATCTGGGCAAACCTACGTTTAAGCTTGGTTATGCTGCGCTCAAAGTGGTGGACGATAGTAAGCAGCTTGAGGTTGAGGTTAAGTCTGATCGTGAGCTGTATCGACCTCGTGAAACAGTGGTTGTTGACCTGCGCGCGAAACCCAAGGCCGGTCGAGCGACGCCCATTGAAGCGGCGGTGGTGGTGATCGACGAAGCTGTGTTCGATTTAAATCGTAGCGGTACAGCCTATTACGATCCGTACCTTGGGTTTAACCACTTAGATACCTTGGGCGTGTCTAATTACAATTTATTGATGCGCTTAGTGGGTCGGCAGAAGTTTGAGAAGAAGGGCGCTAACCCTGGCGGTGGCGGCGGTGGCGAAGACGCGCCGGATTTGCGAAATGTGATGAAGTTTGTGGCTTACTGGAACCCATCGATCAAGTTGGACAAGCGTGGTAAAGGGCAGTTTGAGTTTGAGTTGCCAGATAACCTAACGGGTTGGCGTGTCTTTGTTATGGCCGTCACCAGCGAAGACCAAATGGGGCTGGGCGATGCACAGTTTAAGGTTAATCGACCGACCGAGCTGAGACCGGTTATGCCTAACCAGTTAACCGAGGGCGACCAAGTTCAGGCTGGCTTCAGTGTTATGAATCGGACTAGTCGAACGCGTCAAATCACCGTTGATCTAAAGGCGGCAGGCGACGCATTAAGCGCACCATTGAGTAAACAAGTTACGCTAGCAATGGCGCCCTATGAGCGGACTCAAGTTTGGTTGGATGTTTCGGCGGCGAAGTATGGTGAGATCGCATTTATGGCTAAAGCTGGCGATCAAGAAGACCAAGACGCTCTCGAGCATCACGTGCCGGTGAACAAACGTCGTGCGCTTATTTCGGCGGCAACTTATGGCACCACCTTAGGTGAAACGGTGTCTGAGAAAATTGCCTTTCCGGCTGGCATTTACTCTGATGTTGGCGGGTTGAGCGTGCAAATTTCGCCTACGGTTCTGGGTAATTTAAACGGTGCATTCGAGTATTTGCGCGACTACCCATACTTTTGTTGGGAGCAACGACTGAGTAAGTCGCTGGGCGCTGCGCAGTTTATGTCGCTTAACGCCTATCTCGATGACGATCTTACCTGGCCTGAGAGTCAGCAGGTGGTGAGTGATACTTTCGCTAGCGCCGCGTCATTTCAAGCTCCGAATGGGGGTATGACCTATTGGATTAACGACAACCGCTACGTTAGCCCGTATTTAAGCGCATACACAGCTATGGGTTTTGTGTGGCTGCGTAAGGCTGGTCATACGCCACCAGAACAAGTAGAAAGTCGGTTGCACGAATACCTCAAAACCTATTTACGCCGAGACGACAGTGATTTGTCGAATCAGCAACGAACCATGCAAGGTATGCGTTCATCGATACGTGCAGTGGCCTTGGCAGCGCTTGCCGCCAGCGGACAATTAGATGCGCAAGAATTGGCACGCTATAAGCCACATTGGTCAAGCATGGATTTGTTTGGCAAGGCGCACTTCCTACAAGCCGCTGTGGCCTTAGAGCAACCTATCGAAGAGCTATCTGAACTTAGTCAGAATCTGCTGTCGTTTAGTAGTCAGTCGGGCGGAAAATTTCAATTCAATGAAAGTCTCGGAAATGATTACGGTGCGATGCTACATACGCCGTTGCGTAGTAATTGCGCGATTCTGAGTAGTTTGCTACAAGCCACCGCTGGGTCGCCAGAGCTGTTGCATCTAATTGGTGACGTGCCGTTTAAACAAGTGCGAGCAATTACTCAAACACGTGGTAATCGCGATCATTGGCAGAATACGCAGGAAAATGTATTTTGTATGAATGCGTTGTTGGAGTTTAGTCGGGTTTATGAAAAAGAGCCGCCAGCCATGTTGGTCGACGTCACTTTGCATACTGACAAATACGGCGTGCAAGATCTTGGCAATACGCGCTTTGACGACCTGCGTAACCCGCCAGTTACCTTAGCTAACGAGACTCTGCCGGTAGAGTCGAATTTAGCGGGAGATGTGGCGATTAACAAACAGGGTACGGGTCGTGTGTATTACGGTGTACGTTTGCAATACGCTAAAACTGAGGACGCGGCGAGCGCTGTCAATGCCGGCATGGAGATTAACCGAGAATACTCGGTGGAGCGCGATGGGCGGTGGCATTTGTTGGAGAGCCCAATGCAACTTGAAAAAGGCGAGCTAGTACGCGTTGACTTGTTTGTCTCAACACCTACGGCACGCCATTTTGTGGTGATTGATGACCCCGTTCCGGGCGGGCTTGAGCCGGTCAACCGCGATTTAGCGACCGCATCCGAAGTCGATGCAGATAAAGGTGCTTTTATTGCTTCGCAGCATTCGTGGTGGTTTCAGCGTGACAGCTGGCAGTCGTATGGGCGTTACGGATATAGCTTTTATCATAAAGAGCTGCGCCACAACTCGGCACGCTTTTACTCTGATTACTTGCCTGCAGGCGACTACCATCTTAGTTACACCGCGCAAGCGATAGCTGGAGGCGAGTTCTCGGTGATGCCATTCAAGGCCTCGGAAATGTATGACCCCGATGTTTATGGATTGGGCGTGCCAGCGAGTCTGCAAGTTGAGAAAGTGAAGTAGGCCATGCTATTTGGTCGGCGGCTAGTTGCTAAGTGGTTGCGGCGCAGTGTGCTGCTAGGCACCTTCGCTAGCGTTGTTTTTATGAGCGTGTTGGCGGTGCTCACAGTTCGCTCGATGCAGCCCTTGCCAAACAACTTGAGTGCGGTCACAACGGCATTAACCAAGCCGCAGTTGTTGGATCGTACCGGGCGTCCGCTGACCATTACCTATCAAAACAACTGGAATGCGCACGATACTGTTGCGCTGCATCAGGTGCCTGAGTTTCTTCAGCACGCGTTTATTCTTGCCGAAGATAAACGTTTCTACCAGCATAAGGGCATTGATTGGTCGGCTCGATTCAATGCGCTGTTGCAAAACATTTTAGCCTTAGAAGGGATTCGCGGTGCCAGTACGATTAGCGAACAAGTGGTGCGTATGCTGCATCCTCGACCGCGATCCGTATGGGCTCGCTGGGTTGAAGGCTGGGAGGCTCGCGAACTGGAACAACAGGTCGATAAAGCGTCGATTTTGGAATTCTATCTTAACCAAGTGCCTTACGCGGCGCAGCGCCGTGGTGTGCAGCAAGCAGCGACCTATTATTTCGACCGTGACCTGCATACGCTTAGTCAAAAAGAGATGCTGTCGTTGGCAGTGTTAGTTCGCGCGCCATCACGCTTTGATTTGTACAAGAGTACAGATCGAATTAATGGTCGCCTGAATGTGTTGATCGACCGTGCAGCTGAGTCCGACTTAGTAGCTGATCCGTCGGTAATCAAACAGCAAGCGTTAACCGTGCGACGACCGCCGGCACTGATTGATGTTTCGCATTTTGCACAGCGTGTCTACACCTCGCATGCAAATCAAAACCATCAAATACCCACCACCTTAGACACAGAGCTACAACAGTTTGCCGAGCATATATTATCCAGTCGCTTGCGTGATCTAGCGCCCAGGCGGGTTAACAATGCGGGCATGATTGTGGTTGACCACCAAACCGACGAAGTGCTTGTTTGGGCAGTAGGCAATGGAAATCAACAGGTGCAAAAAACCGCTTACGATACCGTACAAGTAAAACGACAGCCTGGCTCGACGTTAAAACCGTTTGTGTATGCGATGGCGCTGGAGAAGGACTGGACAGCCGCGACGTTAATTGATGATAGTCCGTTGAGTGAGGGCGTTGGCCAAGGTGTGCATGCCTACCGCAATTACAGTAACACGTACTACGGGCCGATATCGGTACGCGAAGCGCTCGGGAATTCATTGAATATTCCGGCCATTAAAACAGCTCAGTATGTTGGCGTTGAGCCCTTGCTCGATAGGTTCAATCAATTAGGCATGACGAATCTTACACTGCGCTCGGTAGACTACGGCAATGGCATCGCCTTGGGCAATGCGGAGATTAGCTTGCTAGAGTTAACAACGGCGTATGCGACTTTAGCGCGAGGCGGTGAATATCGGCCGTTGAAGACCACATTTTTACCGTCGAGCAATCAATCCACTCGAGTGTTTTCAAATGCGGCGAGCTCGCTGATCGGCAATATACTGTCTGATCCAGATGCTCGTCGTCGTGAATTCGGGCGTGGAGGAACACTTCATTTGCCTGTACAAACTGCGGTAAAAACCGGAACCTCCACCGATTATAGAGATGCCTGGGTGATGGGCTACAACCATCGCTATGTGGTCGGCGTGTGGATGGGTAATCTCGACAATTCACCTATGGATGAAATTACCGGTTCCAGTGGGCCGGCGTTGGCCATGCGGGCGATGTTTTCTGAACTTAATCGACGAGGTGATACACGTGGGTTGCCAATCGCGCGTAACCTCCAGCGGCAAACAGTCTGCATTCAAACTGGTTTATTAGACGACGGCCAATGTGCGACGCGTGACGAATGGTTTATTCGCGGCAAGTTGCCCGCTTCGCAAGCTCCAATTGAGACAATGCTGAGGTATCGTTTAGAGCATCCGGTCGATCAAATGTTGGTTGCGCGCGACCCTCGCATTCCCGACGACAGTGAGGCTCTCGAGTTACGGTTAAATCAGCAACAGCGTGTTGCCCGCGTGCAATGGTGGGTCGATGGTCGCTTGGTCGCGACGACCAATGAAACACGTTATCTATGGCCGCTGGAAGCTGGCGAGCACCGCTTTCATGCACGTGTTTTCACTGTTGATGATACTGCGGCTCAGCTGACTAACTCGGTCTTGCTCACCGTAAGGTGATTGTGCCGAGCATTCTAAGTGCTTTAGCTAATTTCTCCAGAGCGGCTCCATACGCCGAACAAAGTATAGATGCCAATGGCAATAAAGCCGATGCCGGCAATTAGATGCAAATAGCGTTCGTCGATATATTTAGCCAGCCAACTGCCAGCAATAACGCCAATTGCGGTTGCCACAATCAGTGCGGCGCTAGCGGCAAAGAAAATCATCCATTTACTGACTTCTTTGTCGGCCGCAAATAACATGGTGGCTAATTGGGTTTTGTCGCCGAGTTCAGCAATAAACACTGCGAAGAATACGGTTAGAAAAATCTTTAAATCCACGATCGGGCGCTCAGTTAGTTGGGTGGCGTTAGTTGTCTAATTATAACCAGCTATCAGCATGGAATCACCACATCAATTAGTAAGCGATCTGTTATAGTTTTCGGTAGCGCGGCCAATTATTGGCGCGCAATGAACCGTTCTCTTGGAGAGAACTAAAGTAGGAATGATTAATGAAAATAGCGATACTTTCGCGCAATAAAAAACTGTACTCGACCAAGCGTTTAGTTGAGGCCGGTGTAGCTCGTGGTCATCAGGTTGATGTGATCGATACGTTGCAATGTTATATGGATATCACTAAAGCGCGTTCAGTGGTGCGATATCGTGGTGAAGAGTTGCCACGTTATGATGCGGTTATTCCGCGCATCGGTGCGTCGATTACCTTCTATGGCACTGCCGTGGTTCGTCAATTTGAAATGATGGGTACGTTCTCCGTGAATGAGTCTGTGGCGATTAGTCGTTCGCGCGACAAGCTGCGATCGTTGCAACTGTTGTCACGTAAAAACGTTGGCTTACCGCGTACCGGTTTTGCCAATAAGTCGACCAATATTAAAGACCTGATTAAAACCGTTGGCGGTGCGCCGCTGGTAGTTAAACTGTTAGAAGGAACTCAAGGTATTGGCGTAGTACTGGCAGAGAATAATAAGTCGGCTGAGAGTATTATCGAAGCGTTTATGGGGCTTAACGCGAATATCTTAGTGCAAGAATTTATCAAAGAAGCCGGCGGCGCTGATGTGCGTTGTTTCGTCGTCGGTGGCAAAGTCGTTGCCGCCATGAAGCGCCAAGGTGCCGAAGGCGAGTTTCGCTCTAACCTTCACCGAGGAGGGTCAGCTAAGCTAATTCGTTTGAGTAAAGAAGAGCGAGCTACCGCCATGAATGCCGCCAAAGTAATGGGCTTGAATGTATGTGGTGTGGATATTCTGCAATCGGCCACTGGGCCAGTAGTGATGGAGGTGAATTCAACTCCAGGTTTAGAAGGAATCGAAACCGCCACTGGCAAAGATGTGGGCGAGCTAATTTTCAAGTTCATTGAAGAGAATGCCAAGCCGCATAGAACTCGAACTCGTGGTAAAGGGTAGACCGGTGGATAAGCTGGTAATAGGTGGTCAGGAAATAGCGCCAGGTACGACCTGCCAAATTGAGCTGCCGGTGGTACGTTTGTATACCGATACTGACATCAGTATGCCGATCCATGTTATTCGCAGTCGTAAAGATGGCCCAACTATGTTTGTATCGGCAGCAGTTCATGGTGATGAACTTAACGGCATTGAGATTATTCGTCGATTGATTCGCATGAAAAGTTTCAAGTTGAGCCGTGGAACTTTGATTTTGGTGCCGATGGTGAACGTGTACGGCGTGTTGAGCCAAAGCCGTTATATGCCTGATCGGCGTGACCTTAATCGCTGTTTTCCAGGCTCGTCGAAGGGCTCATTGGCCGGCATCGTGGCGCATAAGCTGATGACGGAAATCGTCAAGCATTGTCAGTACGGTATTGATTTACACACTGGTGCGATCCATCGCTCAAACTTGCCTCAAATTCGCGCCAATCTAAAAGATGCTGAGACCTTAGAGCTAGCGGAGGCTTTCGGTGTGCCGGTGCTGTTGAATGCCAATTTACGTGATGGCTCGTTGCGTCAGTCAGCCTTAGAGCAAGGCACAAAAATTCTATTGTATGAAGCTGGCCAAGCTTTGCGCTACGACGAATTGTCGATTCGTGCCGGTGTCCGTGGTATTCAGCGTGTTTTAGCAAAACTCGGCATGACTCGATCTAAGCCACAAAAGTCTAAATATACGCCGTATGTAGCGAACACCAGTTCATGGGTGCGCGCTAGTCACAGTGGGTTGAGCACCAGTCGACGTAACTTGGGCGACCATGTACATAAGGGCGATGTGCTTGCGCAAATCGGAAGTCCGTTAGGCGAAACCTTTGGCGAGGTAGTAGCCAGTAAAACTGGGATTATTATTGGTAAGCAGAACATTCCATTGGTGCAAGAGGGTGATGCAATGTTTCACATAGCCTACTTTAGTGAAGAGGAAGGGGATATCGCCGACAATATTCAGTCGATGTCGGAAACCTTACTGTCATCAGAAACTACCCAGATCAATGGGTAGAACGAAAGACTGTTTTATGTTCATTTCATCGTTCAATTTGTCAATGTTGTGGCTTGACGCAATGAAGTGGAGCTGGTCAGAATAGAGGTGGTTTTGGGGGCTTTCAACCTTTGATAGGAGAGTGTAAATGCAGTCGATCTACAAAATATACAACCTCACACACGCTGTTGTTGTAACCCTTGCGCTTTGTTTGTTACCACTACTTGCCAGCGCGCAAAACCAGGAGGCTCGACGTCTGTGCACAGAGGCTGCTCAAGGGTTATTGCCCGAAGATGCTCCTGCTTATATTGCAAACTGTGTGTCTGATTATAACGTCAATATGGGTGTCGAAGCGGATACTCGGATGGATCGGAATACTGTCGATGATGAGTTTATCAGCGACGCAGACTTGACTGATAATGACCAAGTAGGTAACGGCGATGATGGTGCCATTGATAGCGGCATTGATAGTGGCTCTGACAGTAGCGAGTCATACCAGGAAGACGATCCGCAGTCGCAAGACTGACTTGCTACCTCTTGCGCGGTGAGATTTAAAACGATACGAGTTAAATCAGCTCTGTTTTAACCCTGTAGTATTATCTCGCGATCAGCAAATCGCTTGACCCTATGTTGCTCGGTTTTTTCATGTTGAATTAACCGAGTCACGACACTGACATTAATGCCCATTGTGATTAACACGCCGAGACCATGAGTTTAGATAACGAACCAACCGTCGAGATAGGCTCAAGCGCGACCGAGCTTGCGCACTTTCTAGAAAGCCAGCCATTGACCGAGCGGGCGGCAGCTTGGTTGGCGCTATCGCAAAAGGAGCGTAGCGACGCGTTACCGTATTTACACGACGAGATAAAAGTAGCGCTGCTTGAAAGCACGCCGATTGACGAAGTGGTGTTGCTGGCCGAGAACATGGAGCCCAGCGATGTTGCGGATGTCATCGACTTGGTGGATGTCGAGCTGGCGAAGGAGATTATCGACAGTCTCTCTGACGCGGAGAAAGCGTCAGTAGAGGCGTCACTCGATTACAATGATGACGTGGTCGGCCGATGGTTAAAACGCGACGTTATCACGTTGTCCGCCAACCGTTCTGTTGCGCAGGTGTTGCGTTACATTCGAGTTAATGGGCTGGCTTCGTATACTGACCAAGTGTTTATTGTGGGGCATGATAAAAAATATCGCGGAGCGGTTGCGCTGGCCAGCATTCTGGAGGCAGACGAAGGAACACAACTCAAAGAGCTGCCGTTTATTGATAGTACCACTGTGTTAAATCCAGCCATGCCGCTAAGCGATTTAACCATGCTGTTTCGTCGTAAACACTTTATTTCGGCGCCGGTAGTTGATGAGTCGGGCACCTTACTAGGTCGCGTCACGGCAGATGATGCTATTTCGTTTATGCAAGACGAAGCTGACCATCAGTTTATGAGTATGGCTGGTCTGGATGAAGAGGATGATTTATTTGCGCCAGTGTTTTCGTCATCTAAACGTCGAGCGGTGTGGTTAGGCATTAATTTACTCACGGCCTTTTTAGCCTCATTCGTCATTGGCCAATTTGAAGATGTTCTACAAGAAGTTGTCGCCTTGGCCGTGTTAATGCCAGTGGTCGCCAGCATGGGCGGAATCGCTGGCAGTCAAACGCTGACTATTGTTATTCGAGGACTAGCACTGGAACGGATTAGTGATAGCAATATACGACCACTGTTAATCAAAGAGTTGGGTGTGGCAGCCTTGAACGGCTGTACTTGGGCAATAATTGTTGGCTTGGTCGCTTTTTGGTGGTTCTCAAATCCAATGTTAGGAATCGTCATTGGATGTTCTATATTGATTAACCTCGTTGCTGCAGCGTTTTCTGGCTTATTGATTCCAGTGATATTGGAAAAATTGGATCTCGACCCCGCATTATCGGGATCCGTGGTGTTAACCACCGTGACCGACATCGTAGGATTTCTGAGCTTTCTGGGTATGGGTGCATGGCTGCTCGTTTAATGGCCGTGTAAAACTAGTAATTTGCTGTCGATTCTGTGTTTCGTGCTCGGTTATAGTCTGGTCTAACATTCAGCATTTTAATTAACCGCACAATAGAGCAAGTTTCACGATGCACATTCCAAAAGTCTTTCAGCAACAGAATCAGGAGCAACTCCTGAATGTGGTAAAGCAGTACCCTTTTGCTAGTCTAATAGTGACTTCGGCGAGTGGTTTGGAGGTTAATCACATTCCCTTGATTTATCGTGAGGTGAGTGGTGCACCGGTGCTGCAAGGTCATATCGCCAAGGTTAATCCTGTCTGGCAATCTCTGTCAGACGGTTCCGAGGCATTAGCCGTATTCAGTGGGCCCAACTGCTATGTGTCACCGAGTTATTATCCAACTAAACGCGAAAACGGTCGTGCGGTGCCCACATGGAATTATGTGGCGGTACATGTCTCTGGTTTAATACGTTTCATTCATGACGCACAATGGAATGAATCGATGTTGCGCGAGCTAACCTTAGAGCATGAGGCGGGGCGAGCCGAGCCGTGGTCACTGGACGATGCACCACGAGCTTATATAGATAAACTGTTACCGGCCATTGTTGGTGTTGAATTATCAAGCCTCAGCTTCAGCGGCAAGTGGAAATTAAGTCAAAATCAGCCGCCGCGAAATCAACTCGGTGTGGTATCTGGTTTAGAACAGGAGCCGAGCGATGCCGCACAAAAAATAGCGCAGTTGGTGCGCAATATTGCGAACTACTAAACGTTAAAGTACCTATTTATTATGCTAGATTTACTGGGTGCTAAGCGGTATTAGATAACTAAAGCCAATCGCAGCATCTTGAATTGCGGACTCGAATGTTCAATTTGACCATCAACAACGCGATCTAAAAAAATCAGCAAATGATAATCCGTCGGGGCTGCTGTTTAGGTTTCTATACGGTAAGTTAAATTTGGCGAGCGACCTCGATGGACTGATACCCGCATTGTTTAAGCATGGTTCATGGCATAAGCTGCATCATGCTGGTTATCGGTATCGAGAATGCAGTCGTTGGTATAAAGTACTAGAAGAATGACAAGCTATCTAACGAGCATATACAAGCTGGCAAATGTCACTTTGTTGCAACACACGCAGAGTCGCGGTGAGCGACTTCTGTAAGCTGCTGACAGTAGTGTAGGCGAACCACAGATGGAGGGGCCGTGAACAAAATATTGGTGCTAATTCTGTTTTACTCATGGAGTCTTACCAGCGTTGCGCAGGAGTGTGTCGTGTTGTTACACGGAATGGCACGTACCGAGCATTCGATGGATAAAATGAGTGCTGAGCTTAGCAAGGAGGGGTACTTAGTGGTTAACTATGGCTACCCTTCAACGAGTGAAAATATCGATGAAATTGCCACCACTCATGTTGCTAAAGCGGTGTCGGAGTGTGAAAACGCAGCTCCTGTGAATTTTGTCACTCATTCTCTTGGCGGCATTGTATTACGCAAGTATTTGAGTATGACTAAACCTGAGACGCTTGGTCGGGTGGTCATGCTTGGTCCGCCTAATCAAGGCAGCGAAGTTGTCGATACCTTAAAGAATGTTCCGGGCTTCAAGTTAATAAATGGACCTGCTGGCATGCAACTCGGTACCGATGATGACAGCGTACCCAATTCCTTGGGGCCTGTTGCTTATCCGGTTGGTGTCATCGCCGGCAGCGCAACTATCAATCCGATTTTATCGCAGATGCTTCCCAATCCAGACGACGGCAAGGTCTCAGTCGAGCGTACCAAAGTAGATGGCATGTCGGATCATATTGTTGTGCCGGTGTCACACCCTTTTTTAATGCATAACCCCGAGGTAATAGCGCAGGTGAAGTCGTTTTTAAAGGCCGGAAAATTTCTTCGTGATGAGCTTGGCCGGTGACAGCTGCTTAGGCCTTTTTCGACAACATTTACATTGTTTTAACTAACCCCTTGAGGCATGGAGTAAGCGAGAGAGGTGGTAGCCGATACTGTAACGACAAACTGAAAAAAAACTTGGCACAATGAGAGTTATGTGAGCTACAAAAGCTGTATGCCATCTAAAGGTTATACTAATACGTTAAGCCATGCTGAAGCTTTGAATGACTGATAACACGGCAAAACACTTCCCTATACACAAAGAGGTTTTCGATGCTTTTGATTGCGTCAGCTATTTTAATTTTATGTGGTGTCACTCATTCATATTTAGGTGAGAGATATATCCTAATGCGCCTTTTTCGTAGTCACAGCATTCCCCATTTGTTTGGCAGTGATGAATTTACCAAAGGCACGTTAAGGTTTTGTTGGCACATCACGTCAATAGCGTGGTTTGGTTTTGCTGCGTTACTCATCGGTAGTGAATTCACATATTTATTTATGCTCAATGTTGTAAGCCTTGTTTTCTTGCTAAGTGCATTGTTTTCAGCATATTTCACTAAGGGCAAGCATTTGTCGTGGGTCGCCTTTCTAGTGGTTAGTGTCTTAACTTTTTTGGCAAGTGGTGGTGTATAGCAAGTTGTCGAAGTGTGCTCTTCTTGCTGGGAATGTCGACATTGTTTCCTCAATTCAAGTTCATACTGCGAGTTAGAATGTAGGGTTAAAAAGCACATGACAAAAACCTTAGATAAACTGCATTACCTAGTCATTATCTAATCGTTATCTAATCATTATCTGGCTTTGGTTTAGCGGGTGTGCATATGCTCATCCAGACGCAGAGGGGTTTACCGAACGCGCTATATCAAGGCTATATGGTTTTCATAGTAGAACAGTGTGCCCCCAAATTTAGTTGCGTAGGGACATTTGAGTTGTCACTCTGAATTAAGTATGGCGATCACATGGGCGTGTGTGTCTTTCTTTATATATTTGGGGGCATTATGGTGGACCAAGAATGGACTAACTTAAGCAGGGTCTTATTCGACTGAACTCGCTTAAATCGTGCCATTTATTAAGGCGTTAGCCATTCAGAAGTGAGGACGACCTCACCTCTCAAATTTACCAGGGGACGACCTCTATAATTGAGAGGTGTTTTATGAGCTGGTTCATTCTTTCCGTGGCGGGGCTGCTTGAGGTTGGGTGGGCAATTGGGTTGAAGTATACCGAGGGCTTTAGCAAATTTTGGCCAACAGTCGGGACCGTGTTTGCGCTAGTTTCGAGTGTTTTATTGCTTGGTATCGCAATGAGAGCGTTACCTGTTGGTACAGCTTATGCTGTGTGGGTTGGCATCGGTGCTATTGGCACCGCAACGCTTGGGATAATTTTGTTCAACGAGCCCGCTGACATACTGAAAATCCTTAGTTTGGGATTTATTCTTATTGGTATTGTTGGCCTTAAACTGGCGCATTCCTAATAATTAGCCACGCACGTGCTTACTTTCCTACGCGTCTTTTTGTGGTTGCTGAGTCGGGTAAAGGCGAGTGTCGCTCTAGGCTACTCTAGTTAATTGATAAATCGCCAGTTACCGCAATGAGCCTCAACCTGAGGGCTATTTTAATGGGGTAAGCTCGTCTTATTCGCTGACTCGAATCGAGTTTTGATCGCCGGTTGCAATGCCGTCGGTGTTAATCGGGTTGATGTTTGGTGCGATAATAATTGTATTGCGGATGCGGTTAGATAATTCGATTGTGTCTTCCAGTGTGTCTGAGCTATCGAAATTGTTGGCTTTGACCGTAGTGTAGCGAACATAGCCATGTCCCTCATCTGAGTCTTCACTTGTATTGGGGTCGCAGTTAATTGATAAATTATCAACAAACCCGCCGATTGCGTAACCGCCTATGAGTAGGTCGCCAAATCGGCTCTCGCTAGTTTGGTTGTTAATGACGCTAATATTGGCGGTTTCAACACAGTTTTCAGCTCCCACCTCAATCGCCCACGGCGTGTCGGACACTGTGTTGTTGGTTACCAATACGTTTTGCGCTCCGTCTAGGTAAATACCGGCGGCATAAGAGTGTTTGCTGCCGTAGGCTGGATTATCGAGTGTGCTCATACTGGTGATACGATTATTTTCGATAAAGCCAAAACGAGCGACATCAAGCTCGCCTGGTACAATTCGACCATTCACTGTTTGAGTTGGCGATGTACCTTCACCTCCGATGGCATCGATCGCGATGTTGTTAACTCGACTAACATCATTATCGATGATCTCCCAATGGGAAACATTGCCGTTAACGACTATCGACTCGCTTGATCCTGTACGAAGATCTTCCAGTCGATTGGACTCGATGATTAAATTAGAAATCGCTGATTGTTCTGTTGCGCCAGTGCCGAGTGCAGCGATGCCATGTGCGTTTTGCTTGCCATCTAAGTGGTGAATATAGTTGTCCTTTATGAGGATTTGACTAATGTTGTTTCCGTACAGGTTAATGGCATAGATGTCGGGGTTTCGTTCGGCCGGAATATTGTTAATGCGGCCGTCGATCTCAAGACCTTCAAGAATAATATTAGATGTATTGCTTTCGATAAGAAAAATGCTGTCGGTACCGTTGTAGGTTATTTTGTTGCCAGCCTTACCAAGCAATTTAACGCTGGATTTATTGATGTAAATTGTTTCGCTCAGATTGAGTTGATCAATCAAAATCACACAAGGCAGCATCCCCGAACAGCTATCAATTGCATCTTGTAACGGTTCATTCAGTGGTATGGGTGTCGCACTATTAAACGCGTTGATCCAATCACGAGTTGGGCGTGCGCTTGAGTTAAGTGGTAGCGCCCCGAACCTAGTGCTATCGTTGGGGGAAGTCGACTCATCACTCAACAATAACTGATACAACATTGGGGGAAGTTGTTGAGCCTGCGTGTGTGTCGGCAGTAATAATAGGGTGATTAGATTAGCCGCGGCAAGCATGCGAAATGGGCTAATACGGTTGGAGCTACTGGTTGGTTTTTGAGTCACAGTATTACGTCGATGAGGTGAGCCTGGCGGGTAGCTACAAACTTATACAGCAAATTTTCAGGAAGGACTAGTTACTGCTTAGTGTGTTAAGTGCGCGGTGTTTACTCGACCAGTTTCGCGCTATCTTTAGCTACGTTGCTATCGGCATCAGACAATGAGGAGTTGACTAAGCATTGGCGGATTAATTCATACTGCGCTACTGGCAGCATCACGACTTGGTCCTTGCCGGCACCATCAATGGTGATTGCTTGTTCAGTTTCACACACTCGACGCATGGTTCGAGCAAGGTATTCTTGCGCGGTGAGGTAATCTATTCGTTCCATCGTATGCATTAATTATTAAATAGTCGGCGGTTAAAAGGATTGGAATCGGCGAAAGCTGCCAATCACCACGCCCCAGATAACGAGGTCTGACTCTGACTCTAATTCGATATCAGGGTAGGCCGGATTTTCTGGTAATAAACGAACCAATCCGCCACGGTGATATAAGCGCTTAACGGTGAGTTCGCCGTCGACCGCTGCGATCACAATTTTGTTGTGTTCCGCTTTAAGTGACCGATCAACTATCAGTATGTCGTTTGGCAAAATGCCGGCGTTTTTCATTGACTCGCCTTCAACCCGCAACATAAACGTACTGTCGGGGCGTCGCACCATATAGTCATTTAAATCTAATGTGTCTTCGATATGGTCTTCAGCGGGAGACGGTATACCAGCGGCTACACTGGAGCTATATAAGGGAATCTCGAGTCGATGCACATTGTCCGATGAATCGCGGACTGACGAGCCAATCTCAACTACGTCTGGGTATCCTTCCAAGAACTCTTTAATATAGCTAACGCTACTTTCGGGCACGCGAATAGCCTTGGTCGGCTCTTTATATTTGCCAGACCCTTTAGGCCTTCCTGCGCCGCTTCGAGCTCCTCCGTGAGATGTGTTTTTTGTGCTCATTTGAATAGTGTACACATATCCAAATGAGCCTGTCCAGTACTCTTTTTAGTCGACGCGCTATGGTTGTGCTTGAAACACTGCAGTGCCGTCGATGTAAGTACCGAGAATCTTAGTGTCTAAAATTTCAGCGACGGGTATCTGCATGATATCTTTTGACAGCACTACAAAGTCAGCCCGCTTACCGACTTCAATTGAGCCAAGCTGATCTTCTTGGAATGCGGCATAGGCTGCACCTAAGGTGAACCCATGTAGTGCTTGTTCACGGGTTAACGCTTGATCTGCGTACCAACCTTTCTCTGGCCAGCCTTTGGCATCTTGTCGCGCAACCGCGGCATAAAAGCCGGGTAATGGGGCGGCGCGTTCAACCGGAAAATCAGAACCCAAGGCCAATGGAACACCGGCCTCAATAAATGTTTGCCAAGCATAAGCACCTTGAATGCGCTGTGGGCCAACACGGTCTTCCGCCCAATACATGTCGCTGGTTGCGTGTGTAGGCTGCACTGAAGCGATTAAACCTAGCTCTTTGAAACGCTTGAAGTCCGTTGCTTCAACGATTTGTGAGTGTTCTATACGGTGGCGGCCGGGGTTATCTTTAGTGTTAGACGCTTCGAGCACGTTTAAAGTAACGCGATTGCCGCGGTCGCCAATTGCGTGGATATTAACCTGCAAGCCGCAAGCCTCTGCGCGGGTAGCGTGCTTTTTGAGTGTGTCTTCACTTTCAATTAATAGCCCCATATTGCTGGGGTCATCGCTGTAATCACTAAGTAGCGCAGCGCCACGAGACCCTAACGCACCATCGCTGTAAAGTTTAACGGCGCGCGCGGTTAAGCGAGCCGCTGGGTCAATGCTGGCACCGTTATCACAAAGGTAGCTCAACATCTCGTTAGCGCCATCGGCCATGGCATAAACACGTACGGTTAATTTGTCTTGCTGATTAAGGGATTCGAGGAGCTTCCATACTTGCAATGAAGTGCCGGCATCGTGCATGGCGGTTAAGCCCACACTGGCGGTTTTTTGCATGGCGAGTGTTAACGCTTCGGTTAGTTCTGCTTCGGTAGCCGCAGGTACTTGCTGCTGGATAAGAGCGACGGCGTTATCGACAAATACACCACTTGCTTGGCCCTTAGCGTTCCGTACTATTTCGCCCCCTTCGGGTTGCCAGTCACCACTGAGATCTTTGTTGGCAAACGACATGGCTTTGCTGTTGCCCCAGTTCGCGTGACCATCGACACGCTCCAACCATACTGGGCGATCTGGAAACGCTGCATCAAGATCGGCGGCGGTTGGAAGCTCTTTAACTGGCCAATCATTTTGGTCCCAGCCGCGACCTAATAGCCATTGGCCATCTACCAAGTCTTTTGCACGTGCTTGTAATAAGGCAATTATTTCAGCCTTATTATTGGTGCCCATTAAGTCTGCAAACATTAAGCTTTGGCCTAAGCCGAGTAAGTGACCGTGGGCATCAATAATGCCAGGAACCACGGTGGCGCCGTCTAAATCAAGCGGCATTGCATCTGGGTAGGCATTACGCAAGTCGGCGTGTTTGCCAACCGCGATAAACTTGCCATTCTGATAGGCGAATGCATCCGCCGTCGGTTGCTCAGAATCCACTGTGTAGACTGTCGCATTGCTGACTAGCGTGACCTTGCTTTCGGCTTTAGCACCGATTGAAAAGATAGCAATGGACAGAGCAATCAAGTACTTATTCATAGGGTGTTCCTCGAAATTCAATTTGGGCGTCAGCTTTAAGCATGACTAATCGTTAGAGCTTTGTGTTGGGCATAGTAACGCAGGGTCTAGATCAACCCGTTCACATTTTGCGAGTTGCTAGTGACATCTGTGCGGCCACTGCTATTTAGCTATCAGCGCCATTAGCCGATAACAGCCATCAACGTTAAGTTGTGACTATAGCGCCTCTGTAGGGCGCGAGCAATTCGAGGGACTATTGGTGACGAAAGTTAGCTCGGTTGACCGAGTACAACGCCACTCAATCAGTGGTGATGCTGTGTTTCGCAGCGTGACGATGCGCAGGTGATTGACTGGCAAGCTCGGTAGTTGAGGAAATGAGAGCATGCTAGCACTAAGCCGCCCAAGGTTGTTACCCATTTCTCGCCGGTAAGCCCGAACCAGCTGTGACCAAACGTGGCGACCGCAATAAGAATGGCCATGCCAGCGCCGCCGGTTATTACAATTGACCAGCGACGGTGTTTACGACATCCAAGAAAGAGTCCCACCACACTGGTCGGAATCACTAGCCAAAGCAGTAGTTGGTGAAATAATACTTCTTCAACCGTAACACTGAGTGACACGATTGGTAGCAAGGTGATTAGAATTGGCGCGACCAAGCAGTGCACGAGACAGATGCCTGACAGGAAAATGGCAAGTTTGTCTAACGATGTGGATTTAAGCATGCTGGCAACTATTATGATTCGGGTGTAATGTAATAGTATAACAAATAGTGGTGTGAAATTGCCAGCATAGATTCGCAACTCGATTTTAGTGGCTCAAGTACTGATGTAATAAGTTGTCAGCCGAGTCCCTAATGTGCTCTTTTTCTGGAGGCTTTATAGCTTCTTTATAGTCTGGAAGCGCCAACCAGCATTAACATGGCGAGCATTCCCAGTACAAAGCCGAAGATAAAAAAGCTAAGCCGCCCGCTTGGTTTACGCAGAGTTTCTTGCTCGTTTGGGTCGACCGGTAGCTGCATAGATTCCCACTCATTAATGAGCGCTTGCGCTTCAGGGAGATCGTTTTCGCTAACAATTACTCGCACCATTCCAATGGCTTGTAAATCGCCAATACCACCTTGTAAGTGCTCGCCAAGTACTTCGGCTGAGATACCGTCTTGGCCCAACAAGTTCTTAATCATGTGGGCTTCAATGCCGGACGATGCTTCGTAAACACATTGCATAGTGAGCTCGCTTAAACTAGGCGGCAACGAAACGACTTGCCCTTAATTTTGCCATCACTCAGTTTGCGCAGCGCAAGCTTAGCCACATCTCGTTCCACCGCAATGTAGGCCCAGTTATCCATAATCTGGATCTTGCCGAGTTGGGTCCCAGCAATGTCTTCGCCTTTGGTTAATGCGCCGACTAAGTCGCCCGGGCGAAGCTTCTGTTTCTTTCCGCCTTCGATTCGCAGCGTCGACATCTTGGGGCGGGCAGGAGATTGCGACAGAACCGCCATAGGCGGCAATTCACCGATGCTCAGTGATCGCCCCAGAACACCTTCCAATTTGCTTACTCGGAATTCTTCAGACGCTTGAAATAGCGAATAAGAATAACCTTTAGCCCCCGCTCGACCGGTGCGTCCAATACGGTGAGTGTAGACATCTAACTCTTTAGGTAGGTGGTAGTTAATCACCACATCCAATGACTCAATGTCTAAGCCGCGCGCAGCGACATCGGTGGCTACCAACACGTTGATGCTGCCATTGGCGAAGCGTAGCAATGTTTGGTCGCGATCTTTTTGCTCCATGTCGCCGTGTAAGGCCGAGGCACTAAAACCGCGACTCTTGAGTGAGCCTGCGACGCTTTGAGTGTCAGCCCGTGTATTGCAAAAAACCACCGTGGGTTGATTTTCCAACGGCATAAGTAAGCGCTGTAGTGCTTCAATGCGTTCTTTCTCATTGGCGACTTTGTAAAGTGTCTCGTCGATCCGTACGGTATCTTGGGTTGGTGCTACTTTAAGAAACTCGGCGTCAGTAGTAATACGCTTTGCGATAGATTCAATTTCAGGCGGGAAGGTGGCGCTGAACAGTAAGGTCTGGCGTTTGCGCGGAATCAGTTCGATAATCGCATCCAAGGTTTTTTGGAAACCCATATCTAACATACGATCGGCTTCATCGAGCACCAAGGTGTTGAGCGCTTCTAACGGTAGGCTGCCTTTGTTCAAGTGATCTTCGATACGACCCGGTGTGCCCACCACAATATGCACGCCCTTAGCCAAAGATTCGGTTTGCGCTTTGATCGGCGTGCCACCGTAAAGCGTTAGTAATTTAACATTCGGGATGCTCCGACCCAGACGACGAATTTCGCCTGACACCTGCTCGGCAAGTTCGCGCGTAGGGCACAATACCAAGGCTTGAACGGCGAACTGTGATACGTCTATTTTGTTAAGCAAACCGAGTCCAAATGCGGCGGTTTTGCCGGAGCCAGTTTGGCCCTGTGCAATCACGTCTTGGCCGACCAGAATGAATGGCAGACTCAAGGCTTGGATGGCGGTCATGGAATTAAACTCCAAAGACTCAAGGTTGCTCACCAAAGCGGGGTTTAGCTCTAGTGATGAAAAAGCATACTGGTTCATGATGGTGCGGTCGTAGATCGTAATAAACGCGTAGTGTAGCGGTTCTGCGGCAATAAAGCTGGTTTGTGAGACACAGACTTTTTATTCGCTTAAATTTTAGCCTAATAGAAATGTCAGCAAGATAATAGTACACACTCAAAGGTTTATAATTGGCAAGGTTAAAACCACCGAGTGGCAAGTTTGTAGTGAAATCTAATAGCGACATAAATCTTAAGTACAAATTTCAGAGTTAATCGACATGAAGCCAGTAGAATTTAGTAGTCAAGAAAAAGAAATCCTCGTAGCCAAAGTTAAACAATATTTTGCGGCCGAACTTAACCAAGATATAGGTCAGTTCGATGCCGAATTCTTGATCGACTTCTTTTCGTTGAATGTCGGTGGCTATTACTACAATCGAGGATTGTCAGATGCACAGCTAGCCATACGCAGCAAACTTGATGATATTGAAATGGAAATCGAGAGCCTTGAAAAAGTCACAGAGTTTGTAAAATGAGTCAATGCAGCACGTGCTATTGCTAAATAGGGCACGTGCGAATAATAGCTCTGTGTTTACAGCCTATTTGATAAACCCCTTTACAATGTCGGCGATGGCGCGTTGACCGGCCGGTGTCGGATGAAACGGTGCTTGGCTGTCACGATTAAGCCACAGCACACTTAAGCCGTAGGTCCAAGGGTCGTCACTGCACCAACGGTGGCCATCCATCACTTGCGAAATATCGGCAACTTGCACGCCAGGAATTCCGGTGAGTGTGTCTTTTATAACACGGTCGAGTGTGGCTTCTAGCGTGTTCAAGTAATCGACTTCGGCGCGATCAAGGTCTAATAAATCATGACAATCGATTGATTCAGATGCCGTAGGCAAGGGGTTGTGATAGGTGGTGAAGATTATATTCGGGACTTTCCCCGCCTGTTTTCCGGCCGTTTGGATGGCTGAGACCATATCTAGATAGTGCTTTCTTAAGGTGCCATTATTCACTAATTTCCAAAAATACTCTTGAATTGGTTTGCCTGGATTTTTTGCAGTACAGTAAGACGAAAATAGTGATCCGGTGTCGAGCTTTGCTTGTTTATGTTTTACATATGTTGCTTGGTCTGGGTACTTTTCTGTGAACTTCGCTTTAATGGTCGCTGATACGTCGACACTGTTAAAAATACGCTCAACCTCTTCGGCGTCCGCCAAGGTATAGCCGGTCGCACAGAATGTGACGATATCAACAAAATTCACATCATCGGCACCAAATGTAATAATTACTGTGTCAGGAGCTGCTTGTTTGTAGTCTGGGTTTAGCTGGCTGGGCGTGCCGAACTCGGCTGGACGGTAGATCTTGCCATTATATTCTCGTTGACCGACTAGCCCGTTCTGGTAAGTAGCGCCAGTACATGCGAATTTTGCGAGATTTGCGCCTAAGTCATTGGCAATTACATTGCCATAAGCCTGTGCGGAATCATGGCACAGTGGATAGGGAGGTTGCCAGATGGGGGCGTCAGTACCACCAATCCAGCGTGCCCCCAATAGACTAGTATTGTCATAGCGATAGCCATAATTTATGCCTTCTCCAGCCGCAACCGAGTCGCCCAAGACAACAATTGAATGTGGCGCAGCAGCCAGTTCTGCAGTCGTTTTTGGTGCTAGCTCAGGCGTGATGGTGGACGAAGCGGAGTCTGTGGCGGAGTCCGCGGTATTAGCCGGGGGCTGTTCGGCTTGGCTCGTCGTAAGGGACAACACACTAAGTAGTAGTATTAGGTTTAACTTCAAACGTTGATTCATCATGAGGCTCCTTGTTAGCGCGCTTGGCGTTTATCTAGCGGGGGAGGGCTTAAAGTTGAATAGCGTTTAATCCCAGTGAAGGTAACCACAGTAACAAAGACATGCAAAGCTACAAAGTCGACTTTCGTCCAATTTGTTGAGGAGTATGAAAATGCTTTATTTGCCCTCAGCCACAAAAGAGCCCTCAGCCACAAAAAAAGGAGCCTATTTGGCTCCTTTTTAGCTTCTTAATGTTCCAAAAGGATTTATCTTAAGCCTTCGTTGATCTCATCAAGTATTGATGCGCCAGGACACAGCACCGATTGCTCTAGTTTGTTCAGCGGTGTATCCGGAACATTTAGCATCTCGTGAAAATTCTCCGACTCAGGTTCAAGATAAATCAGTCCAGTGAGTAATTTATCGTTGGCTTTATGTTCATGAAGCACTTGGATGGCGTGTTGACGGTTAGTTGGGTCATAGTCGTCATCTAATTTACTCAAGCGTACCGAATCACCGTTGTGGAGTTCCACTTGCTGCGTGGAACCCTTGATTTGGTCCAGCGTTATTTCTTGAGCGTGTGGCACGAAATCAACCACGGCACCGGCTTGCACATGCTCTCGCGTGTAATCATAGCTTTTGGTTGAACCGGCGTGATTATTGAACGTTACGCAGGGCGATATCACATCGATTAAGGCAAAGCCTTTGTGGGACATGGCGGCTTTCAGCAGAGGCACTAACTGTTGTTTATCTCCAGAAAAGCTGCGAGCCACAAAGGTGGCGCCGAGCTCTAGCGCTAAGGCAACTAAGTCGATGGCCTCAAACGGGTTGATGGTGCCTTTTTTGCTTTTGGAGCCTTCGTCAGCAGTCGCTGAATCTTGACCCTTGGTTAATCCGTAGCAGCCATTGTTCTCAACAATGTAGCTCATATTTAGGTTGCGGCGAATGACATGAGCAAATTGCCCCATGCCGATCGATGCAGTGTCACCATCACCGGATACGCCGATGTACAGTAACTCACGGTTGGCGACGTTTGCACCGGTAGTTACCGACGGCATACGCCCGTGCACTGAGTTAAAGCCGTGGGCTTTATTCAGAAAATAGTTTGGTGACTTTGACGAGCATCCAATGCCGGACATTTTGGCGACTCGGTGCGGCTCAATATTGAGTCCCCACACGGCTTGAATAATTGCCGCGCTAATTGAGTCGTGGCCGCAGCCTGCACAGAGCGTGGAGATGCCACCTTCGTATGCACGCGAGGTTAAACCAAGGCTATTTTTGGGGGCTTCTGGATGTCGGAAAGTAGGTTTGAAAAAGCTCATGGTCGCGTCCTATTGTTGCGCGTCGTTCGCGGCCACAGAGGGTTGGCTGCTCGAGGTTTCTAAATGTGATTCGATGACCGAGCGCACCACGCGTGCGCTGATCGGGTCGCCGTTATAGTGCAGCACTGAGGTCAGCGATTTTGGATGTATTTCGAGTTCGTTTACTAATAACGATTTGAATTGCGCATCACGGTTTTGCTCAACCACAAAAATTTTGTCGTGACGTTCAATGAATTCAAGCACTTCGGCGTGGAATGGGAATGCGAGTACACGTAAGTCGTTAGCCGCATGGCCATCAGCTGTGAGTGTTTCTAACGCCTCTCGAGTCGCTTCATTGCTGGTGCCGAAATGAATTACACCAACTGAATTAGAGTCGTCACGTAAGGTTTCGATCGGCTTGGGAAGATACTGCGGTGCAGTGGCCCACTTAACTTCTAAGCGTTCCATGTTGCGCTGATACTCTTCTCCTTTTTCGGTGTACACCGCGTATTCATCGCGTGATGTACCGCGGGTAAAATAAGCGCCTTTTTCAGGGTGGGTTCCGGCCACCGTGCGGTAAGGAATACCGTCACCATCGACGTCGAGGTATCGACCAAAACGTCCCATATTGTCGAGATCTTCAGCGGACACGAGCTTGCCTCGGTCGTAGGATCTTGTGTCGTCCCACACAAGGTTGTCGCATATATGTTCGTTCATGCCGAGATCTAGATCAGTCAGCATAATCACTGGAGTCTGTAATCGTTCGGCGATATCAAAGGCGTCTGCGGTGAGTTCAAAGCACTCTTTGGGAGTGGCTGGAAATAGCAGAACCTGTTTGGTGTCGCCATGTGAGGCATACGCCGATATCAATATGTCGGACTGTTGAGTGCGGGTCGGCATGCCGGTCGATGGGCCAGTGCGTTGCACATCGATTAACACCGCAGGAATCTCAGCGAAATAGGCTAGACCCAAAAATTCTTGCATCAACGATACGCCCGGTCCACTGGTGGCAGTAAACGATCTCGCACCGTTCCAGTTGGCACCAATAACCATGCCGATAGCCGATAATTCATCTTCGGCTTGCACGATGGCAAAATTGTTTTTACCGGTTTCAGGGTCAATACGAAATCGCTTAGCGTATTTTTCAAACCCTTCGGCAACCGACGTTGATGGCGTGATTGGATACCAAGCACAGACCGTCGCACCGCCGTAAACCGCACCTAAGCCACATGCTGCATTGCCTTCTAGTAAGACTTTACCGTCATTTTTGTGACTGCGTTTTAATTGCAGCGGAAGTGGGTTGTCATAAACTTTCTTGGCTTCGTCAAAACCGAGTTGCAGCGCTTCTATGTTCGGTGGAATCAGTTTTGGTTTACGTTTGAACGTATCGTTAACGATGCTCTCTAAGGCTTCGAATTCGATGCCGATCAAATAGGCGAGTGAGCCCACATAGATAATGTTTTTGAACAATTGTTGCAAACGAGGATTACTAAACGCATTGTTAGTAATCTCGGTTAGCGGTAAGCCAATATAGTGGATGTCGTCGCGGATTAATTTGAAATCCAGCGGATAGGTGTTGTCGTAAAAGAAGTAACCACCAGGGCAGACACTATTTACGTCGTCGGCCATGCTTTGTGGATTGACCGAAACCATTAGTTCGACTTGGCCACCGCGTCGACCTAAGTAGCCTTGCTCGGAAATTCGAACCTCGTACCAAGTTG
The DNA here is from genome assembly GCF_003315245.1 of Arenicella xantha. Lineage (NCBI taxonomy): Bacteria > Pseudomonadati > Pseudomonadota > Gammaproteobacteria > Arenicellales > Arenicellaceae > Arenicella > Arenicella xantha. The sequence goes on along the minus strand of NZ_QNRT01000001.1, from coordinate 129,902 downwards.
GCGCACCTTGGATATTTGACGGAAAGATATTGCGCGGACTCACCGGAATACCCATTCGAAAAATAGCTTTGGCAAACATGCTATTGGCACTGGCTGAACCGGAGCCATTCACGTTGGCGAACTTGACGACAAAATCATTCACCACGGGTTCCATAACCGGTGGCTTGTTTAACGGGCTCATGCGGCTTGCTCCTGTTTCGAACGCCCCTTGGTTTGTTCGACGAGAATCGGTGCGGGTTCATTACCAGCTTTAGTGACGGTATAAAGATACTTCTGCATGTCCCATGCGGATGTAGGGCAGCGTTCGGCACATAAACCGCAATGCAGGCAGACATCTTCGTCTTTGACCATGACTCGGCCAGTTGGCAGGTCTTCGGAGACGTAGAGATCTTGTTCTTTATTTAAACTGGGAGCGGTTAGTTTTGCGCGCAAGCCACCTTCTTCGGCATTCGGCGTAAAGGTAATGCAATTGGTCGGACAGATGTCGGTACACGCGTCACACTCAATACATTTTTCTTCTACGAAAACAGTTTGCACGTCGCAGTTCAAACAGCGTTCTGCTTCGGTGAAGGCCACTTCTGGTGAGAAACCAAGTTCGGACTCAATCTTACGGCTAGCCAAGGCTTGATCTACTGGAAGGTGGGCTGAAGCTTGACGGTCATCGTCAATCACTTGACTGTCGTATGCCCATTCATGGATACCCATTTTAGTGCTAACTAAATTTGTTCCGGGCGCTGGTCGTGCATCACGAACTGACTCGCCGTTTAGAAACAAGTCGATTGAAATCGCTGCTTGGTGACCATGGGCCACAGCAGTAATAATATTTTCCGGACCAAAGGCAGCGTCACCACCAAAGAACACTTTTTCGTTGGTCGACTGAAATGTTTGCTTGTTAACGACCGGCATGTCCCAGTCACCAAACTCAACACCAATGTCACGCTCAATCCATGGGAAGGCGTTGTCTTGGCCGATTGCCATAATCGCGTCTGTGCACTCAACGGTAACAATTTCACCGGTTTCTTTAATCGTGCGCTTGCCGTTTTCGTCGTAACTTGATTCCACCACGTTGAATGTCATGGCGACTAGTTTGCCGTCTTCAACAATAAACTCGCGCGGGCTGTGGTTAGCTAAAATTGGAATACCTTCGGCCAGCGTATCGTCTTTCTCCCATGGCGAGGCTTTCATCGCTTCGTAGGTCGAGCGTACCGTGACGGTGACTTCTTCACCACCGATACGTTTGGCCGTTCGGCAGCAATCCATAGCGGTATTACCACCGCCGACGATAATGACTTTTTTGCCAATGCTGTCTTGGTGTTCGAATGCTACGCTTTCGAGCCAGTTGATACCAATATGGACACTGGCATCGGCTTCTTCGCGGCCAGGGATGCGTAGGTCTTTACCTTTCGGTGCCCCAGTGCCGACAAACACTGCGTCGTATTGTTTGTCTAGAATTTCACGCAGACTCTCAACACGGGTATTGAATATTTTTGTTACGCCCATGTCCAAAACGTAGTCAACCTCTTGGTCGAGTACTTTTTCTGGTAGTCGGAACGATGGGATTTGGCTACGCATAAAACCGCCACCTTTGGCGTTTTCATCGTATAGATCAATCTCGTAACCAAGCGGCATCAGGTCGCGAGCGACAGTGAGTGAGGCTGGCCCGGCGCCAATCAAAGCTACTCGTTTGCCGTTTTTCTTAGCTGGAATGACCGGCATTCTGGCATCGATATTGGCATCGTCCTTGTAATCGGCCGCGACTCGCTTCAAACGACAAATAGCCACTGGCTCTTCGTCTACTCGACCACGTCGACACGCGGGCTCGCAAGGGCGGTCACAGGTACGTCCGAGGACGCCTGGAAATACATTGGATTCCCAGTTAACCATGTAGGCATCGCTATAACGACGCTGGCCAATTAAACGAATATATTCAGGAACGGGAGTGTGCGCAGGACACGCATACTGGCAATCGACTACTTTATGAAAGTATTCTGGATTGCTGATATCAGTAGCTTTCATTTAGCTATGTACTCAGTCTGTTTTGCGTTTGCTTAAAGCGGTGATCTTGCCAGAGATAAACTGCTTTCTGGCAAGAGGTTTTTCCGATGGTATCACGGCTTAGTTCATCCGTGCAGCGAAATTTTACAATCGTGTTACAGCGACCAATCATTAAACGTCACCAACGGTATTTGTCCCACATATTTGGGTTGGCCCAATTGTTGGGATTTAGCCAGTCAGGTGTCGATTTGTAATCGTCTATGTTGTACTTGAATAACCCTAATTGGCCATGCTCGGTTTGGTATTCGTTGACCTTTTTCAATGCAAAACTAAACAGCTCAGTGAGTTGCCAGGTCGGTGCCGACTGGTCGTTATCTGCAGTGCTATTGGCTAGTGGTAGACAGATGCAGTACTGCGGTGTCAGCACATCACGCAGCCGTGACAGCAGGCGAACCCCGGTCTGTTTAGGAATGTGTTCGAATAAATTAATCGCTACCGCGACATCGAAGCGTTCCTCTAAGCTAATGACTTGGTCAACTTGAGCGCTGTTAAAGTGGGTCAGTGTGCAAGCTTGTTGTAATAGGGCTTTTTGCTCGACGTAACAATTCAATAGGTCTGAGCTGACGTCGCCCAGCAATAGGATTGAACGTGGTTGCGCTTCATTAATGAGCGTTTCAATGTCAAACAGTGCGTGGTTGGGATAAGTCATGAGTTAGAAGCTAAAGTTCGGCTGCAGCTTGATTGTAGAGAAATCGGCTCCCTGTGTCGGGTTTTTTGCAGGTAAACCGCATTTTACCATTGCTGATTCGAGGCGCTTTGAGTAGTCTTTCCGTTTGCAAAATTGGGCCGAAATCTGTCTTGTTTTGCTGTCCGCCTCAATCACTCTTTACTCAATTTGAACAAGCAACGAGAATTACAAACGACTTCATGAGCGCACATTTGGAACAACAACCGCTGGCGGATTTTGCCGAGCAAGCGTACCTCAATTATTCGATGTACGTGATCCTCGACCGAGCACTGCCTTTCGTCGGCGATGGACTCAAACCGGTTCAACGACGCATTGTCTATGCGATGTCGGAATTAGGGTTACACAACGCCGCTAAATACAAAAAGTCCGCGAGAACCGTGGGCGACGTGTTAGGTAAATTTCATCCGCATGGTGACAGCGCTTGCTATGAAGCGATGGTGCTGATGGCACAGCCGTTCAGTTATCGTTATCCGCTAGTGGATGGGCAGGGTAACTGGGGCTCGACCGATGATCCGAAGTCCTTTGCCGCCATGCGTTACACCGAATCGCGGCTAGCACCGTATGCCCAGAGTTTGCTGTCTGAACTTGGGCAAGGTACCGCTGATTGGCAGCCCAACTTTGATGGCACCATGCAGGAGCCAACCAATCTCCCAGCCCGCTTGCCGAATATATTGTTGAACGGGGGATCTGGTATTGCGGTGGGTATGGCGACCGATATTCCGCCTCACAATATTCGCGAAGTGGTCGATGCCTGTGTGCATCTGATTGAGAACCCAAAGGCTACAGTCACCGATTTGTGTGAATTTGTACAAGCACCGGATTTTGCTACCGAAGCCGAAATCATTACCCCTCGTGCGCAGATTCTAGAGATGTACGAAACCGGCAATGGCTCGGTTCGGCAGCGTGCGCTGTACACCAAAGAAGATGGTAATGTAATTATCCATGCGTTGCCGTATCAAGCATCTGGTTCTAAGGTGTTGGAACAGATTGCCGCGCAGATGCAGGCTAAGAAGTTGCCAATGGTCAGCGATTTACGTGACGAGTCAGATCAAGATAATCCAATTCGACTGGTCGTCGTACCGCGCTCTAACCGGGTCGATATCGAAGCTTTGATGGGGCATTTATTTGCCACCACCGATTTAGAGAAAAGTTTCCGTGTTAATATGAACATGATCGGCCTAGATGGTCGACCACATGTTTACAGCTTGCGCGACACACTCAAGGAGTGGATAACGTTTCGTATTGAAACCGTGCGTCGACGTTTGCAATATCGTTTCGACAAAGTCTCTGACCGTCTACATATATTAGATGGCTTATTGGCAGCGTTTCTGAATATTGACGAAGTGATCGAAATTATTCGGAGCGAAGATAAGCCCAAGCCGGTGCTTATGGCGCGATTTGATCTTTCCGATCTTCAAGCCGAAGCAATTCTTGAGTTGAAGTTACGCCACCTTGCTAAGCTTGAAGAAATGAAAATTCGCGGTGAGCAAGAAGAGCTTAGAAAAGAGCGCGAAAGACTTGAATTGTTACTTAGTTCTGATGCACGTTTGAAAACGTTAGTAAAAAAAGAGCTGCGTGATGATGCCGAAGAGTTCGGTGATGCACGTCGCTCTCCGTTGGTTGAGCGTGGCGTTGCTAAGGCGATCGACGTTAGTGAGTTGGTACCAAGCGAAGCCATTACGGCGGTGCTGTCAGCACAAGGTTGGATTCGTGGTGCAAAAGGTCACGAGATTAATCCGCGTGAGTTAAATTACAAGTCTGGAGATAGCTTCGCTAGTGCCGCTCGCGGCAAATCTAACCAGATGTTGGTTGCATTAGATTCGACCGGTCGAACTTATGCGGTACCGTCCCACAAATTGCCGTCAGCGCGTGGTCAAGGGGAACCGCTTACTAGTAGCGTAACGCCACCACCTGGTGCGGTGTTTAAATCAATTATGATGGGGCCGGATAGCGACCAGTATGTAATGTTGAGTGATGCTGGTTACGGTTTTATTTGTGAAATCGAAAACATGCTAACCAAGAACAAAAAAGGCAAAGCAACATTGAGTGTGCCTAAGGGCGCACAAGCTCTGCCATCGCTGCCGATAGAGAGTATTGAACATAACTATATTGCAGTGGTCACTACAGCGGGTTACCTGACGATTTATCCGGTGAGTGAGCTTCCAGAACTGGCGAAGGGTAAGGGTGTTAAACTGATTAATATTCCGTCCAAACTGCTTAAAGAACGCGAAGAATATGTGCTCGGGGCAACTACCTTTAAGAAAGGTCAGCATGTTTTAGTGCATTCTGGTAAGCGCTATTTACGCTTAAAAGGCCAAGATCTTGATAGCTATATGGGGGAACGTGGTAAGCGCGGACGCAAGTTACCAAAAGGTTTTCAAGCAGTTAAGGCCATTACCACTGAGAAGGCATCCGCAACGCCGGATGAAATACAAATCGATTAGCGCTCCGTTTTACAAGCGAGCCCGCAATAAATTAACTTACTTTGACACACTCTGACCGAATACTGAGTAATCACATGAATAAATTACAGCAATTAAGAAATATGACCGTGGTCGTTGCCGACACTGGCGAGCTGCCAGCCATTGCCGAATACAAACCACAGGACGCAACCACTAACCCTTCCTTGTTATTAAAAGTAGCGCAGGACTCCGCTTACGCCGAAATCATTGAGCGTGCCGTGGCGAAAGCGAACGGTGATTTAAATGATGCTGTGGATAATTTTGGTGTAGATGTTGGCTGCGAAATTTTGAAGATTATTCCGGGCCGAGTGTCTACTGAAGTAGACGCACGCTTATCGTTTGATACGGCTGCAACGGTTGCAAAAGCGAAAAAACTGGTTGCTTTGTACCAACAACGCGGGGTCGAAAAGGATCGCATTCTGATTAAAATCGCCTCTACGTGGGAAGGTATTAAAGCCGCCGAGCAACTCGAAAAAGAAGGCATTAACTGTAATCTCACATTGTTATTTAGCTTTGCTCAAGCGGTTGCTTGTGCCGAAGCCGGTGTGTTTTTAGTGTCGCCATTTGTTGGGCGAATTATGGACTGGTATAAAGCCAATGGCGGTAAAGAACAGTATGAGCCGATGGAAGACCCCGGCGTTATTTCCGTTACGCGCATTTATAATTATTACAAGCAGCATGGCTACAAAACTATTGTGATGGGCGCGAGCTTTCGTAACACCGGTGAAATTGAAGCCTTAGCCGGCTGTGATTACTTAACTATTGGTCCGAACTATCTCGAGCAATTACGCAACGATGAAGGCGAGTTAGTGCAACGATTGTCGGCTGATGCCACTGGTGATGCGCAAGCTAAGCTGTCGTTGGACGAAGCCACGTTCCGCTGGATGCAAAACGACGACGCGATGGCGACTGAAAAATTAGCGCAGGGCATCAGAGCGTTTGCGGTTGACCAAGTCAAGCTCGAGCAATTGATTGCTCCTAAGCTGTAATTTTAAGGTGCTGACTTTGGTCTCAAAAACCGAGGTCAGCGCTGAATATCGGTGATGTTCTTGCTTACAGCTATTCGTCGTTACTGGCTGCCTTTGACGGTTATTCAATTGGTAGCCATTACCATTTTATCGTTGCTGCCGTTGCCGGAGTTGCCACCACTGCCCGGTAACGATAAGACTCATCATCTCATTGCTTACGCTAGCTTGATGTTGCCTGTTGCCTTTGTTCGACCTCGGCATTGGATGTTATTGGCAATGGGTTTTGTGGTTTGGAGTGGTGTGATCGAGCTGATTCAGCCGTCGGTTAATCGATACGGTGAATGGCTTGATCTGGTGGCGAATTCGATCGGTATTTTGCTGGGTTATCTGTTGGCGCTATTAATGCGACGGCTAGGCTAGCTAGCGGTTCAAAGCTAGTGATTTCGATAGCTGTAAGCGTCTAATGCAAGCGTTTTGGAATGGCGAACTAAGTTTCTCAGAAGGCATTGTAGTTTATCGCGGTCTGAGTGCTGACAACAGTCAACATGCGCATGCTACCTTGCAAATAACGGTCTCGGGCACGGATCCCATAACACTGCAAGACGAACTCGGCGCGCATCATTCGGGTCAGGCTATTTACGTTCGCCCTGGTGTTAAGCATGCGTTATTTGCTAAGTCAGAAATCACGTTAATATTGATCGAACCGCAATCAGCGCTGGCCGCCGCCAGCTTGTCGGAATTTCCTGCTGCTGATATTGGGCTGCTGTCGGAACCATTGCGTTCGATCATCACGGATGATAAATCGCCGTCTGCAATAATGAGTGAGCTTAAACGGTTTGCATTGCCGCACGATGCGCCGCTGGATGAGCGGTTGGCAGCAGCCATGGAATTGCTGAAAGAGGTTCCGTTAAAGAACGCGATTCAGCGAGTTGCGACTCACTGTGGTCTATCTGAATCGCGGCTTAGAGCAATCGCACAAAAGCAGCTGGGGATACCTTTGTCTAAATGGTTGTTGTGGTGTGCTATCGCTCGCGCGGGTCAAGCCACCGCCGACGGCAAATCTCTGGTGCAAGCGGCGATGATTGGTGGTTTTTCAGATCAAGCCCACTACACAAGGACTGTGCGTAAGCTATTGGGTGTTACACCGGGCCAGACTCGCCATCTATTCTAGCCGTTGTGCTTGACCAGCAAATTTAGTTTGCAGGCGAATTGTTCAATACGCTAAGTTTTGCTGGTTTTATGCTGTGCTCCTACTTACTCGATACGCTATTGATAAGAAAGAGGACTTATGACGATGAAGAACCGTGAAAACACCACTGGTAATCGTAAGCTAGAATTAACGATTACATTCGCAAAAGAGCTGGCGGCGGCTAAGCTCACCTATCAACAAAACTATCTGAATCGCTCATTCGCGCATTTAGAGCGAGCACACATTCTTGGTCAGCGTTACTTTTTTCGGCATTGGCGTACCCATTGGTGGATGCTGAAGGTGGGTTTAAAACGTGGCGATTGGCATGAAGTTGTTGGTCAGTGTGTACGGCTAGCAGCCGTTATTCCGGGGTTCGTCTCCGGCTGGGTACCCAAGGGCAACACTGGTGGAGCGAATGTGTCGCCAATCAAACCCATGCCGATTCCACCTGATCTGGAATCGTTACTAAGTGACTATCATGTTCTGCGTGACGTGTTGTGGCGCGGTGGTGTGTATCTACTTCTTGCGTTGCTGCTGTGGTATTTGACCTCGTCGGCAACGGTTTGATTATATTGTTACCACGGCAATCCAAAGACTCGGCCAATTGCACGCAGCCCGAGTAGTGTGATCACCACAATCACTACGGTTCCGAGAGTATTGGCCTTCCAACCATTAACGTGTTTACCCAGAATATTTTTGTTGTTCATAGACCACAGTAGGAAGCCCGCAATGATGGGCAGGATTAGACCGTTAGCGAATTGCGCTAACATGATTAGTTTGATTGGCTTTATGCCCGTTAGAGCTAGGCCGGTGCCGATTAGCAAGACGCTCAAAGCAATGGCTTTGAAGTTCGTTTGGCTTGGTTTTCCTCCCAGAGACAGAATTTCTGAAACGGCGTAAGCGGTAGCGAGCGGCGCGGTGATAGAGCTACTCAGCCCAGCGGCGAACAGTCCAAGACCCAGCAAGATTCGTGAAGCGGAACCGAATAAGGGCTCAAGTTGTATCGCCATGTCTGCCGCACTGTTTACTTCTAGCGCTTGCTGATACATAGACGCGGCAGCGGTTGAGACAATCAAAATAGTGACTAGACCGCCTAGCCCTATCGACACCACGGTGTCGGTCCGAGCATGCTTTAAATGTGCGGCGCTGTGCCACCGAGCTTTGGCTGCCGAGGCATGTAAGAACAGATTATATGGAACCACGGTGGTGCCAATTAATGCGATCACCGTCAGTAAGCTTCCCGCTGGAATGGATGGGGAAAATAATCCCGAGAGCATTGCGCTAAAATCTGGACGTACCACGAGAAAGGATACGATGAACGCGAGCGACATCATCAACACGAGCACAATCAGTATGCGTTCAACCGTACGATAGTTGCCGGCTAAAAGTACTGACGCTGCAATCAGTGATAACACGATAGTTGCAAACTGTTTGACGTTTGAGTCTGTGCCTAGCACGGCTTCAATACCCAGCGTTGCGCCTGCTAAATTACCTCCTTCGTAGGCTGCATTACCACCGTATAGCGCCACCAGCACCAGTGCGGTCATCGGCCACTTGAACCATGAGTGTTGTAGCATTTCAGCGAGCGCTTCCCCGAGACCTCGCTGGGCAACGGTTCCGAGCCGCGCCGTCATTTCTTGTAATGCCATGGTGGCGAGTGTAGCGAATAGGAGTGCCCACAATAGAACGTAGCCGAAGTTCGCGCCGGCTAAAGTGCTGGCGGTAACTGTGCCTGGTCCAATAAACGCCGCGGCTACTAACATGCCGGGACCAATCTGTTTTAAACGTTGTGTAAGCATGCAGCGCAATTGATTCTGTTTTGTTTGTGTTCCATGCTAGCGGGTTTTTGCCTGTGTGCAATATATTCCGCATAAAAGTCTTGATTATGATTTTATTCGATAGGAATATAGAATTAAGTCATTGAAAAATATATTAAATATATCTATATAACTAATTAATCTATTAATCTATAGAAAAAATTTAGACATTTCGGCGAGGATCCCTATAATGCGCCAATGAAATCAACTTCGAAGACTATTGAAACGCCGGTAATGAGCAATAAATACGCTCAGAAAAAGGTTGTGGCGATCGAAGCGGCAGCGCAAGTATTTGCTGATAAGGGATTTCATGGAGCGACAACGCAAGACATTGCCGCTGTGATGGGCATTAAGCAAGGTAGTTTGTATTACTACTTCCGCTCCAAAGAACAAGCCTTGCAAGAGGTGTGCGAATACGGCTTTGAGAACTATGTGGCGCAGATGGACAAAATCTGCGCGCGCGCTCAGCCTTTTCAAGCGACCATGCAGATGATTATTACTTCGCATTTGACGAACTACCGGCAAAAAAATAACGCGATGAAAGTGCACAACGATCAGCGTTTGTATTTGCCGAAAGAACGTCGAGTGCTACTGAAGGAATTAGGTACTAAGTATCGCCGCTTACTGGAGAGCACGATCTCCGATGGGATCAGTAGCAACGCACTGCGCGCCGATATAGACCCACATTTTGTGGCGTATTCAATTATCGGAATTTGTAATTCTTGGGGCGCCTATCTAGTGCGAGATGAAGCGCTCGACCTATTTGACACAATTGAACAATGCGCAGACTTAGTGTTGCGCGGAATCTTAAATTAAATTTTTCTCTTAATAAAAAATGAGTAGCGACATGGAACAGCAAAAAGCAACAAACCTAACCTGGCATGACGGCGAAGTAACGCGTGCTGATCGATTTAACCGTCTTGGTCAGAAGGGCGTGACGCTGTGGTTCACAGGCTTGTCTGGCAGCGGTAAGAGTACGGTAGCTGTTGCAGTTGAAAAGGCATTGCATAAGTTGGGCAAGCTGAGCTATCGACTCGATGGCGATAATATTCGCTTAGGGATCAATCAAAACCTAGGGTTTTCGGCTGAAGATAGAACGGAGAATATTCGTCGTATCGGTGAAATTTCTAAGCTCTATTGCGATACCGGTATTATCACTTTGAGTAGTTTTATTAGCCCTTATCGTGAAGATCGTGATCAAGTTCGGCGCATTCATGAGCAAGGCGGCCACAACTTTATTGAGGTCCACGTTGACTGTTCTTTAGCTTGTGCCGAAGACCGTGATCCAAAGGGTCTTTATAAGAAAGCACGTGCTGGCGAAATTAAAAACTTCACTGGTATTGATGATCCTTATGAAGCACCGGCAAATCCTGAAATCCATCTGCATACGGATGAGATGACCCTCGAAGAAGAGGTGGATATTGTGCTCAACTACTTGCAAGAGCAACGTTACTTGATTCTGTATAAATAAATTCAAATTGAAATCCATTGTCAGCCCTGAATTGAGAGCGCAGTGGGTTTTGAGTGTCAAAACTAATTCGATGTCTGTAGCGAGGTTACACGCCCCGTTATGGTCATCACACTGATACTTTTATCGGAGATTTACCGTGATTAAACCACATGGGGCTGATGCCCTGACCCCGCTGTTTGTTGTTGACCCTGCGGAGCGCGACGCCTTAGGCGCAGCTGCGCAATCCTATCCACAAATTGTTGTCAGCTCAGCGACTGCCGCGAATGCTGTGATGTTGGGCGGGGGTTATTTTACACCACTCAAAGGCTATATGACGAAGGCCGATGCCTTGTCTGTGGCTGACTCGATGAAGACCGAGGATGGTGTGTTCTTTCCGGTGCCGGTGTTAAATTTGCTACCCGCAATCGATGCTAAAGTAGGAGACCGAATTGCTTTGCGTGATCCTAATGTTGCAGGAAATCCTGTCATTGCGGTACAAACTATTTCGGCCATTGATGAGTTTAGTGAGCAAGAGCTGCAGCAAGTCGCCCAAGCTGTGTACGGCACTACCGATGCCGCGCATCCAGGCGTGGAAGCGTTCTTAGCGCAAGGCAAGTTTGTGGTGGCGGGTCCAATTGAAGTATTGAATTTCAGTTACTTTGAGACCGAATTTGCCGATACGTTTAAAACGGCTGTTCAAATTCGTGCCGAAATTGAGGCGCTGGGCTGGAATAACGTAGTGGCTTTCCAGACTCGCAATCCGATGCATCGTGCACACGAAGAACTTTGTAAAATGGCAATGGAAGCGACCCAAGCTGATGGCTGCGTGATTCACATGTTGCTGGGTAAGTTAAAAGCTGGCGACATTCCTGCTGATGTGCGCGACGAATCAATTCGGGAGATGGTGAAAAACTATTTCCCAGAGAACTCGGTGATGGTATCGGGCTACGGTTTTGACATGCTTTATGCCGGTCCCCGTGAAGCTGTATTGCATGCCCTGTTTCGTCAGAATATGGGCGCAACACATTTTATTATTGGTCGTGATCATGCTGGTGTCGGTGACTATTATGGCGCCTTTGATGCACAAACTATTTTCGACACAGATGTGCCAAGTGATGCTTTGGAAATTGAAATATTTCGTGCCGACCACACCGCTTATTCGAAAAAACTAAATAAAGTAGTGATGATGCGCGACGTACCCGATCACAGTTTCGAGGATTTCGTTATTTTGTCTGGTACCAAGGTTCGGGAATTGCTCGGCAATGGTATTGCGCCGCCGCCAGAGTTCTCACGTCCTGAAGTAGCTAAAATTTTGATGGACTATTATCAGCAGTTAGACGCCAAATAGACTGCGTCGGTTCTTTAATATTTGTAAAGGCCCTGCATTGCAGGGCCTTTTTTATGGCTAACAATATTGCCGCGAGAGCATATCGTTCTTCATGTTGGCGGTGTTATTATGCATTTTGACTAGTATCTCAAAGAAGATAACGTCACTGTTGCTCCGCATACAGGGGCAGCGCAATCTACATTCGGTTGGTCAAATAATGGGTTTTCGAGTGATTCAGTATGAGTAAACACGGGAAGTTAACACCGGAGTTTGCCCATCATTGGCGCGCATGACATTGCCACTTAGCCGTATTGCGGATTGAATAATAATCAAAATCCGAAGGAGGATTAATGCGTCTATTCAAATGCCAGTTGAATGCTGTTCGTAGTGTGGGTTTGTCGTTGGCTGTAATCGTGGGGTTGTCGGCTTGCAGTTCAGAACCGCTCGAGCCGAATATAGCCAGCGTAGACACGGCGCCCAAAGGTTCGGTTGAACATGTGCAGAAAGTCAGCGCTATTACCGATTCAGACTTGGTAACTGCCGATAGCAACGCTGCCGATTGGTTAAGCTATGGTCGTACTTATTCGGAAGATCGATACTCTCCACTTAAGCAAATAACACGCGAATCTCTAGACTCCTTAGGCTTGGCTTGGTCGCTTGAACTCGGCACTAAGCGCGGCATTCAATCAACGCCAGTGGTCGTGGACGGCATCATGTATTTCACTGGTCCGTGGTCGGTAGTGTGGGCAGTCGATGCCAGAAACGGGGCAGTATTGTGGAAGTATGATCCTGAAGTGCCGACCGCTATGGCGAGTAAACTTTGCTGCGGTGTGATCAATCGAGGCGTGGCGATTTATCAAGGTGCAGTCTTTTTTGGTACCTTAGATGGTCGCTTGATTTCGTTAGAGGCTAGTTCTGGTCGCATCAATTGGTCGGTACAGACTGTGCCGGAAGACGGTTTTTATTCTATTACTGGGGCCCCGAGAATTGTTAACGGTAGAGTGCTAATCGGCAACGGTGGTGCCGAGTTTAAGGCGCGCGGTTTCGTTACAGCGTATGCGGCGGACACCGGTGAGCAAGTTTGGCGATTTTATACCGTACCAGGTAATCCAGCCGATGGTTTCGAGCAGCCGGAGCTGGCACTTGCCGCAAAGACTTGGAACGGCGAGTGGTGGAAACAGGGCGGTGGTGGCACTGTTTGGGATGCTATCAACTATGACCCAGAACTGAATTTGGTCTACATTGGTGTCGGCAATGGGTCGCATTGGAATCGAGAAATTCGCAGTCCGGGCGGTGGTGACAATCTGTATTTATCCTCGATAGTGGCGCTCGATGCGGACACTGGAGAGTATCGCTGGCACTTTCAAACTACGCCAGGTGATAGCTGGGACTACACCGCGACACAACCGATTATTTTGGCCGACCTTGAGATTGATGGTGAGCCACGCAAAGTGCTCATGCAAGCCCCGAAAAATGGTTTCTTTTATGTGATTGACCGAGTAACAGGTGAATTTATTTCGGGCGACAATTATGTTTATCAGAATTGGACGACTGGCTTAGATGCTAATGGCAGGCCGATTGAGGCTGAAGGAGCTCGGTATCTGAGTGGTAAGGCTCACTGGCTAACGCCAGGGCCGTTGGGCGGGCACAATTGGTTTCCGATGGCATTTAATCGTGATACTGGTTTGGTCTATATTCCGACCGGGCATCAATCGATGGCATACAGTTATCGAGCCGATGTTGGGTACGCCTCGCACGAAGTTCCGTTTGGTCCGCTAGGCGGCAACATGAGTCTTGACGGCAAGTTGTATAACGAACCGGTGTTTGACCCTAAGGCGCCACCACCGGGTCAGCGGTCAGGCCGACTAATAGCTTATGACCCGATTAAGCATGAAGAAGTTTGGGGTATCGATCAACCGTTTTTTTATAATGGTGGCGTGCTAACTACTGCGGCTGGTTTAGTGATGCAAGGCGATGCAGAGGGTATTTTTTCGATTCGTGATGCCAGTACTGGCGAGGCGGTGTGGCAGTACGATGTGCGTTCCGGCGTGTTGGCACCGCCGATTACCTATGCGGTAGACGGCGAGCAGTATATCTCGCTGTTGGTTGGCTGGGGCGGGAGTCAGGGCTTATTGGCTAAGGCTGTTGATAAGCTTTATCCCGGTACGTTGTACACTTGGAAGTTAGGCGGGTCTGCCGTGGCGCCGGCCAAGCAAGCGAGCGATATGGCCGCGCTCACTGAATTAACCACTGACGCTGATTTAATTGCGGTTGGACGTGGTTTTAATCATTTTATTAATGTGTGTTCTGGTTGTCATGAATTAGGCGCCGGCGGTGGTGCAGTACCAGACATAGCGCGCTCAAGTGACGCTGTTTTTAGCATCTACGAGGACATCGTATTAAAAGGCGCTTTGGCTAGTCAAGGCATGCCGAATTTGGGTGCGGTATTGAATCAACAAGAACTCGCCGATATCAAGGCTTATGTTCTGTACCATGCGGCCAGATTGCGTGCCGGGGTTGACCCGATGGCGCTGATGGCAGAATTAGGCGGGTTGCAATACCAGGCCGATCAAGCCACTCGGTCTAAGACACCGGTAAATAATGTTAAACCTTAAACCACATTCTTATATGCGTAATCGCCGTACTCTAACCAATTCTAGGAATCGTAATTTTTTTAAAGTAACCGCTGGGGCGATGTTGATTGGCTGCGTTTCGACCTCGGCGCTTGCCGTCGACGAAAAGTCGATTGAAGAGATAGCGGTTATTGCGACGCGCTTGGCACAGCCGGTATCGGACTTATCGAGTAACGTTTCAGTGTTAGGTGAGAGTGCATTAAGCAAGCTAGCGCCAGTGCATATTCAGCAAGCGCTGAGTCAGGTGCCTGGTGTTAGTTTGCAGCGCGGTAATGGGCAGGAGTCGTTACCGGCGATTCGCTCTGCCGTGCAAACTGGGGCTGGTGCATGTGGCAGCGTACTGGTGTTAGAAGAAGGGATTCCAGTGCGGGGGGCAGGTTCCTGCAACGTCAATGAGCTGTTCGATACGCATTTCGAGCAAGCCAGTCGTATTGAAGTAGTACGTGGTGCCAATTCGTCGTTTTATGGTTCGAACGCGCTCAATGGTAGCGTCAATATTGTGTTACCAGCTTCTGGCACGAATCGATTAGCTATTGAAGCTGGACCGAATCAATATTGGCGGGCTAAAGCGGCCGTGTCATATAAGCTCGGCGACAGCGGAGTCATGTCTACGCTAGAAAGAAATGCTGGGCGGTTTTATGTCACGCTCGCCGACGACGGTGGTTATCGTGAAAATGCTGGATACCAACAAGAGAAATTCAGTTGGCGGCATCAATTAGATTTTTCGCGTTGGGAGTGGGAGCTAGGCGCGACAATTACCCAGCTTGACCAACAGACCGCAGGCTTTATTGTTGGCTTAGATAGCTATCGTGATCCGGTTTTAGCGAAGCAGAATTTGGATCCCGAAGCATTTCGTCGTTCGGATTCTGCGCGATTGTGGGTCAGCGCAACGCGTCATAGTGACCGTGGGAATAAGCTTCGTTCTACTGTGTATGCGCGCGATACCGAGATGCAATTTCTGCAACACTTTCTGCCAGGCGATCCGCTCGAACAAAATGCTCAACGTGGTATAGGTTGGCAGTCAGTGTATTACGTCGAAGCATCGACGGCGCTGAATTGGGCGCTCGGTGTTGATGGGGAGCTGAACGATTCTTCATTACGGCAAAGCCAAGCGCAACCGACGTTAGGCTCTGCATTTCTGCAAGCGACGATTCCGGTTGGAACACATTACGATTATCAAGTGGACAGTGAGCAGCTTGCGATCTTTACACACCTAGATTGGCAATGGGCTGAGCGCTGGCGGTTACTCACTGGTGCGCGTTTGGAAACCATGCGCTACGATTACGATAATCTTACGTTGACTGGCCGAACCCGTGATGACGGTACTGCGTGTGGCTTTGGTGGTTGCCGGTATAGTCGTCCCGCCGATCGTAACGATCGCTTTACCAATCTGTCGCCACGTATGGAGATGCGCTTTCAGGCCAATCAACAATGGCGTTGGTCGCTAACCTTGTCGGACTCGTTTCGTTCCCCGCAAGCAACTGAGTTGTATCGCTTGCAACGAGATCAAGTGGTAGCAGATTTAGACGTTGTTAATGCTCGAACAATTGAAGTATCCACACGCTATGAATCCGCCAATACTCAGTTTGAGTTGTCTTTATTCGACATCGATACGCAAAATGTAATTGTTCGCGACGGTGATTTTTTCAATGTGGATGGACAGCGTACGCAAAGCCGCGGTGTGGAGTTTGCGCTACAACATCAATTTAATGCGCAGTGGCAGGCACGTTTGATTGGCAGCCTTGCTGAGCACACTTATGCCTCTGATCAACGCGTCGGTGACGTCAACCTAAATGGCAATCAAGTGGATACCGCCCCAAATGCATTTGGTAGCGCTTTCTTAGGTTGGTTGGTCAGCGATAAACTAAGCCTGGAGTCCGAATTGCAAACGATGGGTGATTACTACACTGACCCAGAGAATAATAGTCGTTATCCTGGTCACACCTTGCTGCATTTACGTGGAAGCTATCAATTGTCCGATAGGTGGCGAGTGTCACTACGGGCGTTAAATCTGACTGATCGACGCTATGCTGAGCGCGCAGATTTCACGAGTTTTACCAATGAACGGTATTTTCCTGGTATGCCGCGTTCGCTGTATGCTGAACTTGCCATGGAGTTTTAATCATGACTGAATCTAAAAGCCGATCGTTGGCGCATAATTTAACCAAGCTACATACCTTGATTATTGGCGCTGGGTTTGCCGGTCTGTGCATGGGGATTAAGCTGAAAGAAGCTGGCTTAAGCGACTTTTTGATATTAGAAAAAGCCGATGATCTTGGTGGAACCTGGCGTGAAAACACTTATCCGGGTGCGGAATGTGATATTCCGTCAGCGCTCTATAGTTACTCTTTCGAGCATAATGCCGACTGGCAGTCTAAATGGTCTGGTCAAGCGCAAATTCTGAAATATCAGCACGACACGGCGCTTAAATACGGACTTGAAAATCATTTACGATATGGTTGTTCGGTTGACTCTGCGAGCTATGACGATGCGCGCGCGCGGTGGCAAGTTCGCACTTCTGATGGACAAGAATTTGAAGCTCAACATTTAGTGACAGCTGTAGGGCAGTTGCATTATCCGTCGACGCCAAGCTTTCCTAATGCGGAGGCGTTTCAAGGTCAAGTATTCCATTCGGCTAAATGGGATCACGCCGTGGATTTAACCAATAAACGAGTAGCGGTGATTGGCAATGCCGCCAGTGCGGTTCAGTTTATTCCAGAGATTGCCAAGAAAGTTAAGTCTCTCAGCGTGTTTCAGCGTAGCGCAAATTGGATTTTACCGAAGATGGACCGCCCGTATGCAAAGTGGGAGCAGCGTTTGTCGGCGCGCGTGCCGATGGTAATACGTGTGTACCGCTGGTATATCTGGGCGGCAGGTGAGTACGGTGTGTTGTCGGCGATCAATGGTAATCGGCTGACACGCTGGGTTGTTCGGACTCTCTGTCTGCGTAATTTAAAGCGTCATATTAACGACCCTGAGTTGAGAACCAAGTTGACACCAAATTATCCAGTTGGTGCAAAACGGGTATTGTTTAGTGATCACTTTTATCCGGCCTTGGCGCGCGATAACGTGGCGTTGGAAACTGCGTCTATTGAGTCGTTTACCAGCCGTGGGCTTAAAACTAGCGACGGCGCAGAGCACGAATTCGATGTGATCATTTATGGCACTGGATTCCAAACAAATCCATTTTTAGCTCACATTGATGTTCGCGGACGCAACGGCTTGTCGATTCGAGATGCTTGGCGTAATGGGGCTCACGCCTATTACGGGGTCTCGACGCACGGCTTCCCCAACTTACATATGTTGTATGGGCCAAACACTAATCTAGGCCACACCTCGATCATCATTATGCTCGAGGCGCAGGTTGATTATGTGGTCCGTTTAATGCAACGAGTACAGAGTGCTCAAGCGTCTGCTTGTGAAATTGATCAAGCTGAAGAGGCTAAATTTAACCAAGAAATGCAAGCTCGTTTATCGACAATGGCATTTAGCCAAGTGGCGAATAGTTGGTATATGGATGGCAATAAAATCACCAATAATTGGGCGGGCGGCACCAAGGAATATGTGCGGCGCTTACAACAAGTCGACTGGAGCGTATATCGGTTGAATTAATGTTTGGGCATATCGACACAAATAGATCCAAAATCGAGATCTAATGTGCTGGTGGCCGACGTAAATGGTAAGCGTGAGGTGGGGTAGCAATCTCGCCCATGTTTAACAAAATAGACAGTAAAACTAACACCAATAATGAGGAGTAATTATGACAGAGCAGGCTAAGCCTTGGGATTTTGTATATCAAGAAGCTGGTGTCACACTGCCACCTTTTGATGAGCAACCGTTGAGTGTATATGTGCAAGAACATGCTCATGCGATACCAGATTTTCCGGCCCTCAAGTTCTACTCTAAATCGATCACCTACGCTGAGCTTGATCGGCTTGCTAACCAGTTGGCAAACGTGCTTATTGACCTAGGTGTAGAGAAGCAAGATGTTGTTGGCTTCCATATGCCGAACATTCCACAATATGTGATTGCTGTCTTAGCCGTAGCTAAAATTGGCTGTGCTGGTTCTGGAGTGTCGCCATTGTTGACGCCTTCAGAGTTAGCTTATCAGATTGAAGACGCGTCGATTTCGACACTCATATCCTTAGACGCACTGGCCAACAGTAGTCTAGCGGGCATCGAGAATATGCCGAGCTGTTTAACTACGGTCTTGGTATGTGGTGCTACTGATTATTTGGCTCCAGCAGAACTAACTTTGCCGACTCTAGACAATGTGAACGTGATGCCACTGCTAGCACAAATGGCCGCCGCGAGTGATCAGTTCGAGCAGCGCGAAGTGCATTGGAATGACACCTTTCTTATTCAGTACACGGGCGGTACGACCGGTAAACCGAAAGGCGCCATGCTATCAGTTCGTAATATTGTGCGTTGCGCGGCGACACAATATGCCCTACAGCCACTCAACCCTGGTGAAGAAACCTTTTTAACTCCGTTCCCTATGTTCCATATTGCAGGAATTGGTGGGGTTGTGAGCGGCTTGAGATACGGCGGCTGTGGAATACTGGTTCCGGATCCCCGCGACCTTGATTATATTTGTGATCAATTAATGGCCAATCCACCGTCGTATTTCGGTGCGGTGCCGACTTTATTTCAAATGTTGCTGCAGCATGAAAAGTTCAAGAAAATTGATTGGTCAAAGCTTAAAATGGCTATCTCAGGGGCGGCGCCGCTAACCGCTGATGATCGTCGCAAAATTGAGCAAGTAATTGGCGAAAATAAAATCTGCGATGCGTTTGGTATGACCGAGACATCACCGGTGTACGTGGTCAACCCCTGTACTCGCATCAAGCCGTCGGCACTGGGAATTCCTGTGCCAGGAGCTGACGTTAAGATTGTTGACGTTGAAACTGGTACCCAGGAAATGCCCGTCGGTGAGCCGGGAGAAATCATTACTGCTGGACCACACGTTATGAAAGGGTACCTGAATCTGCCGGAAGAGTCCGCTAAGGCGATGCGCGAATTTGACGGAAAAACGTGGATGTATACAGGCGATGTCGGGTTTATCGACGAAGAAGGTTATATCAGTATTTCTGACCGAGCCAAGGACATGTTGATTGTTGGTGGTTTCAAGGTATTTTCGGTGGAAGTGGAGGATAAGCTCAATAGTCTGGATTTTGTTGCCAACTCAGCCATTATCGGTGAACCTGATGCGGCTCGTCCCGGCAACGATTTGGTTAATGTGTTTGTTGAGCTGAGTCCGCAATCACAGGACCGCGATAAAGGTGAACTAGAGTCACAGTTAATGGCGTTCTGTCGTAAAAACCTGTCGCCTTATAAGGTGCCGAAAGTGGTGCATTTTATTGACGCAATACCGCTGACTGCGGTGGGTAAAATCGATAAAAAATTGCTACGTGACCAACTCAGTCAAAAGCAAGCGTAGGCTAAGTTTGACTACCTAGAGGAGGCTTGCAATTTAATGCTGGGCTTTTGGCAACGATAAGCGCCGGAAGCCCAAATTGCGATGCGGCAGTTAGTTGCAAATTGTATGGGCTTCGGTATCGACATTGCTGATTGCTTGGCCGTCGCCGCGAGGTTTGTCGGTAAGGTGATTCAGTATAGTTGTGCCGACTGAAGCGTTGGCAGCATTGGCGATTGGCTCGCTTGATCGCCGTTAGCGTAAAAGTTGGCACATTAGTTGGTGCGAAATGTCATAGATCATTAACGTGCGCGACTCTACAATAGCCATTACTATAAAACTGTTGTCACTCAAAACCCTGAGAAATCTATGTCTACCATTGTTAATCGACGCGACCTCGACTTTTTAATGTACGAAACCTTGCAACTGGATTCGTTGCTAGAGACTGATCGTTACAACGATTACGATCGTGAAGCCGTGACCGCAATTCTGGATTTAGCGCAATCTATTGCCGAAGATAAGTTTCAGCCGTTTGCTGGGTTTCTCGACGAGAATGAGCCTCAGTTTGTGGATGGCAAGGTAGAGATTATTCCACAGGTCAAAGAGGCCATTGATGCCTATAAAGAGGCCGGATTATTTCTCACTGGATATGATGCTGACTTGGGCGGAATGCAGCTGCCGTGGATGGTACATCAAGCGTTGAATGGTGTGTTCGTGACGGCCAATACCTCGGTCTCCAATTATGCTTTTTTAACGCAAGGTGTGGCTAATATGCTGCACGCTTGTGGCTCTGATGAGCTAAAACAAAAATACTTACCTAAGTTGGTGGAAGGCGAGTGGTTTGGGACGATGTGTTTGTCTGAACCTCAAGCTGGATCATCGTTAGCCGACATTCGGACCAAAGCCGAACGCCGCGAAGATGGCAGCTATAAAATCACCGGTACCAAAATGTGGATATCTGGCGGTGATCATGAGATGACCGACAATATTATTCATATGGTGCTCGCCAAAGTGCCTGGCGGTCCAGAAGGTGTGAAAGGGATATCACTATTTCTCGTACCCAAACATCAAGTGGGCGATGACGGTGCGATTGGTGAATCGAACAAGATTGCACTAGCCGGGTTAAATCACAAAATGGGCCATCGAGGCACCACAAACTGCCTATTGAACTTCGGCGAGAGCGGCGAAACGGTCGGTTACTTGGTTGGTGAAGAAAACCAAGGACTTACCAATATGTTTCATATGATGAATGAAGCGCGTATCGGCGTTGGCATGGCCGCTACGGTGATCGGACTGGGCGGGTATCTTTACTCTTTGGATTATGCTCGCAATCGACCGCAAGGTCGCCATTTGGCAAATAAAGATCCGAAGACACCAATGGTGATGATTTCTGAGCACGCTGATGTCAAACGGATGCTGATGACGCAAAAAGTCTATGTTGAAGGCGCTCACGCATTGATGCTGTACTCAGCCAAACTGCTTGATGAGCAAAAACTGGCTACCACTGAGCAAGACAAGATGCGTGCCTCGTTGTTGCTTGAACTCTTGACGCCGATTTGCAAGTCATGGCCGTCGGAATTCTGTCTAGAGGCAAATAAGTTGGCAATTCAAATTTTAGGTGGATACGGCTATACCCGGGAGTATCCGGTTGAGCGTTACTATCGGGATAATCGTTTGAACCATATTCATGAAGGTACTCACGCGATCCACGGTCTTGACATACTGGGTCGAAAGGTACGCATGGCCGATGGAGCCGCGCTTAAAGCCTTGGTGCAAGAGATCAACGCTGATATTGCTCGAGCCAATAAGCATGCCGAGCTAGGCTGGTATGGCGAACGACTTACCGCCGCGATGGCTAAAGTAGATGAAACCTTAGCAGCGGTGAGTATGGCAAAAGATATGTCTCTTGCCTTAGCCAATGCGACAACCTTTTTGGATGCGATGGGACATGTTGTGATCGCGTGGATGTGGTTGAAGCAAGCGACTGCAGCCAGCAATGGTCAACAGCAAGGAGCCGCTCATGATGCCGATTTCTATGCTGGCAAGTTGGCGGCCTGTAAGTTCTTCTATAAGTATGAGTTGCCCAAAGCCATGGCGAAGTTTGACTTGGTGGCTGAACTTGATGACACTTTTTATAGCGTTGAGGCAAGTCAGTTCACTGGGCAATAAGCGTCGACATTTTTGTTACGTATTAGTCAAGCGATTAAGAAGTACCTCGGCTGATATTAGGTATTGTCCGAATATTGTTTGCGTGCGGTGATGGCCGCTCTGATGTTGTGTTGTCAATATTGGAGCGCGACCTGATACCTAAAATCAGGGGGGCGACAATTTCCGCCAAGGTTCTTAGTGTACTCATTTCAATGGTTCGGCAGCCTAAAAGCAGATTCATACAGAATGTCCAAATATTTACAATATCCCGACATCATGTCGGATAATAAAACTGTTATGCACATGAAGCCCACCGAGCCCATCTGTAGTGAGTGATTTTATTCAAATTGAAAGAGTTCCTTATGAAGAGCCCCATCATATTGAACTCAACTGGAAAGTATCGAATCGCAGCATTTGCACTGAGTTTACTTATTACGATAATGCTACTTCATTGATTCAAATTGCTAACGGTCTTGATGCATTTCCAAAACACGCAAATGATGTCTTTCTTTACGAAATCGGATCCGAAAAACCTGAAGATAATTTTGCTTATTACTTTGGATTTAAATTATTTACTATTAATGGTGTTGGAAACTCAGCAATACAAATAAGGTTTTGTGATAACCCCACAATGTCTTATCCAGAGATAAGTCAGCTTTGTATCCAGGCAGAGCCTGCCGATCTACACAGGCTAGGAAAACAGTTTAGAGAATTCTCTAAACTGGAAAAGACTTTTTTGGCTTGGTCGAGGAAAGAATCGTTCATTGGAGAAAAATATGACTATGCATAACAAGGCGCCAAAGTTTGCTACATTCGCTACGCTCATTCCGCGGGACGGCGATACAACGCGCCGCCCCTTGGTTTAGCGTTACATCACATAAAATATGAATACCGAGAAGTTCAGAGAGTAGTTTTTTCCAGACAGAGTTGAGGTTCTACTAGTAGGTGAGTCTCCTCCTAAAAAAGGTGCTAAATGAGCACAGCGCATATGGAATGCCACAAACTTAAAAACTACCCCACACTGTGTTCACTCGCACGCGGTCACAACGTCTCCGTTTGAAAGGCGTTGCTATGAAATGCTAGCTTTGGGCAAGGTTGCGCCAATTAACATGCTGAGGAATACTCAAAACGGACGTTCAAATTTTGAATCCAAATAGGAGTTTGAAGTATCTAAATAAAAACTAAAACTCATCATTAACTACTAATGAATATAACCAAGGACAGATTTCGAGCTTCAGTCCCATCTCTAACCACATTTCTAATTCTCACAGTAATTTTTTACTGTGTTGGGTATTGGCTGATTTTTAGACTTGAGCGAGCATCACCCTTGATGATGTCGGTCGGTTTGGCGGCTATAGTGACGTGTTTTTTACATGGACGTCGGCTTTCTTCATTCGGGTTGTTGTGGGGAAATAGTCGTTACCAATGGATTAGTTTTTTAGTACCTCTTGGCATCGCGGCATCATCATATCTAATCATTTGGGGTTTGGGTTTTGCTGAGTTTAATTCTGATTTTGCTAACGGTTCGCGAGAGACTTATAACCTACGTGGATGGAATGATATTTCCATAATTCTATTCCATATCGTATTGAGCATGACATTCAGCTTAGCTCTATCAATACCATCAATTTTCGGTGAAGAGCTAGCGTGGCGAGGCTTTTTAGTTCCTGAGCTTTCGAAATCGATGTCTTTTGGATTAGTTACGCTTATAAGCGGTTTGTTTTGGTCCACTTTTCACTGGCCTCTGATGATCAAAGGCTTTTATGGCAGTAGTTACACTCCGCTCATTTTCCAACTAAGTATCTTCACCCTATTTATTGTTTCTAATTCGGTGACGATGACTTACCTAAGGTATAAAACAGAAAGTGTTTGGAGTGCTGTTATATTTCATGCATGTTCAAATATGGTTATCCAAAAAGTGTTTACGCCACTAACTATTGTGGATGAAAATTCTGCTTGGTATATAGACGAATTTGGGTTAGTCGTACCTGTCGTCGCGCTTTTCGTAGCTGTCTTTTTTTGGAGGAAAGCAAAGCAAGAATTTAGCTAGATTATTAAATTTATTATCTAACTATAAATGGCTGTTAAGGGCAATTTTTAGCCAAGGGTTTTACTTTTTAATCGGTCAGAAACATACTCATTTTAGACATTTTGTGATTTTAAACTGGTTAAAGTTATAGTGTCCGAATATTGTAAAAGAAGCTCACTCATATCTTAAGAAATTTGAAGGTGAGCTGGAAGGCCTAGAGATGTCGGAGAAGAACAGTAAAACGTTTAACCTATTTAATCAAAGAGTTAATGAATTTAGACGTGTAGTGAAGAAACTTTTGAAGTTACAAAAAGACCGAGTTAATTTAAACGACTATTTGGACTTTGAATGATTTGATCATTACGATAAAAGAGAACGAAAAAGGGGTAAAACTGGGCCAGGGCAACGGCCTACGCTTAAATGACTAACTAATGGGCTCAGAGTGAAGTTCAGGAGAATAAATTGATGCACAGATCACTATTATAAAAGGGGCGATGATAAATGAATCTGATCCGCATTCAGCGCTCGCTTTTATTTTAGTTAGTGTCTGCTTTGAGCAACTTTCTCCCGTTCGCGTTGACATAACTGAATGAGTCTTTAATACTCGAAGTAGACATTCAAATCTCAACACATAACACCATTTTGCACTGTTATTTTGAGCTATACTGACGAAGGACAATATTCAAACTGGTAAATAATTAGACTAGGCAAGTAAAAAGGTTCACACGGACAGAGGGGGGGACTATTGAAGAAAATTGACTTTCACATGCACACCGTGGCAACGTTCAGCGACCCATATTTTGATTTCTGTTTAGAAACACTAAAGCGCTATGTTGACGAGGCAAAGCTGGACGCGATAGCGATCACCAATCACGATATTTTCGACTTAGATCAATTCATAGAAATTCGTGAAGCATTAGGCATTGTCGTGTTTCCGGGAATTGAGATTAACCTAGAACGTGGGCATTTGCTGCTAATCAGTGACGGAGAGGATCTCGATGACTTTAAAGCCAAGGCAGATATGGTTTCCGCTAAGATCAACAGTGTTAGCGATGACATAAGCGTCGATGAACTAGATCAAATATATGGAGATTTAAGTGAGTATCTCCTGATACCACATTACGAAAAAAGACCACCAATAAAGACTGAAACCCTAGCTCGACTTAAAAGCTACATCCAGGCTGGTGAAGTTAGAAGCGTTAAGTTATTCGTTGGTGCAGCAAAGGAGCCCAGCAAGCTCACCCCTGTATTATTCAGCGATGAGCGCATCTGTGCGGAGCTGGATGAGTTACCAGTTAGGCAAACATTCATTGACTGTGGCGATTTGAAACTCAATGCAATTAAGCAATGCTTTCTAGATAAGAGCAAAGTAACGCTCACTGAAAAGGACGGAAATTCTCTTTTTCTTGTCTTTAATGATGGCCCATTGATTTCGACCGGATTAAATGTGCTATTAGGAGCGAGATCTTCTGGTAAAACGGTTACCTTAGACAAAATTCACGCTGCTAATAAGGACATAAAATACATAAGGCAGTTTGATCTAGTTCAAAAAGACCCTGAAAAAGATAAAAAGGAATTTGAGGACAACTTAAGAATTCAACGAAGCCAAAGCGCAGATGAGTATTTGTCTGGATTCAAGCGTGTTCTGGAAGAAATGGTCGATGTTGATCTTCGTTACAACGAAAAAGAAGTAGAGAACTATGTAGAAAGTCTTCTAAAGTCAGCAGAGGAAGCTGATCGGGAAGACAGCTTTTCAAAAATGGCTTTGTTCAACGAAACACTTTTCAAAGCTCGAAAAGATGATGAACTAAAGAAACTATTTCTATCAGTACAACATGTGATTGAGAATGTTGCCTATCGAAACACAATTGAGAAACACATTGATTTAGTTGCTATGAAACGCCTGGCGTGCGACTTGCTAAACCAGCTTTGGGGCAAAGAACTGCTGCTAAAAAAGAAAAAAGTGGTCGATGAAATGGTAACCAATATAAAAGCAGGATTAAAAAGAAAAAGTAATGCGGTGCAACTTGAGGATGTTGATTTTTATGATGTTGCGATGGACATTAAACGCGTCGAACGGTTTAATGAAATCGTAGGTTTTCTAAAGGCCGACTATAAAATCGAAGAGGAAAACATCCAAGGCTTTCGCATTGTCGTACGAAAAAAAGCGTTTGCTGGTGCAGGTGAAGTACGAGATGCCAGCACCAGTAAACCCGCTTTTGGAGATGCCTATAAACATTACCGGTCTCCTTATGAGTACCTAAAAGCGCTCCAAGGTATTGACCGCCTGCCTGAGACTGAACTTTTTAGATTATTCACCAGCATTAGCTATGAAATTCTCAATCGCGATGGTGATCCAGTATCCGGTGGAGAGCGCTCCGAGTTTAGATTGCTTCAGAAGATAAAAGACGCTCACCATCATGAAATGTTGCTTATTGACGAACCGGAATCGTCTTTTGACAATGTTTTTCTCAACGAAAACGTTAATCAGATTATCAAAGACATATCAGAGACAATGCCGGTGGTGGTCGTTACCCATAACAGCACGCTGGGTGCGTCGGTGGATGCCGACTATACATTGTTCGCAAGTAAGGAGTACGACGTTTTTGGGGACACGGAATATAAGCTTTACTCCGGATACCCAACTGATAAAACATTAGTGGCCTTGGATGGAAGCCAGAAGAGTAACCATGAGATTATGATGACTTCATTAGAAGCAGGGGAAGTCAGTTACCAAACACGTAAGGATAAATATGCAGCTATTAAAAATTGAAAATAATCAGGGTTTCTTCCTTGATGAAAACGATGATTTCTTGTCGGTGGAGAAAATCACCAAAGAGCACCTGTTACGACTGGTAGATTTAACCTTGACTAAAGACGTAACCTTTGATGAATTCAATGAAGAGGCATTACAGAACCGTGCGCACCAGATAGTCTATAAAAACATTTACGAGAAACTTGTCGAGTTACAAGGTAAGCGAGACGATTTTACCGACGAATCCGCCAGATTATATTTAGAAGATTACAATAAATACCAACAGGATATTGCCGATCATTAAAGACTAAGCCCGCAACAATAAAAGGTGTCACGTCTTGAATCTTGAATGACCGTTGTGGGCAATTAGCTGACTATCAGGTCTGGATAAAACATCGGGATGCTGATTGTTAGGGTGTGTCTAGACTTCTAGAGATAAGTGTATGCAGGTTTGTTTTGAGAAACTGTTTGACGCGAGTTGTTCGATGGTGAGCAATTGTGTTCGTCTTCCCCGTACACTACTGTATAGGCTAAACTACACACGACTCAGCATTCACTTTAGGTGCGTACACTAGCGTCATCGTCAACTTAACCCCAACCAAACATAACGCTTATGAACATATTAACGACCTTACGTAAAAAAATGATACTCCTTGCTGCAGCCTTTATGTTGCTGCCAGTGGCGACCGTGCAAGCTAACCCGCTCGAAGGTATTCCATCCGGAAATTACGATTTAGATCGGACTCACGCCAGTGTGGTGTGGAAGGTCAGTCATCTTGGTTTTTCGACTTACGTCGGGCGGTTTACTAACTTTGATGCCGATTTGACCCTCAACACTGAGAAATTTTCTGACAGTGCTGTCAACGTGGTGATTCAGGTTGATTCGCTGGACACGGATTACCCTTTTCCAGAAAAAGAAGATTTTAATAAAAAACTTTCAACCGACTGGTTTAAGTCTGGTGAGCATCCAACGATCACCTTTGCGTCAACCAAAGTGAGTGCATTGCAAGACAGCAATCAGTTTACGATTGATGGCGAGCTTACTTTGATGGGGCAAACGCATGCTGTGACGTTAAACGCGGTGCTCAATGGCGCTACGCCAAATCATCCTTTTATGAAAGTGCCGTTGGTTGGCTTTTCAGCGTCGACAAGTATTGACCGGACTGTCTGGGGACTTAGTAACTACGCACCGAATATCGGTGCTGATGTTGTCATTGAGATTGAAGGCGAGTTTGTTAAGTCAAAGGACTAATTGAGTCACAGAAAGGAATACTGCGAGCGCCACTCATCGGGAGGGCGCTCGTCGTGCATTAGACCGCTTTGGGCAATTTTGAATTGCAATCGAAGACAAGCTCAGCGTATTTGGTTATTCTCACGCTTTCGGTATGAAGCATCATCACCATGGTCTAGGTCTGAAGTCGTTTAAGTCAAAAAGAGTCTAAGCAATTATCGCGCGGATGTTTCGTTTTTTCATTTAGCACTAAGCTATTTTCGCGGCAACGATTGAAGCAAATCAGCTACGTTGAGTAGTCAACGCGGTATACCATTGACCTGATAATTTTGACTGATGTTCGCCAAGATTAATTAACCCATCACACACCACTCTATGTCTAAGTCTGAATCAATTTACGATACCCTCGTGTTCAAGAACGCCAAATGGGTACTGCTATTCTTCGTATTGATCGCGGCACTATTGTCGCCGTACGCAACGCAGTTTCGCTTGGATGCATCCTCTGATTCGTTGGTGTTAGAGAACGATAAGTCGCTGAAATATTTTCGCGATGTGGTTAGCAAATACAGCGGCGACGAGATGCTCATTTTGACATATTCGCCTGAAACCGAGTTATTTGCTGATGAGACGCTTCAAGATCTCAGCGTGTTACGCGAAAAATTACTGAAGTTGGAGTTGGTCAAGTCGATCATTTCTATTATCGACGCGCCACTCACGCAAAGTCCGCCTGTGACCATGGCTGAGTTGGCCACGAGTCCACAAACCCTATTGGATAAGCGTACGGATCGAGCACTGGCGAAACGCGAGTTTACTCAAAGTGACCTATATAGTGATTTATTGGTCAGTGATGATTTTTCTACTACCGCGATAGTAATGTCGCTGCGTGGCGATGCTGAAGTGCTTACGTTACTTGATCGTCGCAATGCCCTTAGAGAGCAGCGAGCTAAGGGCGCTTTGAGTCCTGAATTGCGCGCTGAGCTAAAGGCTGTTACCCAAGAGCATCAGGTTAAAGGAGCGGCCGCGCAAGCTCGCCAAGCGGCATTGATCGAGCAAGTACGCGCCATCATGCTGGAGCACGATCAGCAGGCGAAATTGTTCCTCGGCGGGTTGCCAATGATTGTGGCTGACTCGGTGGCTTTCATCAATGCCGATGTGGCTACGTTTGGTGGTGCCGCGTTGTTAGTGATCGTGTTGATCCTTGCGATTGCGTTCCGTCAGTTTGGCTGGGTTTTCATGCCACTTATCAATTGTGCGGCGACCGGCTTTATCATTGTGTGTCTATTGGGCTTGCTTGATTGGCCGATTTCGGTGGTGTCGTCTAATTTTCTCTCGTTGTTGTTGATCATTACCTTGTCACTCAATATCCACTTAATCGTGCGCTATCGTGAATTGGCAAAGTTGCATCCCAATCATGATCAGCGCTCGTTGTTGAGTGAAACGGTACGCTCTAAGTTTATTCCTTGTATTTACACCGCACTGACTACCATTGTTGCGTTTGCGTCGTTGATCGTGAGCGGTATCCGACCAGTTATCGATTTCGGTTGGATTATGTGTTTAGGAATTGTGGTAGCAGTAGTTACTACGTTTACCTTGTTTCCGGCGCTCGCCGTTTTTATGCGACCACGTAGTGTGACGGAGAATCGCGATGCCATTAGTAAGCTAATTTTGGATGGTGCGCAGGCTCTGCAAACCCGCGCAGTGTTAGTTCCGCTGTTTTTCGTGTTGGTCGCAGGTGCAGCGGGTTACGGGATTGCCAATTTAACGGTCGAGAATCGCTTTATCGATTACTTCAAGCCGGAGACTGAAATTTACCAAGGTATGGTCGAGATTGATGCCAAGCTTGGTGGCACTACGCCGTTGGATATTATCTTAGATGCGCCACCTGAGTTCCTTGCTCAGGCAACGGCTACGACTCCGGCGGTGGCAGCGTCGGTAGCTGATGATGACGAGGATGATTTTTTTGATGAGTTTGACGATGAACCTGGTACCGAATCAGGCAATTTAGTGTTGTCTTCCTATTGGTTCAATAAGCAAGGCTTGGATCGCTTGAAGGCGATTCAAAACTCTTTGGACGCGATTCCATCGACCGGAAAAGTGATGAGTTTGGCGACAAGTATGAGCGTATTTGAAGGGCTGCGAGATCAAGGCCCGATGGACAATATCGATTTGTCGTTCATGATGACCGTGTTGTCAGACGATAACAAGAAAACGCTAATTGACCCGTACCTGTCTGAAGATGGTAATCAAGCGCATATTAATATTCGTGTTTTTGAGACATTTAAGGGCTTAGATCGAAACCAACTCATTCAAGACATACGTAGTATGTTGGTGGAAGAACACGGGCTGGCTGACGAGCAGGTTAATATTTCAGGCATGTTAGTGTTATACAACAATATGTTGAACTCATTGTTTAACTCGCAAATCCTCACGTTAGGGACTGTGTTTGTTGTGATCTTCTTGATGTTTATTGTGTTATTCCGCAGTTTTAAATTAGCGCTTATTAGCATTGTGCCGAATGTGTTTTCGGCCGCAGTGGTACTCGGAATTATGGGTATATTTTCGATTCCACTGGACTTGATGACAATTACTATTGCCGCGATTAGTGTGGGGATAGCGGTCGATAATTCGATCCATTTCGTGTCGCGCTATCGTGACGAAATGGCGGTTCGTGCCAACAATGCGATGGCGATCGACTCAGCGACTAATAACGTTGGTCAGGCCATGTTCTATACCACGATTGTGATTACCGCGGGATTTCTCATTATGGTGTTCTCAAACTTTGTACCAACGATGTATTTTGGTGTGTTGACAGCAATCGCAATGGTCACCGCGTTGATTGCAAATTTGGTAATGTTGCCAATGTTGGTGGCTAAGTTTCAACCTATTGGAGATCAATAAATAATGCGCCACAGACTAGCAATTGCAGGCTTGGTGTTTGCAGCATCGACATTTTTTAATCCAGCAATGGCGGATGACTCTAGTGGTGATGTGACGCCCAATAAGACCGTATTAAGCACCAACGAGCAGGCAATGGTGGAATGGATTGATGGTCAGCAGGCGAATATGTTGGCTGAACTTAAAGCGCATGTCGAGCTTAATACTGGCACCGATAATATTGTTGGCTTAAACCAATATCGAGAAATCCTAGCGGCGGAATTGAGCCGTCTTGGTTTTACTACGGAGACTGTTGATTCTGACCCCATTGCAACCCTGAGTTGCGATGCAGGTAATGTTGAGATTGCGCCGCACTTAGTGGCTAAGCTACGGGCTACCGGCGGTCGTCAAATATTGCTTAACGGGCATATGGATACGGTATTTTCAAATGAAGACGAGTTTCAGACATTACAAGTAGACCCTGACGGCACGTTGCATGGTCCCGGTGTCGCCGATATGAAAGGCGGGATTGTCGTTATGTTGACAGCTTTGCGGGCGTTGTCAGAGCAAGGGCTGCTCGATCATGCAAACCTGACTGTATTGCTAAATAGTGATGAAGAAATTGGTTCACTTGGGTCGCGTGAATTGATTGAGGCCTTAGCTCAACAACATGATGTCGGTATGGTGTTCGAAGGCACCAGCGCGAATCAATTTACCCGGGCGCGCAAGGGGCTTGGTCAAGTTAGACTGAAAGTTATTGGGCGTGAGTCTCATGCTGGTGGAGCACATGCCGATGGCGTTTCGGCCAATTTGGAATTGGCCCATAAAATTATCGATATCGAAGCCTTGACCGACTACTCAAGCAACGTCACGGTGAACGCCGGTGTCATGCGAGGCGGTGAAAAACGTAATACCGTAGCCGGTTGCGCCGATGCGTATATCGATTTGCGATTCCCTTCACAAAGTGAGGGCGAGCGCTTAGTCGCTGAGATTAACCGCATTACCGCAACGGCGAGCGTGCAAAATGAACGCTTTCCCAACCTCCCGACAATTGAATCATGGTCAGTGCTACATCGGCCGGTTAAGGCGCAAGATGACCAAGTGGACAAACTGATCGCAGATGCCATGGGAATATCCAGTCTGGTTGGTGCACCGATTGTCGGCACGCGTTACTCTGGTGGTGGGACTGATGGTTCCATTGCGCAAAATGTCGGGTTGCCGACCGTTGATAGTTTAGGTGTTGACGGCACCGGTGCCCATTCATCGCGTGAGCAATCTTCATTACAAAGCTTGCTCGAGCGGGCTAAATTAGCTGCGATATTGCTGGCTCGTGAAATCTCAGGTGCGGCTGAATAATCGCACTCTCGGTGGGTTTCCGTGGCAGCACATAAACTAGGCGGCTTGGTTATGCCTCACACTTGGTCGCGTCTGGCGCGCTTCACGTTGATGACTACCGTGATCAGTTTATTCTTCGCGCTGTTAGCAACGCAGGCTTTCAGTGCTACTCCCTCTTCAAATAAAAAACTATCTACTATGTCCCTTCAAACAAACTCTATTGAACTCGTACATGGCGAAGGCAAGGTCGAATTCGCGGTAATCTGGCTGCATGGATTAGGCGCTACCGCTGATGATTTTCCGCCCATCGTGCCTGAACTAAGCTTGCGCACAGACCGAGCCATACGATTTATTTTTCCGCAAGCGCCAGATCGGCCGATTACCATCAATGGTGGTATGCGGATGCCGGGCTGGTACGACATCAAAGGTGTCGACATTAAAGACAAGCAAGATGCTGAAGGTATGGCGGAATCGCAAACCTTGCTAGAAGCCTTGATTCAATCGCAAATTGACGACGGTATACCAAGTCACCACATAATTATTGCTGGCTTTAGCCAAGGTGGTGCCGTGGCGTATTTTACTGGCTTGCGTAGTCAGCATAAGCTAGGCGGTATTTTGGCGCTGTCAACGTATCTGCCGTTTGCCGAACAAAGCAAGCAAGCGCATTCGGCTGTCAACTTAACCACGCCGATATTTGCCAGCCATGGTAGTTTCGATCCAGTGGTGCCGGTATCGCTTGGCGAGACCAGCGTTGGGCATCTGAAAGAGCTGGGGTATGCGGTTAATTGGCAGGTATACCCAATGGAGCACAACGTAATCATGCCGCAAATAAAAGATATCGGGCGTTGGATAAATGGGGTTCTCAGCGACGCTGATTCAAGGTAGAGTGAAACGGGGAGGAGAGTAACCCATCATCGAGGAATAATAATGAAATATAACCTTCGAACACTCGTGCATCGAACTCGTTGGAGCGCAGTGGTCGCGACTGGAATCGTGTTGACTGCTTGCGGTTCACAGTCTGGTCTCAATCGAGAGTCGCAAGACAGTCTAGCTATACAGCCAGCTGCGGCGGCTCCAAGTGCGCCAATAAAAGTAAACCAAATCGGTTATTCGGTTGCTGCACGCAAAGTGGCGATTGTGCCGGTTGATGACGTCGCCAGTGCGGCAAGTAAATTCGATGTCGTGCGTGTGACTGATGGCGTGACGGTATTCTCCGGCGACTTGAGTGCGCCATTGTTTTGGGAGTTCTCTAATGAAACCGTGCAACAAGCAAATTTTTCTGGGTTTCGCGAAGCAGGGAGTTATCTAGTTCGGGTAGCTGGGGTTGGAGATTCATACCCGTTTGAGATTGGTGATACGGTACTCGGCGGTGTTCACAAAGGCGCGCTGAAGTCCTACTACTTGAATCGTTCTGGCATGCCAATTGAAGCACAGTATGCAGGGCAACATGCGCGTGCGGCGGGACATCCTGATACGGCCGTTATTGTGCATGAGTCGGCGGCCACTAAGGCACGTCCGGCAGGCACCATCTTATCGTCACCTAAAGGCTGGTATGACGCTGGCGATTACGGAAAGTACATTGTTAACTCAGGCATATCGACTTACACCTTGCTGACGGCTTACGAGCATTTCGCGGATTTTTATCAAACGGTGGTGCTGGATATTCCAGAATCCGCAAATCAAGTTCCGGATATTATCGATGAGATTAAGTGGAATCTCGATTGGATGGAGTCGATGCAAGATTTGGATGGTGGTGTGTATCACAAGCTAACTCTTAAACGATTCTCGGCGATGGATGTGCAGCCCAGCGATGAACACGGCGACCGTTACATTATCGGCAAGTCGGTCACCGCTGCACTTGATTATGCAGCGGTAATGGCCGTTGCGAGCCGTATCATGCGGGGGTTTGAGACACAATTCCCTGGCCTGTCAGCGCGCTATAAAGACAATGCTATTCGGGCTTTCCAGTGGGCGTCGGACAATCCAACAGCTTTGTACCAGCAGCCCGACGATATCAAAACTGGCGAATACGGCGATAAAGATGCCAGTGATGAATTTGCTTGGGCGGCGGTAGAGTTATTTTTGCTGACTAAAGATCGACGTTATTTTGGTGAATTTTTGAAGCATGATGTGGTGCCGTCCGGAGACTTGTCTTGGCCGCGCGTTGCTGTGCTAGCCTATGCGTCGTTGATTAACGGGGCTGAAGAACTGTTGTCAGATCAATCGTACGCCGAGCTTAGCGGCAAGTTAATTGCAGCTGCAGATACTCAAGTAAAAGTGTTTACCGAGTCGGCTTATGCGGTTGCCGCCGAAGCGTCAGATTTTGAATGGGGCAGTAATTCGAATATTTTGAATAATGGGTTCTTATTGTTGCAGGCCTATCGTCTTACCGGTGACACGAAGTATCGAGACGCCGCTTTTAGCACGCTCGACTACGTGTTAGGACGCAACGCCACTGGTTATTCATTTGTGACCGGCTATGGCGACCTTACGCCGCTTAACATTCATCATCGGCCATCTGTTGCCGATGCTACTCCGGTGCCAGTGCCTGGGTTTTTAGCCGGCGGACCGCACACCGGCCGGCAAGATAAATGCCCGTATCCTGGCGATCAACCCGCGACTAATTATGCTGACACAGTGTGCAGCTATTCAACCAATGAGATCGCCATTAATTGGAATGCGCCATTGGTTTACTTGTTAGCCGCGAAGAATGATTTAGATTGATTGCCTCGCTCACATAAAGCGTTGTATTGGCTCACACAATGTAGTGCGCGAAGCCGCTTAACTTGATCGACTCGCCGACGTTTGAAGTATTTTTTTCGAGCGTCGGTGAGCGGTTTATGTTGGGGTCGCTTAGGTTTGAGTGCTTGAGGTGCTCTGCAGTGATACGTGAGGGCGCGCCCATATCATCGCCTTGGTTGATTTGGATCTGACCGCCACTCGGCCAGGCAATGTCACGTAGATAACCCATAAACGCCGCTGCTGCTGCACCAGTGGCCGGATCTTCTAATACTCCGCCCGACGCAAAGGCATTGCGCGCCAAAAAAAGCTGCGGACTCTGTATTTGTACTAGCATTATGGTGGTTAAATCTCGGTCTCGCATAAATGCTCTTCCCTCACTTAAGCTGTATTGCATGGCGGATAAATCAGCCTGTGTCTTGAGCGCGAAGAGGTAGTGATTGGCGCCGGCGTTAATACGCGCTGGTGCAATACGCGTATCGAGTTGATCTTGCTGATAGCCGAATAGAGCTAAGCTGGCTTGGATTTCAGCCGCGTCTATGGTTTGGCTGTGCGTCGGTGGAGAAATCAGTGATGCTTTAAAGCGGTCGGCGTCGACTTCGCCACTTACCGCGACCTGCCCATGGTTTAGCTTGAGTTGATACGTGGCATTACCATGTTGTTCAGCCAAGGCAGCGCCCAGTGCGATTGTCGCGTGGCCGCAGAACGGGACTTCAGATTCTGGAGAAAAATAACGTACTCGCCATTCGCTTGAGTCTTTGAGTGGGCTCGCAAAGACGGTCTCGGAATACCCTACGGCTGCCGCAGTGGCTTGCATTGATTCCGTGCTAGGGAGTTGTTCGCACAACACAACGCCGGCAGGGTTGCCGCCAGTTGCGCCATCGGAGAAAGCTGAGATTTTTCGAATTTTCATAAGGGAGTGGTAATTGGCTTTTATATGGATCTACTATAAAAGTTAAAAGTGGCTTTTAGAATAACTATAGTTAGTTAATAATGTAAATATTACTTTTATAGTAAGGTGAAATAATGTTATGTCTTTAGATAATAAAGTTAAGTTGGATGGGGTCGACCGCCAATTGCTACGACGACTCATCACTGATGGCCGTGTTAGTGTTGCGGAACTAGCGCAGCAGATTGGAATGTCGGCGCCCGGTGTGAATGAACGCCTTAAGCGTCTAGAGCGACGCGGTGTGATCCGGGGATTCTCAGTGGAGGTAGACTTAGCCGCATTGGGCTTCGCGTTTGAAGCTATTGTGCGGATTAAGCCGCGCCCCGGCGCACTGAAACAAGTTGAGGCTATGTTGGCGAAACAAATTAGATTCACCATGTGCGATAAAGTTACTGGTGATGATTGCTTTATTGCTCGCTTAGCGCTCTATTCTATTACTGAATTAGACGACATACTTGACCCATTTCATGATCTGGCCGAGACCAATACGGCGATTGTGAAGTCGTCTCCAGTGCGACATCGAGTACCGATAGACTTATCGTGATGGCACAAAAAAAGCCCACAATTATGCGGGCTTTTTGATGTATGACGGGTAATTAAGCCACTACGCTCGAGGCTTTAGCTGCTTAATTTTTCACGGCCTAGATTTCTACTGCTTAGATTTCTACTGCTTAGGTTTCTACTGCTTAGGTTTCTACTGCTTAGGTTTCTACTGCTTAGGTTTCAACAAAAGCCCGTTCGATCACATATTCGCCGATGTCTGAGCGGATGGTTTCTTTAAAGCCCATGCCGTCTAGAATCACACAGAAGTCTTTTAACATGGATGGGCTGCCGCATAACATAAAGCGATCATCTTCTACGTTCACCGGCGGCAGGCCAACGGATTCAGCGAGCTTGCCGGAGGTTAGGGCGTCAGTCAGACGGCCTTGCGTGTGGAAGTCTTCGCGCGTTACGGTTGGGTAGTACAATAAGTTACCTTTAACCATTTCGCCAAAGAATTCATTCTCAGGTAATTCATTAATAATGTCTTGATAGGCGAGCTCAGAGACTTCACGAACCCCATGCGTCAAGATCACTTTGTCGTAGCGCTCATAGACCTCGGGGTCTTTAATAACACTCATGAACGGCGCTAGACCGGTACCGGTTGCCAATAAGTACAAGTTTTTGCCAGGCTTCAAATTGTCTACCAGCAGTGTGCCAGTTGGCTTGGTGCTGGTGAGTAACTTGTCGCCAGGTTGAATTTTCTGCAAACGAGAGGTAAGTGGCCCGTCTTGAACTTTGATACTGAAGAACTCCATGTGCTCTTCATAGTTAGCGCTCGCAATGCTGTACGCGCGCATCAATGGCTTGCCGTCAACCATGAGACCAATCATGATGAACTGGCCGTTTAGAAATCGAAAGCCTGGGTCACGAGTTGTGGTAAAACTGAATAAGGTATCGTTCCAGTGATGTACGGTTAAAACTTCTACTTCTTGAATGTTTGCTGCCATCAAATTCTCTGCGCGTTTGGCGCGTGTCAGGTTGTCTTTCGATTTAACAAAGCGCTTGCGTTAAACCCACTCTAGGCCTTGATATTTCACGCCGAAAGGGTATAGAGCCATCGCCTTTTTGTAAACCGGCGACCCACATATTTTTAGAATAATTTGCTATATGTTATCTCGTTTTGCTTATAAGAATTAATGTTAAGCGGAGGATTTTTAATAACTGCCTATTTTATGAAGCTTAATGTCTATTGGCTTGTCTTCATGCTTAGTCCGATCACTGGCATACATGCTAAATCGTTGAATAGCCGCCGTTGTTTGTTGTATCAATGAAGCCTTTTAAGTAGCATTCAAAGCATGACAAATTTTTCTCATTTGAATGCCGTTGGTGAAGCGCACATGGTCGATGTGTCCGATAAAGACACCACTAAACGCGTCGCGTTGGCTCGATCTCGCGTGCGCTTGAGCGCCGCTATACTGACTCAAATTCGTGAGCAACGACTGGCTAAGGGTGACTTGCTGGCGACCGCGCGCATTGCCGGCATTATGGCCGCTAAAAAATGCAGTGATTTGATTCCGCTATGTCATCCATTGCCGCTGACGAATGTAACCGTACAAATCGAAGAATATCGATCTGGGCTCGAAATTATCGTGCGTTGCACCACAAATGGTCAAACCGGGGTCGAAATGGAAGCGTTAACTGGTGCATCGGTGGCCGCGCTTACGGTTTATGATATGTGTAAGGCATTGGATAAAGGTATTGTAATTGAATCAACCTGCCTGCTCGAGAAGCAAGGCGGAAAGTCCGGTGAATGGCAACGCAGCGAGTCTCAAGAGAATGATTAAAGTGTTATTTTTTGCCCATCTGCGAGAAATGGCTGGGACTAATTCGGTTGAGGTTCCGCTTGGTGACATGGCGCTGGCCAGTGATCTGCTTACGGGCTTAAAAGGCTATGTACCTGATGCGCTTCTCAACGAACTGCAAGATCAAAGCGCAATGGTGTCGATTAACCATCGATATGCCGGATGGCAAGGGCAATTGGAGGAGGGGGCCGAAGTCGGCATTTTACCTCCGGTGTCAGGTGGCTAATGGACGTTATTATTACGTCGACTGATTTTTCTGTGACTGAGCATTACGACTTTGTTCGCGCCGCAGCACCTCATGCTGGCGCGGTGGTGATGTTTGTCGGCTTGGTGCGAGACTTTGTGAGTGCGCAAAATTATCAGCAAGCAGGGCTGGTTGAGGTTGAGACGGCCGCAAACATAGACTATCTAGAATTGGAACATTACCCAGGTATGACGGAAGCGTTGTGCCAAGATATTGTAGAGCAGGCTCGCGAGCGCTTTTCCTTAGATGCGGTTCGCGTCGTGCATCGGGTTGGTAAGATCGCCGCCAGTGAACAAATTGTGTTAGTGGTTGCGGCCAGTAAACACCGCGAAGACGCCTTTAACGGCGCGCAATTTGTAATGGACTACCTAAAAACTCAAGCTACTTTTTGGAAGAAAGAAGTTGGTACTTCGGGGGAGCAATGGCTGGGGTTGAAGCAGACAGACTGTGACGCAGCGAAGCGTTGGGGCGAACCGAGTGACGCTAATAATACTCACGGCAATGCGCATCCCAACTCGCAAGGCACTTCGTAAATACATTGAAAGTCACATTAACCGGTATAAATTAGGCTTTAACATGACAGCAGAAACTACTCTGATTCCACTAAGTATCGCTGTGTTGACGGTGTCTGATTCGCGTTCCATAGAGACCGACACATCCGGTCAATATTTGGTCGATAAATTGATTGCACAGGGGCATCATTTAGCGGCCCGTGAAATCGTGATTGACGATATTTATTTGATGCGCGCTGCGGTGTCCAAATGGATCGCTGATCCAGCGATTCATGCAATTATTACGACTGGAGGTACGGGGTTTACTGGGCGCGATAGTACGCCTGAGGCACTCTTACCTCTGTTTGATAAGACCATAGATGGCTTTGGTGAGCTGTTTCGGCACCTGTCGTTATCGGATATCGGTACGTCCACTGTGCAGTCGCGCGCGTTTGGGGGCATGGCGAACCAAACTGTGGTGTTTTGTTTGCCTGGTTCCACTGGTGCCTGCCGCACGGCATGGGAGGGAATCCTGATAGAACAGCTGGACAGTCGCTTCCGCCCCTGTAATTTTGTATCACATACTCGCGCCAAAGCATGATTTCGGTTTCTCAAGCACAGCAAATGATCTGTGCGTCTGTCGAGCAATGCGCTGATGCTGAGAGGGTTGCTGTTACCGCCGCGTTAGGGCGTGTATCAGCCGCTGATGTGCCCGCTACGCTCGCGATTCCTCCGTCAGATAATAGCGCGATGGATGGCTTTGCGGTTCGCTCATCTGAGGTGAGTGAGGGCACTACATTAGCCATATCGCAACGCATTCCTGCTGGCGTTTCGCCTGAGCCGCTAGCTATTGCAACGGCTGCTCGTATCTTTACCGGCGGTGTGCTTCCAGAGGGAGCCGACGCAGTGGTGATTCAAGAGCATTGCCAATACGACGAACAGCACGTCACGTTTCTCGAAACGGCTAGTGCGAACGCAAATATCCGCCCCAAAGGCCAAGATATCGCATTGGGTTCGCGAGTTGTGGCTTCTGGCAAGCGCTTAACGCCGGTCGACTTGAGCTTGTTGGCGTCGATAGGTCAATCGGACGTTAGCGTGTTTAAGCCGCTTAAAGTGGCTATTTTTTCCAGTGGCGACGAATTAGTTGAACCAGGTGTGCCGTTGCAGGCTGGGCAAATATACAACTCAAATCGTCCCTTGCTGCGCGGGCTCTGCGAATTGCTGGGTTTTGAAGTGATTGATTGTGGAATCGTTGAAGATACCTTAGCGGCAACTCAAGCGGGTCTTGCGCGTGCAGCATCTCTCGCTGATGTTGTGTTGAGCAGTGGTGGAGTGTCGGTTGGTGAGGAAGATCATATTAAGCCCGCCGTTGAATCACTAGGTGAGCTGCAGCTTTGGAAAGTGCAGATGAAGCCGGGCAAACCCGTTGCCTATGGTCATATTGATGGCACACCGTTTATGGGGCTGCCGGGCAACCCTGTGTCGTCTTATGTGGTGTTTCAACTATTAGCGCTGCCACTGCTGCGTACTTTACAAGGTGAAGCGGCACAGGATATTACTTATTACTCGATTCGCTCTGGTTTTGATAAGCCGGTGACCTTGCGTGAGGAATACCTGCGGGTCCGTCTAATACGTGAATCCGATGGTGTACTAACGGCGCAACCGTTTGCCAATTTGAGCAGTGGTGTTATGTCGTCTCTTGCTTGGGCAGATGGCTTGGTTCGACAATCGGTGGATCAATCGATTGCGTGTGGACAGTTAGTTGATTACTTTCCGCTTCGCGGAGGTGTGCTATGAGTGAGGGACAACTAGTCGATGGGTTTGGTCGCACGGTACGCTATTTGCGTTTATCGGTGACTGATCGATGTAATTTGCGGTGTACCTACTGTATGGCCGAGGACATGACTTTTTTGCCGAAATCACGGGTACTGTCGTTGGAAGAAATGGCCTTGGTTAGTCAGGCCTTTGTAGCATTAGGTGTAGAGAAAATACGTTTAACTGGCGGTGAACCTTTGGTTCGTAATGGTTTACTTACGTTAGCGCAAAACTTATCAAAGTTAGACGGCTTGCGTGAATTGGTGATGACCACAAACGGTGTATTGCTTGATCAATATGCTGTGCCGTTGCGTGACGCAGGAGTGAGTCGAATCAATATTAGTATCGATAGCTTACGTGCCGAACGATTTACCACTTTGACGCGGTTTGGGCAGTTAGATGACGTGCTGCGTGGGATTCAAGCGGCGCGACAAGCGAGCTTCGAAAAAATTAAGCTCAATGTGGTGGTACTGAAAGGAACCAATGATGATGAGGTCGTTGAATTAACTCAATTTGCGGTTGATAACGGCTTAGATATTGCGTTTATCGAAGAAATGCCGTTAGGTGAAATCAGTAGTCATGACCGAGTCGATACCGCACTAGATAACGCCTCAGTACGCCAACAGTTAGCTGAACACTTTTGCCTGCAGGCATCAAATTACAAGGATGCAGCCAGCGGTCCAGCGCGCTATTTGCAGATAGCCGATAGTGATACCAAAGTTGGATTCATCTCGCCAATGAGCGATAACTTTTGCTCGAGCTGTAATCGAGTGCGGGTTACTGCCGAAGGCCAATTACTATTATGTCTGGGAAATGAGCACTCATTAGATCTACGCGCAATCGTGCGCGACAATCCCGACGAGCTGCAATCCGCTATTATGCAGGCCATGCAACGTAAACCTGAAAAGCATACCTTTGATCCGAATGACATTACGATTATGCGCCATATGAGCGCCACCGGAGGCTGACATGATTCCAGTGGTCAATGATAAATATCGCTACATTTTGCTGTATTCGGCAAAGTCGGGGTGCACGTCGCTGCGAAAATTGTATTTGGAGGTTCATAAGAATGAACTGAGCGATACTCAGCA
Organism: Arenicella xantha; assembly: GCF_003315245.1. Classification (NCBI taxonomy): domain Bacteria; kingdom Pseudomonadati; phylum Pseudomonadota; class Gammaproteobacteria; order Arenicellales; family Arenicellaceae; genus Arenicella; species Arenicella xantha. The sequence goes on along the minus strand of NZ_QNRT01000001.1, from coordinate 87,851 downwards.
AGCGTCACTCGACCATTATCACAACCTGCATGAAATACAGCCTTATCAGGCTGATCGCGACTACAGCGATTACTTTACCTACACGATTACGCGTAACCCATATCTGCGCATCGTTAGTGCCTATCTGGATCAATACGTTTATGCCCGTAATGCTGGCATGCAGGCTATGCTCGATCGCGATCCACCGGTGGATGCCTTGCCAAATAACTTTATTGAGTTTTTGGAGTATCTAGAAAGCGTGCCGGATAGTCACCGAGATGAGCACGTCCAGTCACAAGCTTACTTTGCGTATGCTGGTCCCGTGGTGACCAACGCTAGTCGTCGTTATAAATGGTTCGGCCAAAAGCCAAATGGTGCTTTTGGTGTACAGTATTATGGCGATATCAGTGGTTTTAAGCGCCACTCTGAGCACGTGTTTAAGCGTGTGTTTAAACATGATAAGGCGCAACTTGATCACGCCTTAACAAAACTGGCACAATCGTCCAAACACAATTCGTCGTTTTACGGTGAAGTGGACTATGCCGATGCCGCGCAACTAACCGTGGCAGAACTCGATGAATTAGTCTTTGCGCCTAAGCCACAAGACTTCTATCGCAGTGCTCGAGCGCGCGAACTCGTGCAGCGAATATACGCGGCTGATTTTGAATTGTTCAACTACGACGCAAACGATGTGCCTGAACGGCCAGCGTCAAAGGAAATTCACTTGGTTCCGGCGGATTTAGATTGGCAAATGTACCTGCGGCTAAATCCGGATTTGACCCCCGATGTGTTTTATAACGAGCGTTTGGTGATTCGCCATTATCTCGAATTTGGACGTTTTGAGACGGTGCCAAGGGCATATAAAATTGAAGCGCCGTCGGGATTTGACTGGCGTCGCTATTTAGCCCTTCACGAAGACCTTAGCGCGGCGGGTATCACTACTGAGTCTGCGGCTATAGAACATTACATTAGTTTTGGAATCCGCGAAGAGCGGGAGATTTAATATGTCAATTTATGAATACAGCGCCACCAATATTCGTGGTGAAGAAATCAGCCTTGCCGACTTTGAGGGTAAAGTTTTGGTCGTTGTGAATACCGCTAGTAAGTGCGGGTTCACACCTCAGTTTGAAGGTTTAGAAGGTTTGTACAATGATTTAGAAGCGAAAGGTTTGGTGATATTAGGCTTTCCCTGCAATCAGTTCGGTTCGCAAGATCCGGGAGCCGATGGGCAGATCGAAGAATTCTGTCAGCTGAACTATGGTGTTTCGTTTCCGATGTTTTCGAAAATCGATGTTAATGGTAGCAAGGCTCATCCCTTGTTTAAGTACCTAAAAAAGGAAGCGCGTGGCGTCTTAGGTTCTGAATCAATTAAATGGAATTTCACCAAGTTTTTAATTAATCGGGACGGTGAAGTTGTGAAGCGTTATGCCTCAACCGACAAGCCTGAAGGTATGCGGGCTGACATCGAGAAGTTGCTGTAATCCCGTGTACAATATTATTGATATTGCGGCAGTTCTGATTAGTGTGTCCGCGCTATTTGCCTATATAAATCATAGATTTATCGGGTTGCCGACGACGATTGGAGTGATGGTGATTGCCTTACTGGTGTCGCTATTGGTAACCGTTTTGGATTTGCTTGGTTTGGGCGATTTTCATTCAGCGGCTCAGCAGCTTCTCGGCGGCATTGATTTTAACGAGACGTTGCTGCACGGCATGCTGAGTTTCTTGTTGTTTGCTGGTGCATTGCATGTCAATTTGTCTGACTTGCGTGATCAGAAGTGGATCATCATCAGTCTAGCCACTGTGGGCGTTTGTACCTCGACCTTTTTGGTGGGGACTGCGGCCTATTATCTACTGGCAATATTAAACTGCCACCTACCATATATCTATTGCTTGTTGTTTGGTGCTCTTATCTCGCCGACTGATCCAATCGCCGTAATGGCAACAGTGAAACGTTTGGGTGTTAGCAAAGAGCTTGAGACAACCATCGCCGGCGAGTCATTATTTAATGATGGGGTTGGCGTTGTGGTGTTTATGGTGTTGTTATTGTTACTACAGCATCCTGAACAAATCACAGTCAGTCACGTTGCACTGCTATTTGCCGAAGAAGCGATTGGTGGTGTTCTGTTTGGCTTGGTATTAGGTGCGCTGGGTTACTATTTAATCAACAGTATCGACAATTACAAAGTAGAGGTGTTGATAACGCTTGCGTTGGTCATGGGGGGTTATGGCTTGGCGTTGTACTTGCATACTTCTGGCCCAATCGCCGTTGTGGTGGCGGGCTTGATTACTGGTAATGTATTGCGTCAGCATGCGATGTCTGACCAGACACGTCAAAGTATCGATGATTTTTGGGAACTGATTGACGAAATTCTCAACGTGATTCTATTTGCTTTGATTGGTCTAGAAGTGTTGATTATTCCATTTGATGCGCAATGGGTCATTGCTGGCTTTATTCTGATTGTCGTGGTGCTTGCAGCGCGCTTTATCAGTGTTGGTATGCCGATTAGGTTGATCGGTTTACGTGCTCAAATAGCGCCGCATTTAGTCAAAATATTAGTTTGGGGCGGTCTGCGTGGTGGCATTTCAGTGGCTTTAGCACTTAGTCTGCCGTTGGGCGAATTTAGAGATTTGGTATTATTTCTAACTTATATCATCGTCGTGTTCTCGATCATTGTGCAAGGTCTGACGCTCGGACCATTGATTCGTAAACTGACTTAGCCTGCTTGTATTGATTACACCACGACGAATAACACCACAACATTAAGTGGTGAATGAACTTCGCTGCAATGCAAAGCACCATCAGTTCGGGTGCTTTGCTAATTAAATTCCTTTACCTTAATTGGTGCCGTTGTGAGCTCGGTTGTCTTTCCAGCCGAGTAGGCGGGCTGGTAAAAAGAGCGCGGCTTTAAGCAAGGCAAACACCGCCGAAACTGAAATGCCGATTAGTTTTAATGGTAACGAAATCAACCAAACGATTGGCCACAACAACAAAGCGAGCAGAGCGAGTGGCCAGCAAAGGACAAATAAAATGCACCACAGAATCATAAAAGTGAGTGTGTTCATATAGTTTTTATGCGGTCAAAGTCGCAAAAATAAAGAGCACACGATGAATCTCTTAGGCGGCATTTTGACGAGCTGTTTCGGCTACTGCAGCCAATACGGTTGCAGAATTCGTTGTTAGTTCGGCAACCGTGACGAAGGTTGAATCTTCAATGCCAAGGAATGCTAGAAAGTGCTTGAGCCATGGCGTTAGGAAGTCCTGAGCGCCACGCACTTCGGTGCCACCAGAGTTGGTTACCACAATAGCGCGCTTACCTTTGAGTAAACCTTCAGGGCCTGTGCTGGTGTACTTAAAGGTGATGTTGGCACGTGCCGCTAAATCACACCATGCTTTAAATGCGGCCGGCGCGGAAAAATTATACATTGGCACACCGATGATGATTAAATCGGCATCAATCAGTTCTTGGGTTATGCGGTTAGATTCCGCGATGTGTGCTTCTTGTTCCTCTGTTCGTTGTTCCGCTGGCGTAAAATATGCATTGACCATCGCTTCGTTTAACAACGGCAGTGCGGCGTCGGCATTACGATATTGAACGCGGCTGTCTGGACCTGCAAGTAATGAGACTAGTTGTTGGCTGGCCTTTCGAGTTGTCGATTCGGTCGAGCGTGCGCTGGCATCGACGTGTAATATTCTATTCATTTTAATGCTCCCAATTGATGAGTTTGATCAGTCTTTAGTGTTTATTAATGCGTCGCGGCATGGTTCTCGCTCGGTATGTCGAGTAGCAATATTTGGGCGTCGCTATGGGCTAACAATTCAATTTGTTTTTGGTCGGTGATCTCAGCGCCGTCGCCTTGCTCCAGCAACACGTCGCCGAGTTGTACCGACCCTGACGAAACCAATAAATAGCCCTGATGTTTCAGCCGCTGGCTGACGCGTGTGTTAGCGCTTAGTCGTCCGGCGTAAACATCCGCATCTTGATTGATTTGCAATGGAGCACGGCCGTCGCCAGACACCAGTAATTGCAAAGCATCGGTATCGTTTTTTGGAAATTCATGAGCGTCCCAGTGAGGTTTAACGCCGAGCTTATTCGGCTCAATCCAGATCTGATACAGCTGTGTGTCTTCGCTTTCCAAGTTATATTCCGAGTGATAAATGCCGGTTCCCGCGCTCATGACTTGGACGTCACCAGCCTCGGTGCGACCTTCGTTGCCTTGATTGTCGCGGTGCGTAATAGCGCCACGTCGTACAAAGGTGATGATCTCCATATTTTGATGTGGATGCAGTCCGAAGCCCGCTCCCGCCTTAATAATGTCGTCGTTAATCACGCGTAATACGCCGAAGTTCATGCGTTTAGGATTGTAGTATTCGGCGAAACTGAAGTGGTGCCGAGCATTGAGCCAGCCATGGTTAGCATGGCCTAATGATTTAAATGGTACGGTGTTAATCATGGTGACCTCTTGATTCTAATAATGTTTGTAGTGCGCAACCCAGCGTTATGATTTAACTGCATTTGGGATCCAGGCGTCGATTACCGGCAGCTTGCGTAGCGCAAACTTACCTGCACCCTGTATCGCTACAATCACCGCTAGCATCGTTAGTAGTAAGGGAAATTCCCAACCGCCGCCTTGGTTGCTAAATACCCAGCCATTAGCAAGGTGTACCCAAGTGGCTCCGACCAATATAGGTAGGGTGGCAAGCGCGGTTAGGCGTGTGTAAAGGCCTAAGATAAGTGCTGCGCCACCGGCAAGTTCGCCGAAGATGGTTAAGTACGCGGCGATTGCTGGTAGTCCTAGGCTCTCGAAATAGCCGACCGTTCCAGCTAAAGTGAAGACCAACAATTTCAATAACCCATGGGCTAATAAAATGGTACCGAGCGTGAGTCTGAGTAGCATTGCTGCAGTCGCGTTAGAAGATGTGTTCATAATGATATTCCGTAAAGGTTAATTGCTTGTGCCGTTTAGTATTGTTGAGCTGAAGTGCGTTGAAGTAAGGTATAACGAACTCGCCCTCTGTCATGGTTATCACTTTATCTATTTACAAACGCTTTGATAATAGGTAAAAAATGCAAATAATTAATAACTATAGGTTATCAATCTATGCTGATTTCTCGAATTGAAATGTTTATTGAGGTGGTGCGGCACGAGAGTTTTGCCGGCGCGGCGCGTAAACTAGGGGTGTCGGGTCCAGCCGTAACTAAGCAGGTTCAAGCCCTTGAAGAGGCCTTGGGGGTCAAGCTGCTGTATCGCACAACGCGTAAAGTCACGTTAACGGAGGAGGGCGCGATCTATTTTGAGCGTGTCGAAAAAGCGATCGATGACCTAGCCGAAGCCGAGCAAACGATCCAAGAGCTTAAGGCCTGTCCAACCGGTCGGCTGAAGGTGAACGCGCCAATGTCGTTTGGTAGCCAATATTTAGCCGGACCGATTGCCGAGTTTGCCCAGCGTTACCCAGATGTCGCGCTGGAAGTAGACTTCGATGACCGCTGGGTCGATGTGATCGGGGAGGGTTTCGATGTGGTGATTCGTATTGGTACCCTAAAGGATTCATCATTGGTGGCGCGTAAGTTAGGCGACTGTCCTTTGGTTATGTGTATTGCACCAGACTGTGTCGCTAAGTATGGCCCTATCGATCGCATAGAGCAGCTCGCTGAGTATCCTGCGGTGGTGTATACCAAGCATGGTCAAACCGAAGACTGGCGCTACATTGCCCCAAGTGGCGAGCATGGCTCGGTGAAGTTGAGACGAGCGTTTGCTGGGAATAGTGCGCCGATGCAAGTTGCGGCATGTAAGCAGGGTCTTGGAATTGCCGTGTTGCCGATTTTTGCCGTGTGGGAAGACTTACAAAGTGGTGCACTACAGCAGGTTTTGCCGGATTATCAATCGTACCCGGTCCGGGGTATTTACGCCGTGTTCCCACAAAATCGCCATCTGTCGACACGGGTTAGGCTGTTTGTCGATTGGATGAGTGAGGTGAATCAACGTTTCCCGTGGTTGCCGTAGTCAGTTATCAACACGAATAGCAAAGGACAACGCTTGGCCCATTTCATCTCCAACACAGAATACTGAGTGCCAGCAGCAGGACTCCACATTGGTTTGCGGTAGAAGTAGTACGTCACCAGGTGCGACATGGGTGCCAAAGCCTCGAGCAAGAAGGTGTTGTACAAACCCTTGAGTCTCGTTGATGAGGTGAATCAAGCTAGAATTGGCGAAGCTATCTAGCTCTTGAGCGAGGCGTATTGGTTGTTTAACCAATAGAATTAGCTCGGTACGCATCTCGCTGCTAATAGACGATGGCAGACTGTTTGCGTCGACGAACGCTATGATTTCATCAATTAAAGCCGAGCGTGGCAGGGCTAACCAATACGTATGCCCCGTGAGTTGTGCGTAAACCACACCAGCATGGCCGCGCTCAAGGTCGTGGTGCAGATATGCGCCGCCACTCGGCGCATTGAAATAGACAATTCGTTCTACAAAACGTATCGATGGTGAATCAACGATTTCTTCTAATTTGCGCAATAGCGTTGGGTTGTCGGTGATGATGGTCGACTCGGGGAATACTGCGTCGGCAAGTTTCGCCGCGTATTCTTGTCGGTGAGGGTCCGCTGCGACGTCTTCTGCAAGGTCAATGCCAAACGAGAATCGAAATCGTAAAGAGGCGTCTTCGTCATGAAAGGATAGCCAAGAAACCTTCATCCACAAGTCTTCGGCAATACAGTTTTCATCGTCCATTGCATCAAACAATACGGTTTCGATTTCTTGATCATCGCCTTCATTGATAGCGCTTCCGAGGTTCTCAAACATCGGTTCGAGTCTCGATCGGTAAGGTGCATGGTCAAGTATTTGATCGCATTGTTCTTCGTTAAGAATTGCTTGGACTAATGTCTCTGACTGCTGAATTGAGTCGAAATTGAGAGGGATCTGGTCGTGGCACACGGCTGGTAACAGGCTGACATATCCGGCTTGCCAGGCCGATTTATTGGTGCGCGTTTGTGGTGTATTTTCGCTAGGTGCATTGCCAAGCTTATGGCCGCGACGGGTTAATTCAAACATGGTTGGATATTGTTCGGTCTTGTTAGTGGTAAGCTGAGGTGCGGGTTAGTCCACTCTCGTTGAGTTGACAGTTGTTGACAGAATGTCTGGCAAAATTAGTCTATTGTGCATGGATAAGTCACCACTCACATCGGACAATTATCATGAATCAATCTGCCAATGAAATACAAGTTACCAGCCTAAATAGCACCTGCCTGTCTATATTACTAAAATATAGCCGGTTGGTTAAAGCATCTGCTGGTCTGGAGGTATCGTTGCGCGACGAAAACCTAGTGAGTTGGGTATATGCTCACGCCGAGCAAAGTTCAGATCCAGAACTGCGAAGTTTGGCCAATCGCTTACATCATGAGATGGTCAGCTATCTAAAAGATTGTGATAAACACGCTGCCCAGCTCAAACATTATCAGCCGCTAGCACAAGCGACGACACGTATCGCCGCTTGAAGCCAGTGAGTGGTTTAAGTTACATGTTTGAATAGCTCGGGCCGCCGCCACCTTCGGGCGCGATCCAAACAATGTTCTGAGTAGGATCTTTGATATCACAGGTTTTGCAGTGGATGCAATTCTGGCTATTGATCTGCAGTTTAGGTTCGCCGACATCTTCGCCAATGATTTCATACACGCCGGCTGGGCAATAACGTTGCTCAGGTGATGCATATTCATTGTAATTAACTTCAATCGCCACCTTGGGGTCTTTGAGTGTTAAATGACAAAAGATATCTTCATCATGATATGTGTTGGATAAGAACACCGAAGAAGGCTTGTCGAAACTCAGTTTTCCATCTGGTTTTGGGTAGGCAATTTTTTCACTATCAGCGGCTTTCTTGAGCTGTAAATGATCGGGGGTATTGTCCCGCAAGGTTGGTAGTATTCCACCAAGCACTTGGTCGATATAGTTATACGTGCCGCCCATCCAAGCGCCAAATTTGTGTAGCGCTGGGCCAAAAGAACGTGATTTTTTAAGCTCTTTGCCCGCCCATGATGCACGAAATGCGGTGTCGAATTGTGACAAAGTTTGACCTGCCGCGCCATCGTTTGATAAATGCTCAAACAATACTTCCGCGGCGATCATGCCCGATTTCATAGCCGTGTGTGTGCCTTTGATTTTGGCGAAGTTAAGCGTGCCAGCATCGCAACCAATTAGCAGTGCGCCGGGCAGGCTTAACTTTCCGAGCGCATTCCAGCCGCCTTTGGTAATAGCTCGAGCGCCATAGCCTAAGCGTTTACCGCCTTCTAGCACCGACGCGAATTGTGGATGATGTTTCATTCGCTGGAATTCGTCGAATGGACTGAGATACGGATTGCTGTAGTTCAGATCGATAATAATGCCTAGTGTCACCATGTTGTCATTCAAATGGTACAAAAATGAGCCGCCAGTCGAACCTTTGGTAAGCGGCCAGCCCGAGCCATGAACCACTTTGCCGGGCTCGTGATTTTCTGGTTTCACTTCCCATAACTCTTTAAAGCCTATGCCGTAATGTTGTGCGTCTGCTTCTTGATTTAGGTCAAACTTAGCCATCAGTTCTCGACCTAATTGGCCGCGCGACCCTTCAGCAAAAACGGTGTATTTGGCATGCAGTTCCATGCCCGGCTCGAAAGATGGCTTACGCTTGCCTTCGGCATCTACGCCATTGTTTGGTGTTGCCACGCCTTTGACACTTCCATCTTCGTGATAGAGTACTTCCGCCGCCGCGAAACCAGGGTAGATCTCAATGCCTAGTGCTTCGGCTTGTTCGCCTAACCAGCGCACCACGTTGGACAAACTAACAATGTAGTTGCCTTTGTTGTGCATCGATGGCGGGATCATTAAGCCGGGGAACTTAATGGATCCTGACTCATTGAACATATGTAATTCGTCACGCTTGACTGGTGTTTTCAGCGGTGCGCCAAGTTCTTCCCAATTAGGTAGTAATTCGTTGAGTGCGCGTGGCTCGATCACCGCGCCGGATAAAATATGAGCACCAACTTCGGCACTCTTTTCGAGTAAGCAGATGGTGATCTCTTTGCCCTTGGCGTCGGCGAGTTGTTTTAATTTGATTGCCGCGGACATACCAGCTGGTCCACCACCAACAATAACGACATCGTATTCCATGCTTTCGCGTTGGATTTCAGGGGCTGCATCACTCATGGTTTTCTCCAGACTAGTCATTCATAAAAAATTGTTTAATTGCCACGGCTTAGATGGCGGACGCCGACATGCGACGTTGAATTCGTTCTCTAGCGTGCACAATATGGCGACGCATGGTTACTTCGGCAAGTTGTGCGTCGCGCAGTTCAATGGCATACACAATTTGCCGATGCTCGATCAATGAGTTGGTCGAGCTATTGCGGGCAAATTCGTTTTGATACCGAAACATCTTAATTAAATTATACAGCTCGCGCAGCAACGCGGCTTCGATCACCTTATTCTTACTGCCGCGGATGATGGTTTCATGAAACGCATAATCGCTTTCGGCCGGTATAAACGCTCCCGAGTTCTCGCGCATGTGTTTACTCTGGGCGTCGATTAATCGGTGTAACTGATCAATCTCTTGCGAACTCATGTTTAAGGCCGCCAGCGCCACCGCTTTGCTCTCTAGTGCTTCACGTGTTTCGTATATCTGCAACACCAATTCCATGCTCAAGGTAACTACTCTAGCTCCTTGTTGTGGAATGTGTTGGATTAGATTCATGCCTTCAAGCCGCCGTATCGCTTCTCTAAGCGGTCCGCGGCTAACGTCCAACTCTTTAGCAAGTTTGGTTTCGCTTAATTTAGCGCCTTGCGGAATCTCACCAGTAATGATCGCGTCCCTCAACGTATCGGTGAGTTCGCTGCTTAAGGTGTTGGCAAAAGAAGGTGCATGGCTCATAACGCTGGAAAATAGTGTTATATCCGTAAAATGTCAACATTTCTTATAATAAATGCTATTTATTAGCTTTATGTGATGCATAAATAGTAAAAATGTCGACATTAATTGAAATGTGATGTCGCTTCGCCTAAACTGTCCAGACTCGGCGCTCTGTTCGCACATCGCCTTGCATAAGCAATTCTTTATTTGGAGTAGATAATGAAAGTTTTAGTCCCAGTTAAACGCGTTATAGATGCCTATGTAAGCATCCGCGTAAAGAGCGACGGCTCCGGTGTTGATACCGACAACGTAAAGATGTCACTAAATCCATTTTGTGAAATTGCTTTGGAAGAAGCGATTCGCTTAAAAGAAGCGGGTGTTGCATCGGAAGTGGTTTTGGTGAGTGTTGGGTCGGCTGAAATTGACACAGTAATTCGATCTGGTTTGGCGATGGGCGCTGATCGCGCTATTCGCATTGATGCCGACAACGATGTTGAGCCGCTCGCGATTGCTAAGATTTTGAAGTTCGTGGTCGAGAAAGAAGGCGCCGGCTTGGTCATTACTGGTAAGCAGTCGATCGACGGTGATAATAATCAAACGGGTCAAATGTTGTCCGCGTTACTGGATTGGCCACAGGCGACATTTGCTTCGGAAGTTGTTATTGATGGCGATAACGCTAAAGTCACTCGTGAAATTGATGGCGGTTTAGAAACCCTGTCGATTCCTTTACCAGCGGTGGTGACTACTGATTTGCGCTTGAATGAGCCACGTTACCCAACTTTGCCAAATATCATGAAGGCCAAGAAAAAGCCTTTGGATGTGATTGCGCTGGCAGATACGGGTGTTGATGCGACTAAGCGCCAAACGGTATTAAGCGTCAGTCCACCAGCCGAGCGTTCAGCGGGCATTATGGTGAGTTCAGTCGAAGAATTAGTCGACAAACTCAAGAACGAAGCAAAAGTTATTTAAGGGGCGAAAATTATGACTACGTTAGTAATAGCACAACACGACAATGCAGAGTTGCATGCCTCTACGCTTAATACGGTTATGGCGGCAACCCAGATTGGTGGCGATGTCCATGTTCTGGTAGCTGGCAGCGGTGCCGGTGATGTAGCTGCTCAAGCCGCCAAGATATCTGGTGTTACCAAGGTGTTGCATGCCGATGCAGATCACTATAAAGATGGTGTTTCGGTAGAAGTGGCAAACTTAGTGGTGAGCCTTGCTGGTGACTACTCGCACATCATGGCCGGATCAACTACGTCAGGTAAAGATATGTTGCCACGTGTAGCGGCGCTGATCGATTCGTCACAAATATCCGACATCATTAGCGTTGAGTCGGCTGATACATTTACTCGTCCAATCTACGCGGGTAACGCGATTGCAACAGTTCAGAGCTCTGATGCCACTAAAGTATTAACGGTTCGCCAAACTGGTTTTGACGCTGCCGGCACCGACGGTTCTGCCGAAGTGGTTAGCATTGATGCAGCCGCGGTCAGCGGAACTACGTCAGTAGTTGGTCGCGAACTCACAGTGTCCGCACGACCTGATCTCGGTGCTGCCGAGATTGTAGTCTCTGGCGGACGTGGTGTGGGTAGTGCTGAGAACTTTAAAATCATCGAAAACTTAGCAGATAAATTAGGTGCGGCTGTTGGCGCATCGCGCGCTGCCGTTGATGCAGGCTACGTGCCGAATGATTACCAAGTTGGTCAGACGGGTAAGGTCGTTGCGCCGAGCTTGTATATTGCGGTTGGCATTTCAGGCGCCATTCAGCACTTGGCTGGTATGAAAGACAGTAAAGTGATCGTCGCAATTAATAAAGACGAAGAAGCACCTATTTTTCAGGTTGCTGATTACGGTTTGGTTGCAGACTTATTTGAAGCTGTTCCAGAATTAGTAGGCGCTTTGTAATTCAAGTGCTTCACTGATCTGAGAAAAGCCCCAAGATCTAGGTCTTGGGGCTTTTTTTATATTCAAAATCAGCTCCACGCATAGTGTTTTGGGGTGATTTCTATATAATTCGAAGTCCACGAAAAAGCCACCTAGATCCGATCGTTGCCGCTGTGCGTGCCGCGACCTAGGTACCTACAAACACGTCTATTCGAAAGAGGCTAATATGACTCGCGAAGTCAGTCAGCAGTATTTGGTAAATTGGAATGAGCGTCAGGCGCTCGCCGAAAGTATGGTTCCCCTTCTTGGTTCCTTGTATCGAGGCCCCAGTGTCGTGGTCCGAGTTTTTGGCCAGAAGATTGTCAACACCTCCACCATTACAATCATCAAAGCACATTTGCATGGGCGCTTGATTGTCGGCAAAGCCTTGGATATGAAAAAGAGTTTCGAGATGCTGCAATTAATCGAGCTGATGGACTTGCGGCCTTGTCGATTAGACCTTGGTAAACTCTGTCATGAGTATTTGTCGCAAGATGGCGATGAGTCAATGCAGGACTTTTTAACTCGCCGACTCAAACAATTGCTTGGCGAGGCTACTGCCGAAGAGCGTGAGTCACATGATGTTGTGCTGTACGGTTTTGGACGAATTGGACGTTTGTTAGCGCGCTTATTGATCGACCGAACAGGCACCGGCGCTAAACTGCGATTGCGCGGTGTGGTGGTGCGTGCCAAGGGTGATGTGGGCTTAGATTTAGAGAAGCGCGCTGAATTATTACGTCGCGATTCAGTTCATGGCGAGTTCGACGGGGCAATTAAAGTTGATGTGGAAGCACGAGCGATTATTGCTAACGGTAACTTTATTCAGTTTATTTACGCCAATAGTCCGAGCGAGATTGATTACACCGTGTATGGCATTCAAGACGCGCTAGTAGTTGACAATACCGGTATTTGGAAAGATGAAGCTGGTTTGGGGCAACACACATCTTGCCCAGGAATCTCCAAGGCGTTGTTAACTGCTCCAGCCAAAGGTGACATTAAAAATATTGTGTATGGCATCAATGACGACATGATCGAGGCCGCTGACACAATCTTGTGCGCAGCGTCATGTACCACCAACGCAATTGTACCGCCGCTTAAAGTGATTAACGACAAATATGGCATTGTAAGTGGTCATGTTGAAACCATTCACTCCTACACTAATGATCAAAACTTGATCGATAATTATCACAGTGCCGAACGCCGCGGTCGTAGCGCGCCATTGAACATGGTGATCACCTCTACCGGTGCCGCCAAAGCGGTGTCTAAGGTGTTGCCAGAATTGTCTGGAGTGCTGACTGGCAATGCTATTCGAGTGCCGACGCCGAATGTTTCTATGGCTGTGATGAACTTGAACTTGTCGCAAGAAGTTACCGTGGAAGAGCTGAATGAAACGTTCCGGCAGATTTCTTATCACTCGCCGTTGCAAGAGCAGATTGGCTTTACCTATTCGACCGAAGTCGTGTCGTCTGATTTAGTTGGGTCGACTCATGCTGGCGTAGTCGACGGTGGCGCCACTATTGCTGACGGTTCTCGAGTTGTACTCTATGTGTGGTATGACAACGAAGCTGGCTACAGCAACCAAGTGGTGCGCGTAATGCAAAAAGTAGTTGGTTTATCACTCGACTGTCTGGGGAATTAATGACGTTGCCTAATAGTGAGTGCAAAACGACTCAGCTAGACATTCGCGGATTGAACTATCACGTGCAGGAGTGGGGTGATAGTTCAAATCCTACTTTGATTCTCATTCACGGTTGGATGGATTGTGGTGCCACGTTTAATCACGTGGCCGAAAAATTGGTCGATGAGTACCATATTATTGCGCCGGATTTGCGCGGCTTTGGTAATTCTGACCATGCTAGCGGCTACTGGTTCGCCGACTATTTTGCTGATTTAGATGAGCTGCTTAATCACTACACGCCTGACCGACCGGCTAGGCTGATAGGGCATAGTATGGGTGGCAATATCGTTATGATGTATGCCGGTATTCGCCCAGAAAGGGTGGCGAGCGTGTTGAGTTTGGAAGCCTTGGGCATGGCACCAACCGAAAGTCATGAAGCGCCTGGCAAATATCGGCAGTGGATGACACAAATATTGAGTGGCGAGTCGGTTAAGATTTATCCTAACATCGAAGCGCTGAAACGATCTATTCGAGCGGGCAATCCCAGCCTACCGGAACCGATTGTTGATGAATTAGCTGTGCATTGGGGAACGCCTGTTGGGGAAGATGGCGCGTATCGCTTGAAGCATGATCACAAGCACCGCTATGCTAATCCAGTGCGCTATAACTTTGATGATACATTGGCGGTGTGGCGCGAAATTACTGCTCGAGTTGGTATCGTTATGGCCGAGCAATCCAGCCTGTATCGAAAATTCAATCAGCTCGGCAGAATCAAGCAATCGATGGAAGTATTGAAAGTCTCTGCTAGTGACTACTTTTTAGTTGAAGATGCGGCGCATATGTTGCATTTGGAGCAGCCTGAATCAACCGCTGAATGTGTGCGACGATTTTTTGCCGCGCGGTAGTGATAAAGCAAGTTGTTGTGCTGGGCATAAAGCGGCTGTGGTCGCTGTATGCTCAGTCAGCATGAGGTAAACTTACATAGACTAATAGAGCAAGGATGAATAAATGAAGTCTCTAATGCGGTGCGCTTTAACCTTAATGCTTGGCTTACTAGCACAAACAGTGATTGCCGGCACGTTACAGGTGACGCAGGACCCTAAATTGGCACGTTACCAGTGTCCGAGTGCCGATTTGCTGCGGCAATTTCTGAACTTTGACGATCTGTTGATTGGTGAATTACACGGCACCGTTGAAACGCCGGCGTTTTTCAAATGCCTTGTCGATTTTAGTGTGACGCATGCCAATGAGCGGGTCATTGTGTCGCTTGAAATGCCCAGTGCCGCCAGAGAGTCTAGCGATGAATTTTGGCGCAAAGGTGAATTTGAGGATGGTCGCTCCTCGGTGGCTATGTATCATCTGGTGATGTATTTGGTCGAGTTGGAGGCCCAGTTGTTGATCGATTTGCATTTCCAGCACCGTAGTCGTCATTTCAATTCGCAAATAGAATTAAGTAAATTCCGAGAGAATCGTACTGTTGTGGTGGGTTCTGAAATAGAGGCGTTATCGCAAAAGGGCAAGGTGATTGGCCTCGCGGGAAATTTGCACACACCTAAAATCCGGCCAAGCTTTATGATTCCTGAGCAGGATTTCGAGGGAAGGCATGTTGGGCCTAGCTTTACGCACATCCTTATTGACTCAGCCTTGGGCGGAGAGGTTTGGTTGTGTCCAGGTATGGGTGAGTGCGGTTTACAGCAACTAATGGTGCAAAAAACAGCGCGTCGCGGATCACTGATCGCAGATAGTGAAAGAGGGCATGACTATATTTACTACCTCGATATAGATGGGTTTACTGGGTCAGCGCCGCAACAATGAAGTGTTATTGTGTTTATGCGATGAGCTGATCGGGCATGAATTGACACTAGGCTGATATTCCCTCGTGCATCGCTATGCGCTACTATACTCAGCCGTCACGGCGAGTGATTATGCTAACTTCCGGCTAGCGTCGTGCTTGGCCACAAACTAATACCAAAAGCGAGATACCACTATGTTTAGTCATATCATGCTTGGCGCCAATGACGTCGAGCAATCAAAGAAATTCTACGATGCTATTTTAGCTACCATGGGCCACAAACCTGGCGTCATGGATGACATGGGGCGATGCTTTTATTTCACCAAAACTGGTGTATTCGCTCTGACGAAACCAATTGATGGTGAGCCTGCGTCTCATGGCAATGGCAGCACCTTTGGGTTTGCCGCTGAGAGTCCTGAGGTTGCCGATGCATGGCATGCCGCTGGTCTTGAAAATGGTGGCACCGCCTGTGAAAACCCTCCTGGTGTTCGTGAAGGCGCGAGTGGCAAACTGTATCTTGCCTATCTGCGTGACCCGTCAGGCAATAAAATATGTGCTTTGTATCGCATTCAGTAGTTTACAAGCCTTTGGTTTGAGTTGTTTTCTAAGCGCGGTAATTCCGGCGACCTGAACAGCTATTCTGTCTACAACTCAAACCTAGCTACTCTTTACTTATAACTACCGGAGTCAGGCCGGTATGCAACCCGACTGGGCCATGACTTTAGTTGGCCGATCGACGATTTACTTGTTATCATCGTGACTCACTACAGCGAAACCATGTTGAGAATCGATAATAGATACCTATGCGCAACGGAGGCTTAACTTATCTGCTGGTTTTATTGATGTGCATGGAGTCTGCATTCGCGAATGTTGCTGCATTTGACCAATGTGATGCAGGTAGTATCGAGTCGATATATCAGTCTGAGTCACTCCAAAATGACGTCGCAACGGACGCGGTGCTAGAGCAAGCAGCGAGCAGTGATAACGCACTGATTGCAACAATGGATTGTTGTGTAGATTGCAGTGACTGTGCCTGTTGTGTGCATTTAACGCTTCCTTCGATTTACTCAAATAAACCGATTACACGAGCGACTCAGTTACGTTTGGATTACCACCTGTCGGTTGTCGAGATTCCAGTCGTTTCATTTTTACGCCCACCTAAACACTAACCTTTTTGTATTTGCAGTTCTGAGCTTCATTGTCAGTGGCAGTGAAGCTCAGTTGTATTTTTTTAACATAGGGTTAGTACTAAATGCTGTATTCACTAAATGCGCCAAATGATGGTGCGTACACACGTGCGAGAAATCGCCGATGGTCAATTTTGGTTAGCTTATTGCTTCTGTCAGTTTGTTCAGCAACGCAGGCTGAGCAACATGGCAATACGTTGACATTGGCGACGGCGATTGAGCGTTCATTAGAGCAAAACCCGTTATTGCGGGTATTTGAGTTTCGTCACAAGTTGTTAGACGGTGATAGCAATATTGCTAATTTACCCCCGGCGTATGAGCTTGGTTTTGGTGCCGAAGATTTTGCTGGAACTGGCGATTCAAAAGGGTTTGATGGAGCTGAACTGTCTGTGTCGTTGTCGTCTATTCTAGAATTGGGTGACAAACGTTTGGCGCGTAATAACGTTGTGGATGGGAGTCGTGCAGTTCTCGATGCGCGACAACAAACTGAGGCGCTCGATCTGCTCGGCGAGGTGACGCGTCGTTATGTCGAGGTGTTGGCCGCGCAAGCACGGCTGACACTAGCTCAAGTGGCGACTCGGCTGGCTGAAGACACGTTAAATGAAGTAAAGAAACGCTCTGATGCTGGTGCGGTACCCGTAGCGGAGGTTCAACGTGCGCGGGCAGCGGCGGGGCAGGCGCGACTAACGGCAGCATCTGAAACGCAGCAGCTGAACTATCGTCGGGTTGCATTAGCGGAATTATGGGGTGAGAGGACACCGTCCTTTACCAGCGTCGAGGGAAGCCTTTATCAGTTTGGTGAGGATAGAGAGTTTGAAGCCTTGTACGCAAAACTTACACAAAACCCTGCGATTCTTGTGTTTGCTGCGGAGCAGCGGCTAAGGGACGCCGAGTTGCGCTTGGCGAATGCACAGGCCAATACTGACGTGCGATGGTCGGTCGGGCTGAAGCAGTTCCAAGAAACTGATGACACGGCGATTATGGCTGGCTTCAGTGTGCCTCTATTTTCGTCTAAACGTAATCGTGGAGCGACGCAGTCAGCGGTTGCTGCGCGTGATGAAGTCGCCGTGCGAAAGGAAGCCGCGATGCTGAGCTTGCACACTCAGCTGTTTCATACTTATAGCAATCGGCAGCAGGCAATTCTTACTGTGAAAGCACTGCAAAGCAGCATCATTCCATCACTCGAGCAAGCTCTCAGAGAAACCCAAAGAGCCTATCAACACGGTCGATACAGTTATCTGGATTATTTGACCGCACGACAGGAGCTGATATCCGCACGTCGCACTTTAATAGACGCTGCCTCTGCGGTCTTGCGCTATGGCGCAGATATTGAGCAACTGACGGCAACGCCATTGAGCGAGGTCCGGACTAACTCAGTCGAACAAATTCAAGGAGTATCACAATGACACATCAATCGTTAATAGCACAGACACGCAAGGTACGAGCTTGGCGTTGGCTAATCCTAGCGTGCCTATTGCCGGCGACAACAACCAACATTGTCGCTTTTGCTGGATCCGACGATCCGCATCACGATGACCACCAAGCATCTGGGGCACATGATGAGCATGACGAAGGCTCGCGTGGCGGCAAGTTATTGGTAGACGGCGCTATTAGTGTAGAGATGTATCTTTTAGAGCAAGGCGATGGTTCACGGTTTCAAGCATGGGTGGATCGCGACAACAAGCCTGTTAAGAATCGAGAGTTGACTCTGACAGCGGATTTGACACGCCTTGAAGGCCAAGTAAGTCGTATACATTTCACATATGAGGATGACCGATGGATAAGTACAGAAACCATTAGCGAACCGCATTCGTTTGCTGTGGACGTTGCGTTGAGGCTGCAGAATGAACCGTATCAATGGTCATTTGAATCGTATGAAGGTCGTGTAGAAATAGCCGCTGAGATTGCGTCCAATGCCGGCATAACGCGCGCAGTAGTTGGGCCTGGGCTTATTAATCAGACGGTTAAAGTTTACGGTAAAGCGGTAATGGACCCGAGTAGCGTTAGCCATGTTCGTGCTCGCTTTCCTGGAACCGTAGTGCGAGTACACGCAGAACGTGGTGATCGGGTTAAGGCTGGTGATGCGTTGTATGAAATTGAATCCAATGAAAGCTTGCAGCGCTATACATTGACTTCGCCACTAAGCGGTGTAGTGACTATGCGCAATGGTAATCCAGGAGAGTTAGCGCAACAACAAGTGCTTATGACGGTAGCCAATTTTGATCGGATGTGGGCTGAGTTTAAGGTTTTTCCAAGCCAGGCTCAGCAGGTTTCGGTAGGCCAAAAAGTGCGGGTGTCAGCTGGAGTTAGTGAGTCAGAATCAGAGCTTGAGCACTTGTTGATGAGTAATCATGGCCAGCCTTTCCTGCTCGCAAGAGCGCGGTTGGACAACGCTAAGCAGCAATGGACTTCAGGTTTGTTGCTGGAAGGGGATATTACGCTAAAGCAGGTTCAGTTGCCGGTGGTGGTGGACAATCGTGCATTGCAATTTATCGATGAAAAGCCTGTGGTCTTTGTGAATGTGGGGAATAGTTATGAGGCCCGCGCGTTAGAGCTCGGGCTTAGCGACGGCAAATTCTCCGAGGTAACACACGGCCTTACAGCGGGTTCTTCGTACGTGGTGGAAAATAGCTATCTAATCAAAGCTGACCTCGAAAAGGCCGGCGCTACACATGCTCATTAGCAGGACTTCACAATGATTGAATCCATAATGCGCTTGTCAATTGAGCGCCGCTGGTTGGTATTATCAATGAGCCTTATTTTGTTGGGTGTAGGTAGCTGGAGTTATACAAATCTACCTATTGATGCTGTGCCAGATATCACAAATATCCAAGTGCAGATCAATACTGTGGCGGAAGGCTACTCGCCATTGGAAACCGAGCAGCGGATTACATTTCCGGTTGAAACAGCGCTCGCAGGAATTCCACAGTTGTCATCCACTCGCTCATTGTCGCGCTATGGCTTGTCGCAGGTTACGGTAGTGTTCGAGGAGGGCACCGATCTGTACTTCGCTCGCAACATGATCAGTCAGCGGCTGGCGTCGGTTAAAAGTATGTTGCCGTCAGGAATCGAACCAATAATGGGGCCGATTACGACTGGTTTGGGCGAAATATTTATGTATACGGTCGATGCGATGCCCGGCGCATTACAGGCCGATGGCCGCCCGTATGATGTGACGGCCTTGCGCGAGGTTCAAGATTGGATCATAAAACCTCAGCTCGCATTGGTGCCAGGTGTGACTGAGATAAATACTATCGGTGGGTTTGATAAACAGTATCACGTTACACCAAGCCCCCAGAAAATGCTTAGCTTTGGGGTTTCTCTGCATGATATTAGCCAAGCACTTCTCAACAATAACGATAACCGCGGCGCTGGCTATATAGAGCGAAACGGCCAGCAGTTGTTAGTTCGGTCTCCAGGTCAGCTCCACAGCATCATTGATATAGAGCAAGTTGTTGTAAAGAATATTGAGGGAGCGCCGGTGCGCGTTTCCGATGTGGCGGATGTGGCAATTGGCAGAGAATTGAGAACCGGAGCGGCGACTCGGAAAGGGGTCGAAACGGTGCTCGGTGGAGCCATGATGCTAGTCGGCGAAAACTCACGGTCAGTATCACGCGCGTTGGCTAATAAGCTGGTCGAGATCGAACCATCGCTTCCACAAGGCGTTAAGGTTGAGGCTGTTTATGACCGAACGGCGCTAGTGGATAAGGCAATTGCGACGGTACAAAAAAATCTCGTTGAAGGCGCGCTCCTCGTGATATTTGTGTTGTTCCTGTTGCTTGGCAATATACGTGCAGCACTGATCACCGCAGCGGTGATTCCGTTAGCGATGTTGGCCACCTTAACCGGTATGGTGCAAACCGGTGTGTCGGCAAACCTAATGAGCTTAGGAGCCTTGGATTTTGGCTTGATCGTTGATGGCGCAGTGATTATTGTCGAAAATTCGATTCGTCGGCTCGCCGAAGCTCAGCGTCAAAATAATGGTGATAAATTAGCGCTAAATGACAGACTGAGACTTGTATTTCAGGCAAGCAATGAAGTGATCCGGCCTAGTTTGTTCGGCGTACTGATTATTACCGTGGTATACATTCCATTGTTCTCATTATCTGGCGTAGAGGGCAAAATGTTTCATCCGATGGCTGCTACGGTAATCATGGCGCTGCTGGCCGCGCTGGTGCTGTCATTAACCTTGGTGCCCGCTGCCCTAGCGGTGTTTATGACGGGTGATATTAGCGACCAAGAGAGCCGTTTTTATGGGGCGACTAAAGCTATCTATGCACCGCTACTAAACAGCGCGCTTAAGTTGCGTGGCTGGGTGCTTTCAGCCGCATTGCTATTGGTGCTTTTGACGAGCTGGCTGGCCTCGACGCTTGGATCAGAATTTATTCCCCAGCTCAATGAAGAAGATATTCTGTTGCAGGCCATTCGTATTCCAGGCACGGGGCTTGAGCAGTCTGTTGCTATGCAGCGCTTACTCGAAGATCAAGTTGCTAAATTTCCACAGGTGAAAACAGTATTCTCCAAAATCGGCACACCCGAGATTGCCAACGATCCGATGCCGCCCAATATTGCCGATACCTTCATAATGTTAAAGCCTCGTAGCGAATGGCCTAACCCAGACCAAACTCATAGCGAACTAGCGTCCGAAATCGTCGCCTCAGTAGATGGTCAACTCGGTAACAACTATGAATTAACTCAGCCTATCGAGATGCGTTTTAATGAACTTATATCGGGTGTGCGTGCGGACCTTGGAGTTAAAGTAGTTGGTGATGATATGTCGCAACTACTGCGTTCCGCTGACGCGATTCGTGCGGTGCTCGCCAGCATGGATGGTGCAGACGATATTATGGTTGAACAGGTAACTGGTTTGCCTATGTTGTCAATTGTTCCTAAACGCATGGCTTTATCTCGTTATGGCTTGAATGTATCGCAGTTGCAGGCAACACTTGCAACCGCCATTGGCGGAGAAGGCGCCGGGGCGATTTTTGAAGGCGATCGCCGCTTTAAGTTGGTTGTGAGGTTGCCTGAATCAATCCGTAGCGATGTTGGAGGGTTAAGTGATTTGCCTATTCCCTTGCTAAACGGTGACTATGTTCCGCTTTCCGAAGTGGCGACTCTGGAGATTGCGCCTGCGCCGAACCAAATTAGTAGAGAAAACGCTAAGCGCCGGATCGTGGTCACCACCAACGTTAGAGATCGTGATCTAGGGTCGTTTGTTGCGCAAGCAAAAGAGCGCGTTAGTCGTGAGGTTGTGTTGCCTGATGGGTATTGGCTGAGCTACGGTGGCGCGTTCGAGCAACTCGAATCAGCTAGTCAGCGACTTTTCTTGGTTGTGCCATTGACGTTATTGTTGGTATTGGCGCTGCTGGTTATAGCGATTGGTTCGGTAAAGGATGCGTTGATTATTTTCACTGGCATTCCACTCGCTTTAACTGGTGGTGTGGTTTTGTTGTGGTTGCGTGACATGCCGCTATCGATTTCGGCTGGTGTTGGCTTTATAGCGTTGTCCGGCGTCGCGGTGCTCAATGGTTTGGTCATGCTTACGTTTATACGAGAGCTGTGGCATAAAACCGGCAATCTGCTCGAATCGGTGGTGGAAGGCGCAATGATCCGACTGCGCCCGGTGTTGATGACCGCATTGGTTGCGAGTCTTGGCTTTGTGCCGATGGCGCTAAACTCGGGAACCGGCGCAGAAGTGCAGCGGCCGTTGGCCACAGTGGTAATCGGCGGTATTATTTCGTCCACTTTGCTAACACTATTCGTGCTGCCAATTTTGTATAAGATGGTGCATGCGCGTATCACAATTAACCGCTAAGTTAGACGTGGCTGCTTGTGTCAATGTAGAGAAAAAGAGCTCAGCGCTAGATTGCAGAGGTGCTATTTCCGGAGCGACAATCGGTTTCTTTGATTCTCAATGTGAGCGGTGACCAAAACTTCCCACAGCCAGGCTGCTGCAGGTGACAAATAGCGGGGCGACTAAACTAGCCTGATTAAAGTTTTTCCAGCTCCGCTAGTTCTTGTTCTACCTCTTCGATACGTGCGGCTAATCTTGCGCGCTGGTATTCGCTTTTAGTTAAGCGGAACGCGCGTTTGTATTGTTCCACCGCGAATTTGTAGTTTCCGCGTAGGTAATGGTATTCGCCGCGTTCTCGATATGCTTCGTAGTCATTGCCTTTCTCACCGTGCGCGCGCGATAGTAAAATGTGCAAATACGGTTCATCAGGGTTAACTGATAGTGCTTGTTGCAAGATCGGAATGGCTTCGTCGTGGTGGCGAGTTAGCACTAATGCATTGGCGAAGTAGATGTCGATCAAATGGTTTCCTTTGGCTGTTTGTTGTTCGTACAACCTGCGCAATATAGCCAAACCGTCTTCAATTTTGCCGGCTTCAAGTTCATTATCCGCTTGAATTAGTTCGACGCTAATATTGCCCGGGTAGTCAGCGAGTAATTTGCTGATCTCCTCGCGGGCTTTATCAAATTCGCCATTTTGAGATAGAGCCAAAGCGTATCCATAACGATTCGGTAAAGTGTTCTGACCGCTATTAATGAGACTTAGATATTGGTCGCGAACCAGAACGTGGTCTTCGTTATATCCGGCATTGGCCTTGGCGCGCATTAGCAAGAACTCGCTTTCGTCTTGCGGTGGGCCAGGCGGGTAAGCACGAACCCGTTCAGCTGACTCGGCGATTCGGTTGATAGTCAACGGGTGAGAGCGCAAGAATTCCGGGGCGTGTGATTCACTGACTCGGCTTTCGTCTAGCAAACGTTTGAAAAACACCGGCATCGCGGCAGGGTTAAAACCAGCGCGGCTTAGCAAGCGAATACCTAAGGAATCCGCTTCGGCTTCATAGGATCGGCTATAACTCAGTTGGCGTTGAATGATACTTGCTTGCGATACGCCGATTGCGGCTTGGGCGACTTCGCCACTGCCGGATGCGGCGGCGGCGAGTACCGAGGCTAACACCAGCCAGCCGTCGTACTGCGACGATTCTAGTTTTCGAGAGATGTGATTCTGCGTGACATGCGAGATTTCGTGACCAATCACCGAAGCTAATTCACTCTCGCTTTCTGATTTGGTCAGAATGCCACTATGGATAACAACATGCCCGCCTGGTACCGCAAAGGCGTTGATCACGCGATTGTCGACAAGGTAAAAACGATACGGATGGTTGGCGTCGCTGACTGACAATAGCCGATTGCCGAGGCGGTTAATGTAGTCAACTAATTCAGGGTCAGAGATATAGGGCAAAAATGATCTAGACTGTCGAATAAACGCGCGCCCGAGCTGTTGCGATTCATATTCAGATAGAAAACTGGCGGCGCTTGATCCTAGGTCGGGTAGTTGGTCAAATGGATCTTGCGCAGCTTGTGTCGTTATGTTGCGACGAATCAGCGAGTCGGATGGCGCTTGTTCAGTGGCAAGGTCAGCGGCACCTAAACTCTCTTGTTTAGAGCTTGCGAGATCATCGACTCGTTGGGCATAGCCGCTCGGTGCAGTTACGATAGCGCACGTTAAAAAAGACCACAATAAGGTGGTTTGAGTGAGTCGTGCGAAGCTCTGGCGTCTGTCAATCATAGTTAGAGTGGATAAATCAAATAGTCAATCTTGTGATACTTTCAATAACAGGCGGCGCGAGACTTGGTACTATTGCGATTCGTTTACGTCGTCCGATAATAATGCGTTTTCTAGTATAAGTGACCGTGGATATTATTGGATTATTGCTCAAGTCTACACCAAGCCTACTGTACGATAAATTAAACTCATGAAAGACCAATTCAAAATAAGTCACTCAGTTGACGCGCGGGGCTTGCGGTGTCCGATTCCGTTGTTGCGTGCGAAACAAGCACTCAAAGCCTTGTTGGTCGGGGACTATCTTGAGGTGTTGACTACTGATCCGAGCGCCAAAGGCGATTTTGACGCGATGCTAAAGCATCTACCACACACGCTTGAATCACATTCGATGGTAGCCGCTGATGATGAAAATGGAACTGAATTTGAACGCTTTGTGATCCGCAAGGCATGAGTCTTCTTAGCTTTATTCATAGAATCCGCTGTGTAACTTTAATAATTTAACTCATACGACGATAGAAAAACCATGAACTGCTACGTATATAAGGGCGCTAAAAAAGACGACTATTACTTGTTTCTCCCTGATGAGTTTGAGGAGTCGGCACCACCAGCAGCACTGCCTGAAGTGATTTTACAATTACTTGGTGAGCTTTCGTTGGTGGTTGAAGTTGAGCTGACCGCTGACCGAAAGTTGCCGCAGGCTGACGTTAGCCAGGTTATCGGCGACATTCAGTCTCAAGGCTTTTACCTGCAAATGCCGAAAAAAGATATGCGCGCTGAAGAAGCGCAGTATTTTAACTAATGGCGGCAATCAATTTATTGGTGACCGGCGCGGTGTTTTCTACGCAAGCCGGGTTTAGTGCTTTACGGTTTGCTAATGCAGCTATTGCCGCCGGCCACAGCATAACCCAAGTCTTTTTCTATCAAGATGGTGTGACGCAGGGTTCAGCACTATCTGTGCCATTGGGGGATGAGTTTGACGCGTCTTCAGCATGGGGCGAGCTTGCTGATAAACAGGGTATTGAACTGGTGATTTGTGTGTCGGCCGGAGAGCGCAGGGGCGTACTGGGCGACGCGCAAGCTCACGAATTTGCTAAAGCTGCGCACAATTTACACTCTAGTTTTCGCGTTGAAGGTCTAGGTGTGTTGCATGATGCATGTTTGCAAGCAGATCGAACGGTGACATTTAAATGAGTCAGCGTCGTTTTTTGTATGTGGTGACACAAGCGCCTTATTCTAATGTGTCTGGTCAAGAAGCTCTCGATGCGGCTCTAATCGGTGCGTCGTTTGACATTGAAGTGGCTATTCTGTTTATCCATGACGGTGTGCACCAAATTAGGCGCAATCAGGCTGCGGCAAGTGTTGGTATGAAGCCGGTAACTAAAGCCTTCGCCGCGTTAGCGGATTTTGATATTAGTCGCGTCTATGCGCACTCGACCAGTTTGACAGCTCGTGGCTTGTCTAAGCAAAATTTGATGATCGAAGTGCAGTTGGCCGATGACCAATACGTTAGGGCGCTGATTGAGCAACATGACAAGGTGATTACGTTTTGAGTACTTTGTATACTATAAATCAGTCGTGGCATCGTATGACATGGCTCTTCGAGCAGGTGGCATTTGCGAATAAGGGGGATGCTATATTGCTTATCGAAGACGGTGTGTTGACGATTGATTCAAGCACCACTTTAGCGTCGTTTGCGGCTAAAAGTCAGGCTGCTGGCATTGCCGTGTTTGCTTTGCGTGAAGACGCAATCGCACGAGGTGTTGGTGAGCCGATTAATGGCATTGAGCTGATAGATGTGGATGGCTTTGTATCGTTAGTCGCTGAACATGATAAGCACGTAGCGTGGTAACGAGAATGACCGAATCAATTGAGTTTAACGGCCAGCATTACGCTGTTGACGCGCAGGGCTTTCTTAAAAATCGATTGGCATGGACCGAAGCGCTTGGTCGCCATATTGCGAGTCTTGAAGGGGTTGAATTAACTGATGAGCACTGGGAGGTAATTCATTACTTCCGAGAATATTACGACGACTACAATATTCCACCGCCGATTCGCATGGTAATTCGTGTGTTTAAACAGGCTTTTGGCGAGGAGAATGCCAATAGTCGATACCTTTTGAGTTTGTTTCCAGAAGGCGCGACTAAGTCGGCGAGTAAGTATGCGGGCTTGCCAAAACCGAAGAATTGCAAGTAAGCAAGTGAGGCATTGGGTGCGGCGATAGAATCCGTATTCCATATTGCTAAAATAAAACAAACATTGATCTACAAAACCGTTAAAATCCGCGGTATGAATTTTGTAGATGAAGCAGAGATTTCCGTAAAAGCGGGTAACGGTGGGCATGGCGCCCTGAGTTTCCGTCGGGAAAAATATATCCCTAGAGGCGGACCAGACGGTGGCGACGGTGGTCGCGGTGGCAGTGTGCTACTGCGTGCCGTAGAAGGCCTTAATACCTTAGCTGATTTCCGCTTTGTACGGCATTACCAAGCTAAAGGCGGTCAAACCGGCGGCGGCAAAGTCAAAACCGGCCAAGGCGGTGACGATCTGATGATCGACGTGCCGATCGGCACCATGGTGTATGACGCTCAGACCGAAGAGCTGATTGCCGACATGACCGAAGTAGGCGAGGTTGTCCGAGTTGCCCAAGGCGGTGACGGTGGTCTGGGAAACACCACGTTTAAATCTAGTACTAACCAAGCGCCGCGTAAGATCACTAAGGGAAAACCCGGTGATTCGAGAACTTTGCGGCTTGAGCTTAAAGTATTGGCCGACGTTGGCCTGCTTGGTTTGCCGAATGCCGGAAAATCAACCTTCTTAAGGTCTGTGTCGCAAGCCACACCTAAAGTGGCGAACTATCCGTTTACCACGTTGCATCCAGAATTGGGTGTCGTAAGTTTAGGGATGGGTAGCAGTTTTGTTATTGCCGATATCCCCGGGCTGATCGAAGGCGCATCTGAAGGCGCGGGCTTAGGAATTCAGTTTTTACGGCACTTGGCTCGAACCAAGTTATTACTTCACATCGTTGATATAGCGCCATACGGTGACGAAGACGCTGAGCTAGTGAACGACGTGCGGACTATTGTCGGCGAATTGAAGCAATACAGTGAGCAAACTGGTGCTGAGTTGGATCAGCTTGACCGCTGGTTAGTGATCAATAAAACCGATGTCGTGCTTGAAGAAGACCGCGAGCGAATTGTTAAGGAGTTGCTGGCCGAATTGGACTGGGATGGTCCGGTATACACCATTAGTGCAATTAGCCGTGATGGCACTCAGCAGCTTTGTAATGACATCATGAATTATATTGATGCTGAACTTAAGGCCGCTGAGAAAGAAGTATTTGTTTCAATACCTGATCCTAACGAAGTGGTATGAGCGAACGAAGTGCAATTAAGGATAAGCGTCGCTGGATTATAAAAGTTGGCAGCGCACTGCTCACCAACGATGGTAAAGGATTGCATATTCCGGCTATCACGGAATTAGCTGAGCAAATTGCATTTTTGCGTGACAAAGGCATCGACGTAATTTTGGTGTCTTCTGGGTCAGTTGCCGCTGGCGTGACTCAGTTAGGTATGAAAGCCCGGCCGGTTAAAGTTAATGAATTGCAGGCCGCCGCCGCCGTAGGTCAAGCTTCATTGGTTCGGCATTATGAAGATGCTTTTCAGCCTTATCGAATCAATATTGCGCAAGTGTTGTTAACACACTCGGATATCGCTAATCGAGAACGGTATTTGAATGCCCGAAGTACGCTGATTAAGCTCCTTGAGTTGGAAGTGCTCACCGTGATCAACGAAAATGATACCGTTGCCACCGATGAAATTTGTTTTGGCGATAATGACAGTCTGGGCGCATTGGTGGCGAATCTAGTTGAAGCCGATTTGTTGGTAATCTTGACCGATCAAAACGGGCTGTATACTGCCGATCCGCGGTCTAATCCGGATGCTGAGTTGTTGTTTGAGGCGCAAGCCGATGATGAATCATTAATGGCCATGGCCTCTGGTGGCAGTAAGCTGGGTCGCGGTGGCATGTTAACTAAGCTATCGGCGGCGCAAAAGGCCAGTCGGTCGGGTGCCTCCACAGTAATCGCAAACGGTCGTGAGGAGCGCGTATTAGAGCGGCTGTATGCCGGTGAGCTGCTTGGCACTTATTTGCATGCCAGTGAGCGTGTTGCCTCGCGTAAACAATGGATGGCAGGGCAAATGAAAATTTCCGGTACGCTGCACTTGGACGCGGGCGCATCAAAGGTGCTTAAAGAAGCCGGAAAAAGTTTACTGCCGGTCGGTGTTACCTCGATTGATGGACAGTTTAAGCGCGGCGAGTTAGTCAGTTGTGTTGATCCAGAAGGTAATGAGGTAGGTCGCGGTTTGGTGAATTACCATGCCGACGAAGCGAGCAAGATTATTGGCAAGCCCAGTGAGCAGATTACTGAAATTCTGGCTTACGGTGGCCCCGATGAGTTAATTCATCGCGACAACTTGGTTGTCCATCGATAGTCTCAGGCGCGCGAGTCATGACCGGGCAAGCGGATGGATCAAGCTGTCCAGTCTTATTGGAAGTTCAGCTCGACTAAATCGTTATTTAATATCTCAGCGTGTTTTAGCTAAAATGGCTTAGCCAATAAAAGCTTAGCCAATAAAAGCTTAGCCAATAAAAAAGGACCCAGTTGGGTCCTTTTTTGGAAACAAGTAGTCGCGTATTAGGCGGCCATTTCTTTCACGCGTTTGTTCAGACGGCTTTTCAGACGAGCAGCACGATTTTTATGGTGCAGGCCTTTGATCGTTGCTTTATCGATCATTGACACAGAAGCCACATATGCTTCGTTTGCTACTGCCTGGTCGCCGGCTTCAATCGCTGCATCCAATTTTTTGATTGCTGTACGAACAGCAGAACGCTGCGAATGATTACGCAATCGACGAACTGAATTTTGCTTGGCGCGTTTACGCGCTTGCGGTGAATTTGCCACGTTTATTTACCTCTTAAAATCGAATCGGGAATATGCAGATTTAGAAATTAATTGTCAAGGGTTAAACCAAAGTAATCGACTTTGATGGTCGTGTATTCTAACTTTTCTGCTATGTCAGCGGTTATACTTGCAAAAAAATGACCATACCTACTAAATAACGCTGTGTGAAGACCCAATGCTGATCCTGTCAAGTTTTGCTGGCTGTCGCCGCTCGAATCCACGATAGCCATAAATAAGTGTCCAAGAAATTACTAAAATCGACGGCTGTCGTCAGCCTGATGACGCTGCTTTCGCGTATCAGCGGCTTGGTCCGTGATGTGGTGATGGCCAATATATTGGGTGCCGGGTCACTGTCTGATACGTTTTTCGTTGCGTTTCGGATTCCCAACTTTTTGCGTCGCATATTTGGTGAAGGTGCGTTTTCTCAAGCGTTTATTCCGGTATTTAGTGAGCTGACTGAACGCAACACCGAAGAGGCCCGGCGTTTTGTTAACGCAACCACCGGTGTGCTTGCGGTTGCCACTTTATTGCTGTCCACACTGGGGATTGTCTTTGCGCCCGAGATAGTCGTGTTGTTTACGCCTGGATTTGCCGACGAACCGCTCAAAGTGGCGCATACTGTCGAAGCTCTGCGCATTATGTTTCCTTATCTGTTTTGTATTTCCTTGGTCGCGATGTCGGCTGGAATTTTAAACACCACGAATCGATTTGCAGTACCAGCCGCCACGCCGGTCATTTTGAATCTGTGCATGATACTTGCATTGCTAGTGTTGGTTCCGTTGTTGCAGGATGCGACCAAAGCGCTGGCGATTGGTGTATTAATCGCCGGAGTTGTGCAACTATTATTTCAATTGCCGAGTTTACGTGCGGCGGGTTATTTGCCGCGCCCCGTTTTGACCTTAAAGAATGCGTCAACGCACCGAGTGTTTACCCTGATGTTGCCTGCGATATTCAGTGTGTCAGTGGCGCAAATCAATACCATTATCAACACCATTTTGGCATCGTTTCTCGCCGCTGGTAGCATTTCGTGGCTGTATTACTCGGAACGCTTGATGGAGTTCCCAGTTGCGGTGTTTGGCATTGCGCTAGCTACTGTGGTGTTGCCCAGCTTGTCAAAGGAGCACAAATCCGGTTCCGCTGAAGGGTTTGCTACCATGCTTGATTGGGCGCTGCGTTGGGTCATTTTGATTGCCACGCCTGCAACGTTTGCATTGTATGTATTGGCGACACCACTACTGACTACGATTTTTCAATACAATCAGTTTACGATTGAGTCAGTTCAAATGTCCGCCTTGTCGCTGCAAGCTTACGCGGTGGGCGTGAGTGGGTTCATCTTCGTTAAAGTGCTGGCACCAGGTTTTTTTGCTCGCCAAGACACCAAAACGCCGATGAAGATCGCGATTGTTTCGGTGTTGAGTAATGTGGTGCTAAGTTTGTCGTTGGTGGGAACTTATAAGCATACCGGCTTGGCTCTGGCTATTTCATTGGCGGCATGGGTCAATGCGTCGCTGTTATTCAGCGTGCTTTGGTGGCGTGGTATTTATCGGCCGCAAAGCGGTTGGTTGGGGTTTATTCTCAGAGTTGGCTTGGCGGTGACGGTGATGGTGGTGGCTATTCAAGCTTTGAATAGCGCGCCGGAGGTCTGGTATGCACGAGACTTGTTAACGCGTTTTGCGCACCTTGTGTTGCTGGTTGGGGTTGGTGCCGTCAGTTACTTTGCGACCTTATTCTTGACAGGAGTTCGACCACGTCAATTGTTGTTAGCGCCAACCTCGACCAAGCCGTAATGCCAGCCTTGCAAACTGATATTGGTCAACGCGATAAGCTTTTCAATCTGGTGGAAGCGCGCGAATTACTGCCGCTGGTGCAGGTGATTACTAACAAGCATCACGAAGAGTTGTCGCCGATCCGGTTACGCTTAGAAAAAATGTTATCGAATGATCCGCGCAGAGCCTCAGTCGAGCAGCAGTATGAGCAAGTGGTTTCGCGTTGGCGAGATAAGATAGAGTTGCTCGGTGCGCGCGTGTCAGGACTTTGGGTGGTTGAGTTTAATGTTGGCGAGGGATGTTTGTCATGGCGTTACCCCGAACTTTACTTGGGTTCGTTTCGGACGCATGACAAGGCTTTATCAGATCGCCAGAACCTTACAGACTATATAGAGGAATTTGACCCTGATTGGGCGTGTTGAAATTGTGGAACTGATAACTGGAATAGATAAAATTGAAGACCGCCACGCTCCGAGCGTCGTGTCGATAGGCAATTACGATGGTGTGCATCGCGGGCATCAGTTCGTGATTAAAACGTTAATCGCCCATAGTCAGCGTTTGCAAGCGCCAGCTACGGTAATCACTTTTGAACCGTTAGCGAAGGAGTTCTTTGCGCCCGGCTCAGTAGAGCGCATCACTACGATTGAGGAGCGGGCGCAACGCTTATTTGAACTGGGTGTTGAGCGTGTGTTGTGTATTCCTTTTGATACAGATTTTGCCGCTTATTCGCCGGAAGGTTTCGTGAATGATGTTTTGCTTGACGGACTGGGTGTGCGGCATGTTTGCGTTGGTGATGACTTTCGTTTTGGTAAAGCGCGTGCTGGTGACTTTGATTTGCTACAACGCATTGGTCGAGATGCTGGATTTGAAGTATCGGCGCACGAAACGTTTGAGTTGGCAGGGTGCCGCGTAAGTAGTGGTCGTATACGAACGGCGTTAATCGCCGGAGATTTTGAGTTAGCCGAGCGATTGCTGGGGCGGCCCTATACCATTCAAGGTAAGGTTCAGGTGGGGCAGCAACTGGGGCGTACTTTGGCGTTTCCAACCGCTAATATCGTGTTGCCAGAGATGGTGTTGCCAGTTGATGGTGTGTACGCAGTTTCTACTCGAGTGCAGGGCGCGGAGGTGGCTGGTGTCGCTAATGTTGGGCGCCGCCCGACTGTCGATGGCAAGGAGAATCGGCTGGAAGTTCATTTGTTTGATTTCGATGCCGATATCTACGGCCAAAACATCGAGGTTCGGTTTGTCGCGAAGTTGCGAGAGGAAGTTCGGTTTGACTCAGTCGATCAATTGAAAGCGCAAATTCAACGCGATGCCCGAGCTGCGCGGAAAATATTTGCTGAGATGCGCTAATAATGTAGAAATCTGCATAAAAATCTTCGATTGCCACAGCTTCAGGTTGGTGGTGAGTCGTTAACTAACATAAAATACCCCATTAACCTCAAACTGGCGGCGCGATCTATTTCTGCCAATGTTGAGCAACGCGATGTCAAACCGATCAAAAATAATGACTGTAGAAAAACCAGGAAGTCAGTACAAAGATTCTATTAATTTACCCAAGACTTCATTTCCAATGAAAGCGGGCTTACCTAACCGTGAGCCACAGATTCTTAAGAAATGGGCAGAATTGGATGTATACCATGCGCTGCAGTCGCAGCGGCAGAATGCCGAGTCTTATGTATTGCACGATGGACCTCCATACGCTAATGGGAATATTCACATCGGACATTCGGTTAATAAAATTCTAAAAGACATTATTGTTAAGTCGCGCAACCTGCAAGGCTTTCGAGCGCCATATGTGCCTGGCTGGGATTGTCATGGCTTGCCGATCGAAATTCAGGTTGAAAAGAAACACGGTAAAGCCGGTCAAAAAATTGACAAAAAAGCCTTTCGACAGAAGTGTCGGGAGTACGCGCAACGTCAAGTGGAAACGCAAAAAGCTGATTTTATTCGGCTTGGTGTTCAGGGCGATTGGGAGAACCCCTATTTGACGATGGATTTCGTGACTGAGGCAAATATTGTTCGCAGCTTGTCGAAAATTGTCGAAGCGGGGCATCTTTACCACGGCTTAATGCCAGTCTATTGGTGCCCAGCCTGTGCGTCAGCACTGGCTGAGGCGGAAGTAGAGTATCAAGACAAGGTATCGCCAGCGATTGACGTAACGTTTGCGGTGGCTGACGAGGCTGATTTCGCTAAGCGAATTGGCTTGGCCGCTGATCAATTACATGACCCGTGCGTGGTTATTTGGACTACCACGCCATGGACTTTGCCTGCCAATGAAGCGGTATCGCTACATCCTGAGCTAAATTATGTATTGGTGGCGACCGGTGGTCGTCAGTTGATATTGGCGGAAGACTTAATGGAATCCGCCTTGGCGAGATACGAGTTGGAGGCTGGCACGGTGTTGGCGCGGTTTACTGGCGCAGCGTTAGAGCTATTGAGTCTGAAGCATCCGTTTTACTCTAAGCAGGTGCCGGTGATTTTAGGGGAGCATGTTACTACTGAGGCTGGAACCGGTGCTGTGCACACCGCGCCCGCGCATGGTGGCGATGACTTCGCTGTTGGCAAGCGTTACGACATTCCGGTTAACAATCCAGTTAGTTCTAACGGCACGTTTCTCGAGTCTACTGAGCTATTTGCTGGCGAATTTGTGTTCAAAGCTAATCCGCATGTTATCGAGGTTTTAGCAGAGCACGGCGCATTGCTAAAACACGTCGAGTATTCGCATAGTTATCCGCATTGCTGGCGCCATAAAACCCCGATGATTTACCGTGCCACGGCGCAGTGGTTTATCGGTATGGAGCATTTGTCGGGCGACAAAGGCTTGCGTAAGCAGGCGATCAAGGCGATCGATACGGTAGATTGGGAGCCCGATTGGGGTAAAGCACGAATCACCACAATGGTGGAAAATCGCCCCGATTGGTGTGTCTCACGACAACGCAACTGGGGCGTGCCAATTGCGATTTACTTGCATAAAGAAACGGGTGAAATGCACCCGAATACTATCGAGTTGATGGAGTTGGCTGCGCAACGAATTGAGCAGCAGGGTATTCAAGCATGGTATGACCTAGATGATCGTGAGTTGCTAGGTGACGACGTCGATGCCTATGACAAGGTGACTGATACCCTTGATGTATGGTTTGACTCAGGTGTTACACATCACAGTGTGGTCGATGCGCGAGAAGAATTGCGACGGCCGGCCGATTTGTATTTAGAGGGCTCAGACCAGCATCGTGGCTGGTTTCAATCGAGTCTGTTGACCAGTGTGTCAATGAACGGTGCAGCGCCGTATAAGACCGTGTTAACTCATGGCTTCACGGTCGATAAAGATGGCAAGAAGATGTCCAAATCACTTGGCAATGTGATGGCCCCGCAAGAGGTTATCAATACGCTAGGGGCGGATGTGTTGCGACTTTGGATCGCCGCAACGGATTATCGTAGTGAAATGACCATCTCGCAGGAAATTCTACAACGCACCAGTGAATCGTACCGCCGAATTCGCAATACGGTTCGTTATTTGCTCGGCAACTTAGACGGTTTCGAGCCATCACAAGTATTGCCATACGACGAGTTGCTGGATATTGATCAGTGGGCGGTGCGGTTGACAGCGCAGGTCCAAAAGCAGATAGAAGCGTCGTACCAAAGCTATCAGTTCCATCAAATCTATCAGCGCCTGCACCAATTTTGTGTGGTGGATATGGGCGGTTTTTACTTAGATATCCTAAAAGATCGCTTGTATACCACGGGGCAATCGTCGCAAGCTCGCTTGTCAGCTCAATCGGCGATGCAGCACATTCTAGAAAGTTTGGTGCGGTGTCTGGCGCCAATTTTGAGTTTTACCGCCGAAGAAATTTGGGGGCATATGCGCGGTGAGCGCGAGCAGTCAGTGCTATTTGCTACGCGCTATAGCGAGCTTGATGAGGTGCCGGCTGATCCCGTTGATGACCAGCGTTGGAAAACCATCATCGACGCACGAAATGAAGTCGCTAAGCAAATCGAAGTGACTCGTACGCAGGGCAAAGTGGGTTCTGCGCTCGACGCTGGTGTCAGTTTGTTCGCAAAAGCCGAAGTTGCGACCGCGCTTGAGTCGGTGTCCGATGAGTTGCGGTTTATTTTGATTACGTCGGCAGCGACGTTGGCGCCATTTGATGACGCGCCAAGTGATGCGGTGCAGAGCGAGATCTCTGACCTGAAGCTGAAAGTGAGTGTGTTAGAAGATCAGAAATGTGTACGATGTTGGCATCGTCGACCGGACGTTGGCTCGATTTCGGCTCATCCTGAGTTATGCGGTCGTTGCGTTGAAAATATTGAGGGCGACGGCGAGGTTCGGCGTCACGCTTAAAGCGTGATTGTGCGGATTTTCACTAAAGTAGCGATTTCAAAGATAGATTATGCAAAAAACACAAAGTAGTAATTTGAAGTGGCTGTGGTTGTCGCTAATTGTGATTCTTGTCGATCAGCTGACAAAGTATTGGGCGGAACACATACTTGGGCCGTCTGGCGTTGTTGAGATATTGCCTGTTTTTGATTTGTCATTAGCGCACAACACGGGGTCCGCATTTGGTATGTTTAGTGGCCCTGGCATCACGCAGCATCTGTTTTTTGTTACCTTAGCGCTCATTATCTCAGTAGTGTTAACGGTGTTTATCAAGAATCTAAAATGGTTTGAGCGTCACCTTGCGTTAGCTTATGCGTTGATTATTGGTGGCGCCATTGGCAATGCAATTGACCGCGTGATATATCAGTATGTGGTCGACTTTATTCATTGGTTCTACCAAGGGTGGCATTACCCTCATTTTAATGTGGCCGACATGGCAATCTTTGCTGGCGCAGCGCTATTAATCGCTGAGGCGTTTGGCAAACCATTTTTAAATCAAAAGGCATCATGAAAATATTACTAGCAAACCCCCGTGGATTTTGTGCTGGCGTTGATCGCGCTATCGACATTGTTGAGCGTGCGCTGGAGCTTTTTGATGCGCCGATCTATGTGCGCCATGAAGTAGTGCATAATCGTTTTGTGGTCGATGACCTTAAAAATAAAGGTGCGGTATTCGTTGATGAATTAACTGAGGTTCCCGATGGTGCAACGGTGATATTCAGCGCGCATGGTGTCTCGCAAGCAGTGCAAGATGAAGCAGCGAGTCGTGACCTAAAGGTGTTTGACGCCACCTGTCCGCTGGTGACTAAGGTGCATATGGAAGTGAAACGGTACCGTGATCGACACACCGAAATCATACTGATTGGCCATGCCGGACATCCTGAAGTCGAAGGTACTATGGGGCAAGCCAATTCTGGGATGCATTTAATAGAAGAGCCTGATGATGTGGGTCGTTTGCAGGTGACTGATCCTAATAATTTGGCCTATGTGACTCAGACTACATTGTCAGTCGATGATACGCGTCGGGTTATTGATGCGCTTAAAGAGCGCTTTCCAAGCATTCAAGGCCCAAGAAAGGATGATATTTGTTACGCCACGCAGAATCGGCAGGATGCCGTTAGAGCGCTATCGAGAGACGCTGATGTGGTGATTGTTGTTGGCTCGCCCAATAGCTCTAATTCTAATCGTTTACGTGAACTGTCCGAGAATATTGGCGTGCCAGCTTATTTGGTGGATGAGCCGGGTCAGATCGATCGTAGCTGGTTTGACGGCGTCGACGTAGTCGGAGTTACCGCAGGGGCATCGGCGCCAGAGATTTTGGTGAAGCGCGTAATTGATCAAATTAAGCATTGGGGCGGCACCGTTGTAAACGAAGCCAAAGGTCCAATTGAAAATGTGTCTTTTTCGCTGCCAATCGAATTGCGCGTAGGTTCTTAATTGCATCGTTAGCTGGAGCTTCGATGAGGAAAGGCTTGGTTGATTGACCGTTAATCGGACGATTTTCGCCGCTCGTCCATAATTATTTGAAACCTAACCCGCTGAACGCGTAAGCTCTAGCCTGAAAATAAACGTATCTGCTATTGGCGCCCGCGCATGTTAATTGAATACCCGAAAAGAGTTGAGTCAGGAAGAGGCTTCACGATTATTGAAGTGATCAGTGCTTTGGCGTTGTTGGCTGTGCTAGTCGCACTAGCCGTGCCGAGCTTTTCTGACTTTATGCGTCGTCAAAATGTCAAGGCGCAAGCAACTAACATCGGTTCCATTATGAGTTTGGCGAGAACAACGGCCATCTCTCGAGGTTCCGTCGTTCGTGTGTGTTGGAATAACACCAACTCGAATATTACCGATAGTGGCGTAATCGTGGAACCTGGCGATATGATGGCAAAAGTAGCTCCCGCCGAAATACTTCAAGTTGTGAACTATCAAGTTGAGAGTTATTTTGTCGATGATGATCTAGTGGCTGACTGCCTCAATTTTGATAGTCAGGGGCGTACCACGGCAGTGGTTAATTTTGCGGTTTGTAGCAAGAAAAATCTTGTTGATGATTCCTTGATGGTAGAGCTTGGTCGTATGGGGCGTGCGCGTGTGTCAAAAAATGGCACGTTGGATTGTCAGTAAATGATTATTTGGTGTTCAGATATATAAAATGGAAATACAAAACAAATTACACGGCTTTTCTCGAGCTGGAATGCAGTTTGAGAGTCAGCGAGGCGCAACCCTAATCGAAGCGATGGTGTCACTATTGATTTTTTCGGTTGGGGCATTGGGTATTGCCGCGATGCAAACAACATCATTAGTCAGAGGTGACGATACCAAGCAGCGATCTGTAGCGATTTGGAAAGGTCAAGAATTAGTGGATCGGATGCGTTCGACCAAAACCATTGCTGACCCTGACGGGTTGTTGGATGAATATTTGACGGAAATAGGTGCTTCTACCGCAGCGGCCATAGGGTCTTACACTGCAAAGGGGGCATACTCATGTCCGGCAAGTGCCCCAACTCGATGTGATGACCAGCAAGGTTCAGCGGCAGGTACGTGCTCAGCTTCAGATATAGTTAAGTTTGATGTATGGAGTGTGATTTGCGATCCGATTACCGGTGCTTCTGTTGGGCCTGCCGGCGTCGCAGATGATTCGTCGTTCAAACTCAAGAATCTTGATATCGCGTTAGTCGCAAATGATGTGGATTTTGATAGTAATGGCACAGTAGATAGTCAAGAGTACTTTCTCTATTTTGAATGGCTTGCGCGAAGTGCGGAACAAAACTCGAACATTCAGGCTAGTAGCGGAGCAGCCAAGACTATTGTGACAGAGCTCTGTGGTACCGATGTAAATGTTGATACACGGTTAGATGCATATTGCTTGAGGTTTCATTAATGAGTACTTTCAAAACAGAAGCGCATACGGTTAAGCCATTTGTTCGCGCCAATTCCGGCTTTACTCTCGTTGAGTTACTGGTCGGGCTATTTTTGTCGTTGTTTATCGGCGGTATGGCGTTAACGTATATGGTCTCTTCGTCCCGAACCTTTCGCATCCAGACTGGCGATAGTATTTCGCAAGAAAACGCGCGATTTGCATTGGAAATTATTTCACAGAATTTACGTTTAGCGGGTATTAACCCGAGTAACTCCTTCGCCAATAAATTGGATGTCGTTTATAACGGCGATAATTGCCCCGCGAATGAGTCGAGTATCTCAAATGGGGATTCTCAAGGGTGTACCGTGGACGAACTTGCGAATAATTCAGATCGCATAGCAGTAGATTTTATTGCGGATAGTAGTTTTACTGGGTGTAATTTTGCAGCGGTAACGGTGCCGCTCGGCATCGAGAAGAGATACGCCAATGTATTTTGGACTGCGGACCTCGACAATGACGGTGTGCGATCGCTCTACTGCCAAACTTACAATATCACCGATAGTCAAATCGAAGGCCCAGCAGCGCCATTGATTGATGGTGTTGATCGGTTGCAAGCGCAATATGGCGTTGATAACGATCAGGATGATGTGATCGACCGCTATCAGTCGTATACGAACTTAACGCCAGCATTCTCAAGTCGAGTAAAAAGTATTCGATTCGCGCTTTTGGTAGGTAGTGGCGTTGACCTAGATGCAGGCGCAAACACTGAAGATAATATTGAACGTAAATACCAGTTGTTAGACGGTCCGGAAATCAGTATTACCGACCGAGTCAAACGAGAAATTTATTCAACCACAGTAATGTTGCCGAATGGCATGTAGTTCATTGCGCAGCGATTTATACGAGCGAATACCCAAATGAAAATGTCAAAACAATTTTCGATACACAAGATAAGCGCACAACGTGGCGCGTCGTTGTTGATCACTATGGTTGTACTAATAGTGTTAACAGTAATTGCGGTTACAGCGACTAACAACAGTCAAACTCAAGCATTTATGGTCCGTAACAACCAGTTTCGATTGGAAACATTTAATGCCAGCTATGCGGAAATAGACGCTCAGATCGACACTATTAATAAGCGCAAGCTGAGTGATGGTGTGCCGTCATACATTATCGCTATGACTGACAATGCTGTTGGCACTACGGTGACGCCTGCGAATTCGGATTTAGAGATTTATGCGCCGGTGCAAAATACGTACATGACTAAAGTGGCTGAACAAAGCTATCGCGGCAATTGTGCTGTGTTCGGTCAGCAGCTTGGCGCTGGTGCAGAAAAAATCCGCTGCAATGAAATTAAGATCTTGGCTGACTCAAAAATGGTTAATACCAAAATCGATTCGACTCAACATCAGGTTTACGAGTACAGAACACTTGCTGAATAAACCGACCATATATCTCACTTGCCTCAGAGAGGGGTAGACTTCATGAAAAACACTAAAACAATACAATGTCTCTTAGATCGAAAGCGTCTTATGGGATTCCAGCGCAACACGATTGTCAGTGCATTTGCGTGCATATTCACTCTCGCCTCTGGCACCG
Organism: Arenicella xantha; assembly: GCF_003315245.1. Classification (NCBI taxonomy): domain Bacteria; kingdom Pseudomonadati; phylum Pseudomonadota; class Gammaproteobacteria; order Arenicellales; family Arenicellaceae; genus Arenicella; species Arenicella xantha. The sequence goes on along the minus strand of NZ_QNRT01000001.1, from coordinate 48,338 downwards.
GCCAGGCTGAGGATATTGAGATATACACTGGTGTGGTTAGCGGCGGTACTGGCGCAATACAAACTAATCCTGATTTTTTCCCGAATGTGTTATTCATATTGGATAACTCAACCAGTATGGGGGAGACTGAACCCAACCTGGTTGGTTATATTGATGAGAGTCCTGATACTGGCGGTGGTGGATGTAATGTCGATTTATCTAGCTACGATCCAAGTTTCGATTATTCATTTGGAGTAACGCCAAATGATTCAAATATATACATATATAAAGACGGCGCTTCTGGAGATAATTACAGTGGCAAATATGTGACTGAGGCTCAAAACCACTGTCAAGCGTATCGTGATGAATTTAATAGCGCGACATCTAATTACCCTGTATTTCGTGATAAGTTAGTTCAGTTTGGTTTCAGAAGCGGGTCGAATACTGAGTATGGTTGGGACGACGATATAGACAACTTAGATACCGACCCCGTGTCAGGTGTTGAGTGTCAGGATGATAATCGTGATCATGGGCATAATACGGTTAATACCTACACTAACGATAGACCTCGTAATACCAATGGTGCTGAAGATAACTCGACCATGACAGCACACTATTTTTCACGTAATTCTGGAGATGGTGTATACAGGGATACTGAAAATGTATATTGGGTGGCGAGTAACTATCATCAATACTTGCAGCTTACCAGCGGGAACACGCTACCACCTGAGTCCTGTTCAAAGGATGGAACCGCTAAGGTACGTGGCTATAAACTAGCCAAGTTGGGTGCCGAAGACGAGCCTGTAGAGGTTGATTACAAGGCTCAAGCTTGTGGCGGGAATTCTAAGGATAGAGATGCTGATACTGGTTACAGTCAATATAAGAACATGTATTTCAAAGTCCAAGATGATGCAGACCCTGACCTCTATGCGGTGTATAAATGTATTACACGTCTAGAGAGTATGAAGACCGCGCTAAAGAATTCTTTAGCGGATACGTCAAAAGTAAATGCTGGCTTAATGCGCTTTAATGAAAATTCTAGCAGTGCTCGAAGCGGAGGCACCGTTGCCAAGGCTGTATCTAATATGAATGTTGATGCAAATAAAACGGCATTGCTGAATGAAGTTGAAGCAATTGAGTTTGGAAAGTTTACACCTCTGGCTGAGTCTATGTATGAAGCGTATTTATACTGGGCAGGAAAGAACATAGAATATGGTCATAAAACACTTAAAGGCAGCTACGGAGAACACGCGACATTCAATGTAGATTGGGAGGACAAAGCGACATATGATCGTACCGAGTATATCACGGACCCTGATGCTATTGATCCGACTAACTCAACTAAGTACAAGTCGCCGATAACTAGCCAATGTCAAGCTAATAGTATCGTTATGTTATCGGATGGCGACCCGACTAATGACAACAATGCAAACTTAAAAGTAAAGGACGTGATCGGTTCTGCTTGTAGTACTTGCGCAGACGAGCTGTCGCTTTACATGGCGAATCATGACTTGTCAGACTTGCCCGGTGTTATCGCTGAAGTTAACACGTATACGATTGGTTTTAACCTGTCCTCTAGCTACTTAGCCAGTATTGCGAATAATGGTCGGCCTGACGATGCACTGCCAAACTCGGGGTACTTTGAAGCTACCGATCTGCAGGGCTTGGAGTCTGTATTTCGTTCTATTCTAGACGGAATTTCTAACGCGGATTCAGATGTGTTCTCTGCACCGGCGGTCACGGTTAATGCTTTTAACCGTTTGCAAAATAAAGAGGATATCTACTACGCATTGTTCAAGCCTGAAAATAATTCACGGTGGGACGGCAATGTAAAGAAATATAAAGTTACCGCCGATGCGAAGATTGTGGATGCAAATTCTCAAACTGCGATTGGTTCTGACGGATTTTTCCATGAAGATGCACAAAGTTACTGGTCTACTTCGCCAGATGGCGGTGAAGTGAGTGATGGTGGTGCAGGGGAGCATATACAGCCGGCCAGAAAACTGTTTGGAAATGTTGATGGTTCGACGATTGTGTCTTTGAGCGGAGCCGACCAAGTTGCTGCTGTTGAACAATTTTTAGAACAAACCGCACGCAGACCAGCCGGTGACGCGATTCCGTCTATCGATATTGGTGCAAGGGGGGGAGACCCTAGTGCGATTGACGCTAATCAGGTGGCAATCGCGAGTTGGACCCTTGGCTATGATGTTGACAATGAGCTTGGCAATGGCGCTACACTGACTAACCAGTACATTGGCGAGAGTTTACACGGAGTTCCTTATGTGTTGAGTTTCGGCGCAACTGAAGCCAATCCGAATGACATTGTTTTTTATACTTCGAACCAAGGTATGTTGCATGCGATCAATGGTGCAGATGGTACAGAAGCATGGTCATATGTCCCAGATAGATCATTATTCAGTAACTTGGGCAACTATTATAATAAGGATAACAATGGAAAAACTTACGGGCTAGATAGCGAGATCGCCTTTTTGGTTCGACGTGATGCCAGCAGTGCAGTAAGCAGAGCACACCTGTTTTTCGGGCAACGACGTGGCGGCAATAAACTTTTCGCTGTTGACGTTTCTGATGCAACTGATGTGGCTAACCCTGTGAGCAAGCTTTGGACTATCGAAGGCGGCTCAGGCGACTACGCTAGATTGGGGCAAACTTGGGCCGAGCCAGTGGTCACAAAAGCGAATTATTGTGAAGCTGGAGTTGGCGGTGGTGCCGAGGTTTGTGGACTACGTGATGTGTTGTTTGTTTCCGGTGGTTATGATGAGCAATATGATACCCCCACAGCTAGTTTGAGTTCGCTGTCAAACAACGTGCTCGGCAACTCGGTATATATGATTGATGCGGCGACTGGAGAATTGCTCTGGATGGTTGGTAAAACAGTGGTTAACTCTACTCGTGACCTGACTATTCCTGAAATGACTCACAGTGTGGTGTCAAAACCGACCGTGCTTGACGTCAATAAAGATGGCGCGGCTGACATGCTATTTTTTACTGATATCGCTGGGCAAGTGTTCAGAGTTGATTTTCGGGCAGCAGCGCAAGATGAAAACGATATTTCGGCATCTGACAACTCACAAAACGACTCGGTTAAAGACGCTGATGGCACCACGAACGTCACTATCGACGATGTAGCTGGTGGCCTAATAGCTGATTTACAAGTCTCAGGTGTTAATCGTCGTTTCTACAACCCAGTTGATGTTACATTATTGCCAGAGGTGCGGGCTGATGATGGCACATTAGTTGCCAGCGCTCGATACGCTTTGGTTACGGGGACTGGGTATCGTGCAAGCCCACTTACTACTGAGGGCTTCTCAAATCAATTCTATGTGTTGTACGATAAAAACGTTACGCAGCCTCTTTATGATGAAGAAGTGTCGCCTAGCTCTGATTCTGACTCTGTTAAAGAAGCCGTTTATACTTACGTAGAAGGTTCCTCGGTTTGGGGAAAGATTGGCGCATCCGACTTGGGATCTGCGTTCCAAGCTGGAGGGAATGGCTATTCGATTACAATTAATGGTGTTGGCGAGAAGTTTATAAATCCAACACTAATTAGTGATTTTAAAGCCATTGCGGTGTCTTATCTGCCTGCAGATAATAATGCGGCAAACTTGGGTGATTCGTGCAATGCCGGATTGGGTACATCGAAAGCTTATGCATTCAACTTATTGAATGGCGGCGTTGAGGTGACTGAGCTCGAAAAACCAGGTATTACAGCTACGCCGGTGGTTATTTATGTACTCGATACTATTACCGTGATGGTAGATGGTGTCGCAACTCAGCAAGAGGTTTTAAAACCCATTGTTATTATTGGTACTGAACCATTTGATGGTGAAACTCAATTTGGGCTCAGTAACCTGAATTTGGGTAAGGCTGATAAAAAAGTATGGTGGGAAGATGGTCGTGCACGCTAATTCCAATTACCTAATTGAGGAAAAATAATATGACTCGATATCGCCAAACAACTGGCTTTACCTTGATTGAGTTGCTGATAGTGGTTGCGGTGATTGGGATTCTGTCTGCAATTGCTATTCCCACTTACTCTCGATACGTTGTTAAAGCTAATCGATCAGAGGCTCAGGCGAGCCTTACCGAAATTATGTTTGAACAAGAGCGCTATCAAAGCCGTAAACGAACTTATGTAACTGACCTTACAACACTGGGCTACGCTGTTAGCCCGGTGATTACTGAAAATGGCCATTACAGTGTTGCTGCTGCAGCGTGTCCGACGTTGTTAATAGCTGACTGTGTTTTGTTGACGGCTACGCCAGTTGCTGGAGGGTTTCAGGCGTCGCATGGTGAGGTAGCTTTGACGTTGAACTCTCAGGGAGTTAAAGGCGGTAAGTGGCGTCGTTAGGTCGGCATTTTGAGTTAATCTTCAGTGCTACAAGGTACGCGTTTGTCAGCAGGTGACTTTCAGATATTAAGGTATGTGCTGATTATGGTGTTGGTGAATAACGCCTTGAGTTCTGGGTAGTCTTGTGTCTACCCTCTCTCGGCGTCTCGTGCTTCCTAATTTTTGCCGAAATACCAGTATCTTAATCGTCGTTTTAGTGACGCAATTGGTCATTTCTGTTGTGTGGCTATCGCAGACGACGACTCCCAAATGGCAAGAATTTGCTACGTGGTCTCTGTACGCTCAATGGATAGTAATTGGCGATTGTTTCTTTTTGTGTTTGCTACGTGAAGTCATCGCTAAACGGAAATTTGCGATTGGAGCTCTAACTGTTGTAGCGGTGTGCAATGCGTCCGTGCTGGTGGTTGAGTTAGCATCACAGTACGCACTTAGCGGCCCTTATAGTACTCAGATCGACTTCTGGCGAGTGGCGCGACTGATGCTCGCATCTACCATCGTATGCTTGTTGTTAATTCGATTTTTCGTGCTTCTTGATACTTTAAATGAGCGCAGTCAAGCTGAAGCGCAAGCGCGAATTCAAGCTTTGCAGATGAGAATTCAGCCACATTTTCTATTTAACAGCCTGACAACGATCTCTGAACTAGTAGCGACCCAGCCGGACAGTGCTGAGAAGGCTATTGGTTCACTGTCTATGCTGTTTAGGGCAGGTTTAGAGAATGAGCGTAAACGGCATACATTAGAAAGTGAGATTAATCTTTGTCAAAGATATTCTGAGCTCGAGCGATGGCGATATGAGGATCGTTTGACCATTACCTGGCAATGCGGAGTGAACGACCCAAGTGCATGGGGAGTACCGAAGCTGATACTTCAGCCGTTGATCGAGAACGCGATATTGCATGGTGTTGAGTCCGATGGCACCATTAATATTACTGTAGATATTCGGGAATCTGCTCGCCATTTGTCGCTAATGATCGAAAATGGTAAGGGAGAGTCGACTATGCTTCACAAGGGGCATGGGATAGGCCTGGCCAATATACGAGAGCGACTATTCGTTCTATATGACGATCAACAGCATGTTAAAGTTGTCGATAAAGATCAAAAATACTCTGTCATTATCCGGTTTCCGAAACAAGCTTTGAGTTAGAGGGCACATTTATATGCAGATACGGGCCGCCGTTGTTGATGACGAACCGCTTGCTCGAGCGAGGTTAAAGAGACTGCTACAACAATGCGATGTCAATGTTGTAGCGGAAGGCGTGAATGGCCAAGAGGCAGTAGATATGGTTTCCCAGCACGCAATCGACATACTTTTTATTGATATCAATATGCCAGTTAAAAATGGATTGCAAGCTGTGCGAGAAATGGATTTGTTAGAGATTGATTTGCCCGCAGTGTGCTTCTGTACTGCCTATAACGAGTTCGCTCTGAAGGCGTTTCAAACTAACGCCATAGCGTATTTATTGAAGCCTGTACAATTAGACGACATTCGTGCTGCGCTGACCAAAGCGGCTCAGTTCAATCGATATCAGCTGAATAGTTTATTGCAAAAAAACGTAGCTACTAAATCCATTTCTCTATGTCTTCACGGCGCTTTAGAGAATGTTCCTGCGAATAGGGTGTTATGTTTTAAGGCGATTGAAAAAAATATTTTTGCCATTCTGGATAGTGGGGAAGAAGTTCTCGTTCAGAAAACCTTAAAGGAACTCGAGCAGGAGTATTCTGAGGTGTTCATAAGAGTACATCGAAATGCTTTGATGAATATGAATGAAGCTCATCGTTTGGAGAAACTACACGACGGTCAAAACACAGTAGTTTTACGAACCCTCGACCTAAGTTTGCCGGTCAGTCGTCGTCATTTGGCACAGGTGAAAAAATGTTTTCGATAAGAATTTTGCGTTTGCTGGTAGTCGCTAGTATCTGCGGCTTGCTGATAGGTTGTGCGAGCAGGCCACTGAGCAATAAAGAAGATGTCTGCGCGATCTTTAATGACAAGCCACATTGGTATCAAGCGGCTAAGCGAAGCACGGAGCGCTGGGGCGGGCCGATTCATGTGCCAATGGCAATCATTTATCAAGAGTCTACTTTTACCGCAGACGCTAAACCTAAGATGCAGTATTTCTTAGGCATTATTCCAACTGGTCGCCCAAGCGATGCCTATGGCTATGCGCAGGCATTGAAAAGTACTTGGCGTGAATATGAGATAGCAGTCGGTTCACGATCGCCTGACCGCGATGATTTTTCAGATGCGGTGGATTTTGTGCTTTGGTATATGAATGTGACCTATCAACGCAATGGCGTTTCAAAATGGGATGCTTACGGACATTATCTCAATTACCACGAAGGTCAGGGTGGTTATTCCAGAGGGTCTCATCTGAGCAAGCAATGGCTACTTAATACCGCTAAACGAGTAGACACGCGAGCCAAAAAATTTGCTACCCAGCTCAGTCAGTGCCGAGCGGAGCTGGATAGCAAAAAACGTGGTTGGTTCTAATTTAACTTAGCGTTTAATAATAATTAATAGCGGCTTATTCAGACGCTTCGTATTCACTCATCGACGGGCATGAGCAGATTAGGTTCTTGTCACCATAAACGTTGTCAATACGACCGACCGGTGGCCAGTATTTAACGCTGTAATCTGATTCGGGATCTGGATGGCAAGCTGCAAGCCGCGAATAGGGTACATCTAGATTGTCTTGCAACACAAAGTCCATGGTATGCGGAGCGTTGCTCAACACCGAATTATCAATCGGAACGTCGCCGTTTTTCACTGCCGTGTATTCGTTAAAGATTCCTTGCATTGCACGACAAAAACGATCAAGTTCCGCACGTGATTCGCTTTCCGTTGGCTCGATCATCAACGTGCCTGGAACCGGAAAGCTCATGGTTGGCGCGTGAAAACCGTAGTCGATCAAACGTTTGGCGATATCGTCAACCGATACACCATGGTCTTTCATTGGGCGAGTATCGATAATGCATTCATGCGCGACTAGCTCAGCATTACCGGTAAATAAAATTGGGTAGTTCGCCTTCAACTCATGCGCCATGTAGTTAGCGCTTAAAATTGCGCATTGGGTAGCCTTGCGTAATCCGCGTGCGCCCATCATTCTGATGTACATCCACGAGATAGGTAAGATGCTGGCGCTACCGAACGGTGCGCCACTAATTAGTGCGCCAGTTCGTTCAGTATTATGCTCGTCTTTTGGTAAAAATGGCGCTAAGTGTGAGCGAACGCCAACCGGGCCAACACCTGGGCCGCCGCCGCCATGTGGAATGCAAAATGTTTTGTGTAGGTTTAAATGTGAGACGTCGCCACCAAACTTACCAGGCTGTGCCACACCGACCAAGGCGTTTAGGTTGGCACCGTCAATGTATACTTGCCCACCAGCTTGGTGTACTGCTTCGCATACTTTGGTTACGTCCTCTTCGAATACCCCGTGAGTAGAAGGGTAGGTGATCATAATCGCTGCTATTTGTGCAGGATTAGCATCAATTTTTGCCTGTAAATCTATTAGATCGACATTGCCGCGTTCGTCGCATTTAACCACTACCACTTGCATATTCGCCATTTGCGCACTGGCCGGATTAGTGCCGTGCGCAGAGCTTGGTATCAAACATATGTTGCGTTGCTGGTCACCATTTGCCTCGTGGAATGCTTTGATTGCCAACAAGCCGGCATACTCGCCTTGCGAACCCGCATTGGGTTGTAGAGACATGGCATCGTAGCCGGTGCAAGCACATAACATTTCCTCGAGTTGAGCAATCATTTTCTGATAGCCCAGTGTTTGGTCGTGCGGCGCGAACGGGTGAATATTTGAGAATTCAGGCCAAGTAACCGGCGTCATTTCCGATGCGGCATTGAGCTTCATGGTGCATGAACCGAGCGCGATCATGGCTCGGTCTAGTGCAATGTCTTTGTCTGACAGACGTCGTAAATAGCGCATCATTTCGGTCTCACTGTGATATTTGTGAAACACGTCTTGGGTCATGTATGTGTCGCTACGCAACCAGCGATCTTCCGCTGTTGATGCCATGTCCAACGATTGCTTGCTGGATCCGAGAATGTTAAGCAACGACACCACGTCAGCCTCCTCGCAGGTCTCATCCAGCGAAATAGATACCGTGTTGTCGCTGCGCTGATTAAGGTTTATGCCCTGTTTTACAGCAGCACTAACGATGTCGGCAGCTTTGACGTCGTACAGCGTGACGGTGTCGAATACCACTTCATTAGTCTGAATTCCGAATGCCTTGCATTCGTCGCGCAGCGTATTCGCTAACTGGTTTACTCGTTGGGCGGTGGAGCGCAGGCGAGTTGGTCCGTGGTAGCAAGCGTATAAGGTGGCCATAATGGCAAGTAATGCTTGTGCGGTGCAGATATTAGAAGTGGCCTTTTCTCGTCGGATATGCTGTTCGCGCGTTTGTAATGCTAAGCGGTAAGCCGGGTTGCCATGCACGTCTATCGATTGACCAACAAGGCGACCAGGCATAGAGCGTTTGAATTGATCGCGCACGGCGAAAAATCCCGCGTGTGGGCCGCCAAAGCCAAGCGGCACGCCGAACCGTTGTGAGTTCCCGATGACAATGTCTGCGCCTAGCTCTCCGGGCGACTTCAATAAGGTTAGCGCCAATAAGTCGCTAGCCATAATCACCAGCGCGCCGTTTTCGTGCGCGGTATTACACAAGTCGGTTAGCTCAGTGACGGTTCCGTAAGTATCTGGGTATTGTACGATGACGCCGAAAGTATCGTCCCAAGACTCCGCAGGGCTAGTTTCGTCGAATTCGACTAATTCAATGCCGAGCGGGGTAGCGCGAGTTCTCAATACTTCCAGTGTTTGTGGATGACAGTTTTTTGAGACTAAGCAGCGGTTGCGCTTACCGCGTAGCGCGCGATGTGCCAAAGTAAGTGCTTCACCGGCGGCGGTTGATTCATCGAGTAAGGAGGCGTTAGCGATGTCCATACCGGTTAATTCTGTCACCATGGTCTGGAAGTAGAATAGAACCTCCAAGCGGCCCTGCGAAATCTCCGGCTGATACGGAGTATAGGCCGTGTACCACGCTGGGTTTTCTAACACATTGCGCTGAATGACTTTAGGCGTATGCGTGCCGTAATAGCCTTGTCCAATCAGTGATTTAAGCACTTTGTTCTGTGCCGCGAGTTGCTTAAGTTCCGCTAACGCCTGCTCTTCGCTTAGCGCGGGTTTAAGGTTCAGCGCTGCGTCGTCTGCAATGCTAGCGGGAATTACTGTATCAGTTAAATGGTCAAGTGATTCATAACCAAGTACGTCGAGCATTGATTGGATATCTGAATCGTTTAGCCCAATGTGTCGATTGGCAAAATGGTCTTGAGGAAAAGTTACTTTTGACATGAGGTATTCTCGATTAGTTGGTTGCTGAGCCGTTTTTGACAAACGGAAATCGCGCAACCACTGCATTTAAATGTTTTTGTCTAACGGCAATTTGCACGGTTTGGCCAATCTCGAGCTTTTTATCGACGCGTGCCAGTGCAATAGATTGCTCAAGCGTGGGGGAATAGGTTCCGCTGGTCACTTCGCCAATCACTTGATCATCTAGTACCACAGATTGGTGGCCACGCAATACACCACGGTCAGTCAAAATTAAGCCTACTAGGTTTTTTTCAGACGGCTCTATCAGTGCTTGTTTACCAACAAAGTCGCGTTCTTCCTTCAAGCTAACAGTCCATTCCAAACCTGACTCTAACGGTGTATGCGTTTCATCTAGATCGTTGCCGTGTAATGCCATGCCTGACTCAAGGCGCAGGGTATCACGTGCGCCAAGTCCGCAAGGTTGTACTCCGGCTTCTATAAAAGCACTCCAGAGTTGCTTGGCTAGATCGGCTGAGACAATGAATTCGACACCGTCTTCACCGGTGTATCCAGTCCGGCCAACGAATTCTGTACCCCAATAGCGGCCTTCAAAACGCGATAGCTCTCCGACGATATTAGCAAATTCGGCGGGCAGTATTTCGGCACATTTTGCTAATGCGTCGGGGCCTTGAACAGCTATTAGCGCCAGCTCTGGCTGTTCGGTAAAGGTGATGTCAAAGCCGGATGCCTGTGTGGCAACCCATGCCATGTCTTTTGCATTGGTGGCGGCGTTAGTTACTAAGCGGCAATGGGTGTCGCTCATGTAGTACGTGATTAGGTCATCGATGACACCGCCTTGTTCATTCAGCATGCAGCTGTAAAGTGCTTTGCCGGGCGTGTTGGTGACTTTGGCAATATCGTTTGCTAACAGCTGGCGGAGAAACGGGATGGTGTCTGCGCCATTGATGTCGGAGACAGTCATATGTGAAACATCAAACATGCCACATGCGTTGCGCACGGCATGGTGCTCATCTATCTGAGAACCATAATTAACTGGTAGCGCCCAGCCACCAAAATCGACTATTTTGGCGTTGAGTGATGTGTGTAGGTCATATAGCGGAGTTGTTAAAAGACTGGAGGGATCGGACATAGAGGCACCGGCGGCGAAACGTTGAATGGCGCACCACTGCAGCATCTCATCGCTGAGATCATTCAATGATACGATCGTTCGCTCCTCTGTCCGGTTACCTGAAAGATTACCCCTTCGGTGTCTTGAGTGTGGTTATTGGTTCACACCAAGCGCTCTCCAGAGACGACGTTTCAGCTTTGCGGTCCGTTTGCCTGAGCGGTTACGAGCACGTTGCGCCTTCGGCGGGTTGTCTGAAACAACCTCTCTTCCACAAAGATTTCGTCGAGTCGCGATTATATATAAGCGAATCAGCAAAGGCTAACCCTGTTGCGGTATTTTTAGCAAACTAAGGATTTTGTCTAAACGATTTAGCTTCGATCTTATGCTTATTAAGTAGTCGATGGAATTCAGTGCGGTTGCGTTGCGCCAGATCTGCGGCGCGCGTCACATTGCCATTAGTACGCTTTAGCACCTCAACCAAGTATTCGCGCTCAAAATCCCGATGAGCATTGCTCAGTGGCGGTAGAGAGTCTTCGTTGTAATCAATTCGAGTTTTTACCAGCGTGTCTGAGATAATCTTGGTGTTACTCAGGTTGGCGCATTGTTTCACCACGTTAATGAGCTGTCGAATGTTGCCCGGCCAGTCGGCATTGAGCAGCAATTGAATGGCTTTGTTTGAGAATTGGTAGTCGGATTTCCCCTTTAAATTGTTGAGGCAATGGCTCGCGATAAGTGGAATGTCTTCGCGCCGCTCGTCCAGCGATGGCACCGCCAAGGTCGTGAACTCAAGCTTGGGTCCCATCTGCCATAGAGATTCTTGGTTTTGACCAAACTTGCCAATGCGCGTGGTAGTACACAGTACCCGTACGTCAAACTTATACGCCTGGTCAGAGTTAACGGGAGTGGCCTGTTGGGCGTGCCACGCCACCAGTAGACGTTTTAAAAATTTCGCTGATACTCCGACGAAGTCAGTCATCAGGATCGCGCCACCATCTGCGCGCATTAATGCCCCGAGCTTTTCTTGCTGTTGCTCAGATTGTCCGCCCACTCGACCAAACATTTCGGCTTCGAGGTCTTCTTCCGGTGCGGAATCAAATGAAATGGAGATTAGTGGTTTATCCGCGCGGTCACTGCGGGCATGTAAAGCTCGCGCCAATTCTTCTTTGCCGGTTCCGTGTTCGCCTTCGAACAGGACGACATCGTCAGAATTTGCTAACTCGGCTACATGACTGAGAAGTGTTTCCATTGCTGGATTTTTTGTCACGATATGCTGCCGCCATGAATTACATTCTGACCGGGTTACGGTATCGGCTACATAGCCGCTGGCGAGCAGGGATGACTGTATTTGGCGAACCAGCGTATCGCTGTCGAACGGTTTGGTTAAATAGCTGGCAACCCCAGATTGGGTGGCGGCGACTGCATCCGGAATAGTGCCGTGAGCGGTAAGAATGATGACCGGCAATACTGGGTGTCTGGAATGGATGTGTTCGAATAACTCCATGCCGCTGATACCGCCCATTTGCAGATCAGTCACCACTAAGTCAGCCCGCCAAAGCGCTAAAATGCTGATGGCTTCTTCCGCTGAAGTGGCTGTTTTTAGCTCAAACTTTAGCGGCTTCAAGCGTAATGAAATCAGCTTCAACAAGTCAGCATTGTCGTCGACCAGCAGCACTTTGGCATGATGGGTGCGCTGGAGCTCGTTATTGCGGTGTTTCTTAGCTATTGGCATGTAGTGCTCCTCAACTAGTTTAAGGAGGTGAGAGCAAGGGTTATTGAGTTAAGACTACTCTAAATGTGGCGCCGTTTCGAGTCTCCAACGCCTGAATGCTGCCTTCATGCGCTTCTACGTATTGTTTCGCAATTGATAAGCCCAAACCGGTTCCTTTTAATGTGGTGTTGGTTGCTTGGTCGCCAACAAAGAAGGCTTGGAAAATTGCATCTTTCTGAGCAGGGTTAATGCCGGGACCTTGATCTTTAATGAGGAACTCGATTTTTCTCGGTCGTAGGGCGTGCAAAGATATGTCTATTTGGCCGCCCGAAGGTGAGTGTTTTATGGCGTTGGATACCAAGTTTTCGAACACCGTCAAGATCTGTGACGGGTCGACCTCGTGAGTTATTGCTTGTAATTCTAGGTTTACGTCTAATTGTTTTTGTTTGATTTGTAATGCATGTTTTTCGACTGCACGGCGGGTCAGTTCGGCCAAGTTGGTGGAGTCTCGTCGCCGTATGTTGCTAGCGGCAATCGCCGCGCTGTAGTCGAGTAGGTTTTCGATCGCCGATTGTAGCTCGAGGCTGCTTCTGACTAAAATATTAGCTACTTCTCGCTGCTCAGCGTTGATGGGGCCAAGCATGTCTTCTTGCAGCAGCGTTGAGCCCTCTTTAATGGAAGTTAGTGGTGTTTTGATTTCATGAGATATATGACGCAAAAACTGAGTCTTTTGCGCATCACTATGACGTAAACGTAAGCGTAGCTTATCCAGCTTGCTGCCCATTGTTTGAAAGTTGCTGGCACCGGTTATAAGCACTGCTTTGTCGAGGTCGTCACGGGCGAGTGAATCGATCGCTGAGTTCAATTCGTCGAGGGGGCGTTTGAGTTTGATGCTTAGCCACCAGATGACTAGGGCGCCGACCAATAAGATAAGACACCAGATATACAGCACGGCGGTGCGGACATCGGACAAGCTAAGCGCTACTTTAATATTCTGATGGCTGTCTAAGTTCACCTTTGGTGATAAAGAAAACGGCGCGTTGATCTCGCGCAGTGTTTGGCCTACCGCAATAAACCATGTGTTCCTTGGGGTAATGGCAACGGTAAAGCGATCGCCGTCGACAAAGCTGGCTTGCGCTTCTTCGATTCGATAATCAATTGCGCGTGCCGCAAATAATACGAACGTGATAGCGGGTATCGCAATTACCATGTAGGCCAGTGCGAGTAATTGACGAATAGAGGTGGATGGTGGTCGGTTTTGCATCAATACAGTCTAGCTTAGCCGGCGACCAGCAACAATATTGCTTGGCTATGTAACGATATCGGCGTATCTACGCCGATACTCGGTCTGCAGGCGTTTTGTGCTGTGTCATTCCGGTGTATCATGACGCCCACTATTTTTGGTAACCCTCATGGCGAGTTTATGCCTTTTGCGACTGTAGATTCTAACAATCAAAACCTTGCGTCATTGCTGTTTAGCTGCGTGGATCAAGTGGGTATTATTGCCGCTCTCGCGAATTATTTTTCTGAGCGTGATCTCAATATATCGCGTTATGCGGAATACACCGATGATGGTCATTTCTTCTCTCGTCTGGAATGGCCTATGAATGACCGATGGGAGGATGAGTCAGCCTTCGAGGTTGAATTTGCGAGTATGGCTGCGCATTATAACGCTCGTTTCGATGTGCGCTTTATGAGCCAACAACAAACCATTGGTTTGTTTGCTTCGAAGCAACCGCATGCTTTGATCGAAATTCTCAATAAATATGAGGCAAATTTCTTTCCTAATATTGAGGTGTCGTTCATCATTGGCAATTATCAGCCGATGCAAAAAATCGCCGACCGGCATGGTATACCATTTTTCTTCGTGCCTACCGATGGTGATACTGCAGCGTACGAGCGTAAGCAGTTAGATATCGTACATCGCTATAAGCCAGATTACTTAGGCTTAGCCCGGTATATGAAAGTGTTAAGCGAGAATTTCATCGATACTGCGGGCTGTCCAATTATCAATATTCACCATTCCTTTTTGCCTTCTTTTGTTGGAGCTAAGCCTTACCAGATGGCTTATGATCGAGGTGTTAAGTTGATCGGTGCTACGTCACATTTCGTTACAGCCGAATTAGATCAAGGGCCAATTATTGAACAAGATGTTGCACGTGTCGCGCCGGGAGCATCAGTGCAAGACATGGTTAAGATGGGGCGAGATATTGAGCAAAAGGTGTTCGCTCACGCGCTTTTGAAAGTGCTAGAACACAAAGCGATTGTGCATAAAAACCGCACCATTATTTTTAACTAAATTCCATTAATTCTATGCAGTTTGAACGTGACGGTGCCTTAGCATCACAACATTTACAGTCGTTGGTTGATAGCGGAGTAATCTGCCTTGAAACCCCCGCGCAGGCAGATCAGATTCAACCCGCCAGTATTGACTTGCGTTTGGGCAGTCGAGCGTATCGAGTACGATCCTCTTTTTTACCAGGTAAGGACCGCACCGTAGCTGACTGTTTGGATGATTTAGCAATGCACAGTGTTGATCTGGTTGACGGAGCGGTGCTCGAAAAGTCGTGTGTCTACATCGTGCCATTGCAGGAAAGCTTGAATTTGCCTACTAATCTCGTGGCAGCTGGCAACCCTAAGAGTTCAACTGGGCGGATTGATGTGTTTACCCGCTTGATCACTGACTATGGTGTGGAGTTTGAACAAGTGCCCGCGGGTTACAGTGGTCCGTTATATGCGGAAATTGCACCACTGACTTTTAGTGTGTTAGTGCGAAAAGGTTCGCGCCTTTCACAATTGCGAGTACGCTCTGGCGTGTCGAGTATTGATAATGAGAGCCATTTTGAACTGCAACAGTCTGAGCGATTAGTCGATGTGAACCTCACGGCTAATCAGGTTAAAAACGGCGTGCCCGTGAGTGTAGACTTAGTGGGCGATCAACAATCGGGATTGGTTGGTTTTCGCGCTAAGCGACATTCTGGCGTTGTTGACGTGGATTTACCGGCCGCGCATCCCTATATCGATTTTTGGGAACCGTTATATGCTCGCTCTAAGCAGCTGATTTTGGATCCAGGTGAGTTTTATATCTTGGTCTCGAAAGAGGCCGTGCACGTGCCATTTGATTTTGCCGCTGAAATGGTACCGTATGACACCTTAGTGGGTGAGTTCCGTGTGCATTATGCGGGCTTTTTCGATCCGGGTTTCGGCGCTGCCGCGGCCGGTGGTAAAGGTGCTCGTGCGGTGCTGGAAGTCAGAAGTTTCGATGTGCCATTTTTACTTGAGCATGGTCAAAATGTAGGACGTTTAGTTTACGAGCGTATGCTTGAGACTCCTGACCGAATTTATGGTCAAGGAGTACCGTCGAACTACCAAGCTCAGGGCTTAAAGCTTAGTAAGCACTTTATTATGGGTTGATGGTTGTTTTTCTGCTTGCTGCTTAAATATCACCCGTTGGGGTGATGTGGTGCCCATTTCGATTCGTTACAGTTTAGGTCGACTCACTACTGAGTCAACGCAATGGATGCGTAAACTTTTATACGGAGATTTTCATTTATGAAACTAAGTAATAATATTGTTCGGTCATTTATCTTCACCGCCACCTTAGCCGGTGCGGGTGCCATTGGATCGGCCTCAGCGGCTAGCGCTTGTAAGGGACTTGATACCGATGCCTGCGCTAGCAACTCAAGTTGCCGCTGGGTCGAAGGCTATGAGCGCAAGGATGGGCGCCAAGTCAAAGCATTCTGCCGAAGCAGTCCAGTTAGTAAAAAGGCGGCAAAAGCGAAGTCCGGAGATGAACCGGCGAAGTAAATAAACTGGTTGTTCAGCAGCAGAGGGGTGAATGTGCCCCTCTGCTTTTATGGGTTATGCGAAGCATACCTTTTGCTGCTTCTAGTCGGCGCGGCGAGAGACAGTCAAGACTATCGGTGAGCGATAAATGTGCCGCGTTTTGGGGCTGGGTATCCTTCTACCGTCTTGCTTTGATCGATCGGATCAAGAAACTCTTTCAGGGAATGAAAGGTCATCCAGTCAGTACTGCGTTGTTCGTCGGTGCTGGTGATTGATACGTCGACACATCGAGCATCTTTAAAGCCAGCTTCGGCTAATAGTTCGAGAATCTTATCGATGGTCATAATACTCCATACATTGCGCATTTTTGCGTAACGATCTTTGGGAGTGAGCACGCCATTGTCAGCGTCATCAATAATTAGCGTTTCTAACACCAGCTCGCCGTCGGCTTGTAGTAAGCCAGCAAGTTCTAATAGATGGTCAATCGGGCGTCGACGATGATATAGCACGCCCATCGAAAACACGGTGTCAAACACCGGCATGTCAGTGGGCATGTCTTCGATGCCGAGTGGCAGTAGGTCAAATCGAGGGTTATGTGCGTAGCGTTGGAGTGCCAAGTGTTGCACGATGAAACGCATCGATGGGTCGATCCCGAGGACGTAGCGTGCGCCGTCGCCGAGCATTCGCCAGCAATGATAACCGGTGCCGCAGCCTACATCTAATACCGTTCGATTGTTCAGGTCGCTGATATGCGGAGCGACGCGCTGCCATTTCCAGTCTGATCGCCATTCGGTGTCAATAAACGTATCGAATACTTGATAAGGTCCTTTGCGCCACGGCTTAAGTGCGAGCAGGCCGGCCCGGATTTTCGCTGCTTGTTCTGCGGTTAGGTCATCCGCCTTACCGAAAGTGACGGTGTCGCGATCGAGATGTATCTCACTTGGCCGTGCGTCAGGCAGTTCGTGTAAAATTGCCAGCCAGTCGGGTAGGTCGCCGTGGCGTTTCGGGTCGGTACGTCGTTCAATCGCGTCGTGGAATACGGTATGCCACGCTGAAAATTCGGGGTGGCTGAAGAAGTTGTCAAAGTTCATTAGCGATTCTCAAGGTTCGTTTATTTAATGGCTAAAATAGAAACGAATTGGAGGTTTTGTACCCACGGCGTGGCGATTGCGAAACCCGCCTGGTTAAGTCGGTCGAGATGGGTGTCAAGGGTTTCAGGAATGAGTACATTTTCGATGGCATCTCGTTTTTGGCTAATTTCCAGCTCGCTATAGCCTTGATCGAACTTGTATTGGTGGTGGATGTTCGTTAAAGCCGCAGAGGTGCCGACATCGTCAAACTTAATTTTCTCTGATAGCACCAAGGCACCACCTGGCAGTAAGCTCTGATAAAGTCTTTCAAGCAAGGTGGTTCGATGTTCAATCGGAATAAACTGCAGGGTGAAGTTCATCAGAATCATGGCCGCGCGCTCGAACTGACAGTCTTGGATGTTTTGCTGTTCTAGGCGAACGGTGAATTTATCGAGGTGCGAAATATTATTGTCTGCTTGGGCTAGCATGGCGGCTGAATTATCGACGCCGATCAATGTCGCGGAGCTGCCTTTTAGCCCTTCTGCCATAGCGAGCAAGCCGGCACCTAAGGAGCAACCTAAGTCGTAATAGTTGGCATCGCTTTGAGTAAACTGACGCGTCAGCGTCGGTAACATCTGTAGGATTTGCTGATAGCCTGGCACAGACCGCGAGATCATGTCTTCAAACACGCTGGCAACCCGGTGGTCAAAGGTGAAGCTGCCTGGGGTTGCGGTTAACTGCCTAAAAAGTTGGTCTTTCTGTTGGCTCATGGTGCCGTCGCTATGTTTGGTTCAGCATGTTTGTATTGCCGCATAGTATAAATCAACGGCTGCGGATAGTGCGTTTAGATCTTTGTCTTGTGTCGAGCGCAGGTTACACTGGACTTTGATTCCAGTCACGTCACTCCTTTAGAATGATCCAACAAGTTTTTTCCATTGTCGTTCCGTTGTTTGTTATTGCTGCAGTGGGTTATTTCTACGGCTCTCGTGTGCGACCGGAAATGCGCATAACTAATCAGTTGATAATGGATGTGTTTATGCCAGCGCTGATTTTCCACGTCATGATCCAAGAAGACTTTTACCCATCGCAGTATCTTCCGATCATGCTGGCAGGCGTGCTTCTCATGCTGGGCTCTGGGGTAATCGCATTTGGCTTAGCGCGTCTTATTCACTTGCCTTGGCGTGGTTTTGTACCGCCTGCAATGTTTTCAAATTGGGCGAATCTCGGTCTGCCGCTGTACGTATTCTCGCTCGGCGATGCGGCATTGGGGGCTGGGGTGATGTTGGTGGTGGCCGGAAATATTCTGTGTTTCACCATTGGCACGTATATTTACTCGGGAAAATTGTCTAGTTTGGAAGTGCTCAAAACGCCGGTTATCGTGGCGGTCATATTAGGTGGAGCCTTTAACTTTCTGGATATTCGATTACCGCTGGCGTTTGATAAGTCCGTTGAGATGCTAGGGCAAATTGCAATTCCTTTGATGTTGTTTTCGCTTGGGGTGCGGCTCACTCGCGCTAGTTGGAAAGATTCTCGTGCTGGTGTCATTATGGCCATGTTCTGCCCGATGGTCGGTGTGGCTCTGGCCTTGCTGCTGATTGAATTGATTCCCATGAGTGCAATGCATCAAAATATTCTGATTTTGTTTGGAGCTTTACCACCAGCTGTGGTCAACTTTATTCTCGCTGAGCAATACCAAACTGAGCCTGATGCAGTGGCTTCGATGGTGCTGATTGGTAATTTCTTTGCGGTTATTTCTTTGCCTGTTGTGCTCTTTTTTGTTCTATCGAACTAATGGTAAGGTTATGTATAGTATTGAATTACGCTTGATTTTTTTTGGTTAGCGGTTAGTCTTGCATCCGACAAATAAATGCGGATAGCTTGAATTAAGTCGAGCCTAAGCCGAAACCTTTTCCCTGTAATATTATGAAAAAGCAAAGTAGCTATAGTTACCAAGACATTATCGCTCATGGCAATGGAGAGTTGCCAGGTCAGGACATGTCGCGACTTCCTCTTCCTCCGATGTTGATGTTTGACCGTATCGTTGAGATTAATGATGACGGTGGCAGTCACGGTAAGGGCATGGTGATCGCTGAGCTTGATATCAAACCTGAGTTGTGGTTTTTCGATTGTCACTTTAAAGGTGACCCTGTTATGCCTGGCTGCTTGGGGCTTGATGCTGTGTGGCAGCTGGTGGGATTTTATCTCTCATGGTTGGGTATGCCTGGTAAAGGTCGCGCATTGGGCGTAGGCGAAGTTAAGTTTACCGGCCAAGTGGAGCCTGATGCTAAATTGGTGCGCTACGAAGTTGAGATGAAGCGCGTGATTTCGCGACGCTTAAATATGGGCATCGGTGATGCGAAAGTCTTGCTTGATGGCGAGTGCATCTACACGATGAAAGATTTGAAAGTCGGGCTGTTCGGCGCTGACAAATAATTAACGCAACACAGAATCGAAAGAGTGAATGTGATGAATAGAGTAGTTGTTACCGGAATGGGTGTAGTGTCGAGTCTTGGCAATGATGTGGCGTCAGTTACAGAAAGTTTGCGAAATGGCAAGTCAGGTATTCAGTTCTGTGAGGATTATGCTGAGCTTGGTATGCGCAGTCAGATTGCTGGTCGAATTCATATCGACCAAGCGGCGCTGATCGATCGTAAGAAACTTCGTTTTATGGGCGATGCGGCCGCATTTAGCTATATTGCGATGGAGCAAGCGATTGAAGATGCTGGCCTCGACCCTGAGTCATTGCGAGATCCTCGCGTCGGCTTGATTACTGGTTCGGGCGGTGGTTCACCGTCTAATAACGTACTGGCCGCTGAGATTGCTAAAGAACGCGGCGTTAAGCGTGTTGGTCCGTACGCAGTTCCGAAAACGATGGGCAGTACTACATCTGCCTGTTTGTCGACTATGTTTGGTATTCAGGGTACTAGTTACTCAATCAGCTCGGCCTGTTCAACTAGTGCGCACTGTATCGGCCACGCTGCGGATCTTATTCGCGGTGGTCGTCATCACACGGTGTTTGCCGGTGGCGGCGAAGAAGAGCATTGGACTATGTCGATTTTATTTGATGCAATGGGAGCAATGTCGAGTAAATATAACGACACACCAACCAGCGCATCCCGTACTTATGATGCCAATCGAGACGGATTTGTAATCGCCGGTGGTGGTGGCATTTTAGTATTGGAAGATTATGAGCACGCAAAAGCTCGCGGCGCCAAGATCTATGCTGAGTTAGTTGGCTTTGGCGCAACGTCTGATGGCTATGACATGGTTGCACCATCCGGTGAAGGAGCGATTCGTTGTATGCAGCAAGCGATGGAGACGGTAGACGGCCCTATTGATTATGTAAACACTCATGGAACGTCGACGCCAGTTGGTGATCTAAAAGAGCTAGAAGCATTAAAAGCAGTGTTCAAAGATAAAGTGCCATTCATTAGTGCGACTAAATCTTTGTCTGGTCATGCTTTAGGTGCAGCTGGTGTGCACGAGGCGATTTATTCACTGATTATGATGAAAGAAAAGTTCTTAACGGCATCGGCTAATATCAAAGACTTGGATCCTGCGGCGTTGGGTTTGCCCATTTTGTTGGAAAACTTGAGCCAAAAGGTTCGCACAATCATGTCGAATAGTTTCGGTTTTGGCGGCACTAATGCAACCTTGGTGTTTCAGGACATCTAACGATTCATCACCTTAAATGTTGTCAGCGCGTTGCAATGTCGTAGCGGCGCGCTGCTTCACATAATTTCTACTAATTGTTCACCGCCATCCGATACGATCGGCGCTCAGTTCACTGATCAATGAATACCATGAATCAAACACCGGAATATCGGCATGCCTTAGCGCTCGGTTATTGGCTGTTGTTTTGCGCTGCTGTCGTCTACCTGATGATAGTCGTTGGCGGTGTTACCCGCCTTACTCAGTCTGGCTTGTCTATGGTGGAATGGTCTCCAATAATGGGTATTATTCCGCCGATTGGTGAGGCTGAATGGATGGCTGTGTTTGAGAAGTACCGGCTCTCACCAGAGTATTTGAAAGTGAATGCGGGTATGTCGCTGCATGAGTTTAAATCCATTTTCTATTGGGAATATGGGCATCGTGTACTGGGTCGAGTTATTGGCTTGATATACCTCATTCCGCTATTGATATTTCTGTATAGAGGAATGGTTCCCAAGGCATGGTACGGTCGCTTATTTGGCTTGTTTGTGCTGGGTGGGCTACAAGGCTTGATGGGTTGGTATATGGTTAAAAGTGGTCTAGTTGATATGCCACGAGTTAGTCAGTACCGCCTAACGGCGCACCTTGGCTTAGCTTTGATTATCTTTGCCACGATGTTGTGGTTCGCCATGGATTTTCTGCGGGGTGAAACTAAGTCTGCTAATGTTTCTGCTGGCTACCTTAAGTGGACCGCGGCAGCTGTATTGGTGGTGTTCGTCATGATGTTAAGCGGCGGTTTTGTTGCTGGCACTAAAGCCGGTTACATCATGAATACCTTTCCGTTGATGAATGGTGAGTGGGTGCCAGTGGGCATCGCTAATATGCAGCCTGCATGGCGCAATTTATTTGAAAACCCAATTACCATCCAATTTATCCATCGCGCAATTGCTGTGTTGGTAGCGTTAACCGTGCTGGCGTGTTTCTGGGTGTCTAGGCGTCAAGCATTTCAAACTTATGCGTGGGTTTTACTGGGGCTTATGCTGCTGCAAGTTACGCTCGGAATTTCAGCGCTGGTAACACGCGTGCCAGTCGCACTGGGAGCGGCACATCAGGCCGGTGCAGTCGCCTTGTTGTCGGCGGCGTTATTGGTTGCGCATGTTGCTCGTAAGCACGCGGAATCGAGTTAATATAGCTTGCCTACTGCGGATCGATTGCTCGCATCAGAGCGCCTAGTTTTGATTGACGCTTACTTCGCTTGGCCACTAGATTTTCTCGCTTAGCGTCGTCATGATTTTCGCGGTAGCGCGCATTAAATCTTTTATTGGTCTCGGTAGTTCTGCCGCGCCACTGGTTTCGGCCATATCCGCGTGCTGAGCTTCATCTTTGGCCATTTGTGTGACGACCGCACGGCTAATCGTGTCTTGTTTTGGCAGCCGATCTAAATGTGATTCAAGATGCTCAACAACTTGTCGCTCAGTTTCAGCCAAAAAGCCTAAGCTCCACCGATCTCCGGTTAAACCAGCGCCGATTCCTAATGCCAGTGACCCCAAATACCAGATAGGGTTTAAGTAGCTAGTGTGACCGTCAAGTTGTTCAATTCGTTGATAGCACCAGTTTAGGTGATCAATTTCTTCCTTTGCGGCGTATTGCATCTTCTTTCTAACTTCTGGCGACCGCGAGGTTAACGCTTGACCTTGGTAAAGGGCTTGAGCGCATACTTCACCAACATGGTTTACCCGCATCAACGAGGCTGAGTATTGCTTTAGATTGGGTTGTTCATGCAGCGGGTCTTGCTGAATTGCATCGCCGGGAGACACTCGGTCGGCCGCTGGTTTGGTAAATGTGCTGCGTAGCCCGTGGTCGAGACTGCTAACAAGTTGATCTATGAATGTGCTGGGCTGGTGTTTCATCTTTAAGTTGGCGCGGAATACGTAATAAAAGAATTATAGATCGAGGAAGCGAAGAATGTGTCCGCCAAGAGAGAAAAATAAGGAATGATGCCCTTCAATTCCATGAAACATAGTTATATCAAAAATAATGGTCGTTTATATGTGTTTATATACAACAGCTTATGGCTACTTGTTGCTATAAGTGTTGTGTAAATATACTTTGACCAGCGCTCGGTTTGCCAGCATAATTCAGTTGTAGGGTTGGTAGCGAGCAAAGCGCTCACCACTCGGACAAGTTTCTAAAGTTAGCTGCAGTTTAGCTGGCTTGCACATCTCCTCCATCCTCCTTTGGTGGTTTGGGCGCGACAAATGTCGCGCCTTTTTTTTGTCCACTCGAAACGTCTTTGCTTGCATGTATAGCGTTTTTACCGGCTTTAACGCGAACTTGTCTTGATAATCAAGCCAGAGTCTCTTATTATCGCGCGTCCTTGCGGGATTCTCCGCTCGGATCGTTATTTGGACCCTTGGTTACAGAGCTCGGGCAATAACAAAGAATTCAACGTCTGAAGAAAAGACATAGACTGTAGAAATAAACATGAAAACATTTTCCGCAAAGCCAGCAGAGGTAAAGCGCGAGTGGTTCGTCATTGACGCCGCTGACAAAGTGCTTGGCCGTGTGGCGACTGAAATC
Source organism: Arenicella xantha (assembly GCF_003315245.1). Lineage (NCBI taxonomy): Bacteria > Pseudomonadati > Pseudomonadota > Gammaproteobacteria > Arenicellales > Arenicellaceae > Arenicella > Arenicella xantha. Next base: position 24,745 of record NZ_QNRT01000001.1, on the reverse strand, counting down.
GCCGTTCGTTTGCGTGGCAAACACAAACCTGAATACACTCCGCACGTCGACACTGGTGACCATATCGTGGTTATCAATGCTGAGAAAATTGCCGTAACTGGTAATAAAGAAGAAGACAAAATGTACTACCGACACACTGGTTTCCCCGGTGGTATTAAAGATGTCAATGTTCGCAAACTTCGTGAGCATGCACCTGAGCGTATTATCGAAAATGCAGTGCGTGGCATGTTGCCAAAGAACCCTTTGGGACGCGCAATGTTTAAAAAGTTACACATCTATGTTGGTCCTGAGCACAAGCATCAAGCTCAAGAGCCAAAAGCACTCGAAATCTAGGAGATACGAATGGCAACTTCAGAAGTATATTTAGGCACTGGCCGACGTAAATCATCGACTGCACGTGTACGCATTCAGTCAGGTGCTGGCTCAATCACTGTTAATCAACGTCCATTAGACGAGTACTTTGGCCGTGAGACCGCACGCATGATCGTGCGTCAGCCGCTAGTTTTGTTGGATATGGAAGGCACTTTTGACATCAACGTTAACGTCCAAGGCGGCGGTGGTAGTGGTCAAGCTGGAGCGATCCGACACGGCATTACTCGCGCACTGCTTGCTTATGACGAAGCGTTGCGACCTGCACTTCGTGCAGCTGGCTTTGTTACACGTGATGCTCGTGAAGTCGAACGTAAGAAAGTGGGCCTCAAAGGCGCGCGTCGCAAGCCACAGTTCTCGAAACGTTAAGCGTTTCGTTGCGGCTTGTCCTCAACTGCTTGCAGTTGAGAGACGACAAAAAACGCCAGCCATGTGCTGGCGTTTTTTTTTGCTTAGACGAAGTGTCTTTGAAGTGAGAGTAAAAGCGATGTTTTTTACCGGCTTAACCTGAACCGTGATTGATAGCGGTTGACTGGAACCACAACTCTACTAAACTAAGGGACGTTAATAAACTCCCTCTTAAAGACTCAATCCTCTCGTGAACAAAATAAAGGTTGGAATAATTGGCGGCACTGGCTATACCGGTGTTGAGCTTCTAAGGTTGTTGGTCACGCATCCATCGATCGACGTTGCCTTAATTACCTCACGTGCTGAGGCCGGTCGCGAAGTAGTCGATTTGTTTCCGAGTTTGCGAGGTTTCACCGACTTATGTTTTAGCCCGCCTGACACTGAGCTATTAACGGCATGTGATCTCGTTTTTAGTGCGACTCCGAACGGCATAGCAATGACGCATGCTCGCGCGCTTACCGCCGCGGGTACTAAGTTAATTGATTTGGCTGCTGATTTTCGAATTCGTGATATCGCGACTTGGGAAAAGTGGTACGGCATGCAGCACGCTTGTCCTGAGTTGGTCGCACAAGCGGTCTACGGCTTGCCTGAGATGAATCGTCAAGAGATTACGAATGCGATGATTGTTGCCAACCCAGGATGTTATCCCACTGCAACGACATTGGGCTTGTTGCCGTTGGTGCAGGCTGGCTTGATTCGTTCTAACAATTTGATTGTGGACGCGAAGTCAGGAGTAACTGGTGCTGGGCGAGGAGCAAATGTGGCAAGTTTGTTCAGCGAAGTCGCTGATAGCTTTAGGGCCTATGGTGTAGCGGGGCATCGTCATCATCCTGAGATAACACAAAATATTCAATCCGTGTCTAAAAGCACGGTCGACCTTACCTTTGTGCCGCATTTGGTGCCGATGTTAAGGGGTATTCATGCCACAATCTATGCTGATTTGATCGATCTAGATAAGTCGCTAGAAGATGTCCATCACATGGTTTCTAGCTTTTATGCTGATGAGGCGTTTGTCGATGTGATGCCGCTTGGTTCGCATCCCGACACGCGTTCGGTAAAGACTTCAAATATGTGTAGAATCGCATTGCACAAGGCTGGCGGATCGGGCAAATTAGTCATCCTGTCTGTTATTGATAACCTAACTAAGGGCGCGGCGGGTCAAGCGGTACAAAACATGAATATTATGCTCGGACTCGATGAAACTTTAGGGTTGATGAGTCCAGCGGTCATGCCGTGACAACTATACGATGAGTCCCAAAAACGAGATTTACTATGATCCGCAAGCCGACCAGTGATTTAACGATCCGCCCTAAGATGTCTAGATCGTTGATTATGACGTTAACGGTTGTCGGGTTCTTTGTGTTCTTTGCGTGCCTATATCTTGCATATGGGCAGGGTATTCGTGCTGGGCACGTGCGATTTGCTGAAGATCAAGCGCTGATTGAGCAAATGCGCTCGACCTTGGATGAGCATAGAACTCAAACAACTGAGGCGCAACAAAGTTTAGCTTTTGCTCAGCGTCAGTTGCAGATTCAAGAAGAAGCCTATCGCCAAATTTCAAAGGCGTATGCCAATTCCGAGCAAAAAAATAGTGTATTGGGATCGCGCTTGGATTTTTATCGAAGTATTATCTCCCCTGAAGACGGCCAAAGTGGGCCAGCAATTCAAGATTTAGATTACACCTACGCTGACGGGCGACTCTCATTCGATATTACTTTGGTGCAAGCGATTAAGCATAAGCATCAAGTCCGTGGCAATTTGAAGATCACGCTATACCAAAACGACACGGCGCTCGCACAATGGCCAGTGTCGAGTACGAGAAGTGTCAGTTATCAATATTTTCAGCAGGTTTCAGGTTTTATTGAGCAGTCTGAATTATCTGCGGCGGCTAAGCTTAAAGTTGAACTATCACTTCAAGATGGCGAGACACTTGAGCGCTGGTTTGACGTGGCAAGCCCGGCGGTTGAAGCTATAAACACTAACGAAGTATCTCCGACTTCTTAGAAAAACACATTAATGAGTTATTACTATGAAAAGAAATAAAGAAAAAACGAGCAAGCCGGTTGAAACGATTGATACATTGATCGGCTCTGGTTCTATTCTACAGGGCGATTTGGAGTTTACTGGCGGTTTGCGAGTCGATGGCCATATCAAGGGTCATGTGTCTGCTCAGGATAGTAATAACGGTACCTTGGTGTTGAGCGAATCAGGTGTGATTGAAGGCGACGTCAATGTGCCGCATGTGGTAGTGAATGGCACGGTTCGTGGAAATATTGCATCCAATGGCCATGTCGAATTGCAGGCTAATGCGAAAGTAACAGGCGATATCCACTATAAAGCGGTAGAAATGGAGCTGGGCGCGGTGTTGAACGGAAGTTTAGTGTCTGATGTCAGTTCCCCGGTGTATGATGTGGTGTCCGGCGGTAAAGAGAAAAACGAGGCTTGATAACGTCAGTTTTGGCCGCATAATTAGACAAGAACACAAAGGTGAGGATGCGCGGACACGCTTACGCTATGCTGCTATCCCGACCCCTCTGATTAACAGGTTTAGATAACGTACTATGATAGAGACTGAACAAGCTACACCAGCATCCCCGCTTGATTTCACTACAGCGGCGGCGAGTAAGGTGGCAGAACTAATTGAAGAAGAGGCCAATGATCAATTAAAGTTACGTGTTTACGTACAAGGTGGTGGTTGCTCTGGATTTCAGTATGGCTTCACTTTTGATGAAGAGCAGCAAGAAGATGATACCTCGGTAGATCGGGACGGCGTACGTCTACTCGTCGATCCGATGAGTTTTCAGTACTTGATCGGCGCCAAAATTGACTATAAAGATGATTTGGAAGGAGCCCGTTTTATTATCAATAATCCGAATGCCAGCACTACTTGTGGCTGTGGGTCTTCATTCTCGGCTTAGTACCTGATTGAGCTTAAGCGATTATGTTGCTTGGTTTGTCATCACTTGCTTAGTGACAAATAGTCAAATCGATGACGTTGGCAGGGTAATAGTCGGTTGTGCAAAAAAGAGCGCTTTAAGCGCTCTTTTTTATGCCTATTTACGATCACAGCATGAGTCGACCAATCATCATCGGTAGTCGTATGCTGATGGTCAAGAATTCGGTTCAAAGCGTTCACCAAGCACCACCGCAGCAGATGCACCGGTGACGCTCGGGAGGTTGCTTGGAATCTGCTGCATGAAGCAATAGCCAAGCCAGGCAAAGCCGACCGCTTCAACCCAGTCACTCGGCACGCCGATTTTGTCGGTGGTGGCCACCTCGAAATTTGCGAGCTTGGCGCGCAATTTAAGCATCAGTGCTTGGTTCTGTGCACCGCCGCCGCATACGTATAGTGAGCCTTGAGCCGCATTCAATTGCTGTAACGCTAGCGCGATGGTCTCGACTGTAAAGGCAAGAAGCGTCGCTTGTATATCTTGTGCGGCGAAGGTTTCAAGGTCGCTAATTTGTTGCGCCAGCCACTCGAGATTATAATAATCCGTGCCTGTGCTTTTGGGGTTGGCTTGTTGAAGATACGGGTCATGCATTAATTTTTCGAGCACTGGTTCGAGCACAGAGCCAGTGTTAGCCCATTGACCGTTTAGATCAAATCGCTTGCCCAGGTGATGCTCAATCCATTGATCAAGGAGGCAATTGCTCGGCCCTGTATCAAAGCCGATCGGGTTATCCCCCAGGCGAGAAATGTTGGCGATGCCACCGAGGTTCAACACAAATTTGTTAGTACTCGACCCATCGCAAAAGATTGCGTTGTGAAAAGCCGGCATCAATGGTGCGCCTTGGCCGCCAGCGGCCAAATCGGCTTGACGGAACTGTGTGATCGTGGTCACTTTGGTGCGGTTGGCGATTATTTGGCCGTCGCCTAACTGGAGGCTAAACGGTGGTGTGGCGTTTGGTTCATGGCGAACCGTTTGCCCATGGTTAGCAATCGCGCGAATTTTACTGCGACTGAACTGGGATTTGTCGAGCAACGACAATGCCGCATTTGAATAGTGTTGTGCGAGTTCGGTGTGCAGAGGGGAGTCTTGAATGTTGAGTAACGAGCTATTGGGGCGCGCAGCCTCTGCAATGGCGCTTCTCAAATGGTCTGGAAACGGCGTGAACTCGGTATCGATCACCGATAGGCGAGTGCTGGACTCGAACGCCACTAAGGCGGCGTCAATGCCGTCCATGCTGGTGCCGGACATTAGGCCAATGTAATACTCAATCATTGGCCTACTGGTTTATAAGAGTGTAGTCGAGCTTTTGGCTTTCGCTAATAAGTAATCAGTTTGCACTGAGTCGAGCTCTTTGCTTAAGCTGGCTACTAACGCCTCAAAGTCCTTTCGGTCTTCCGGCTTCACTGATGAGGCTTTTGGTGTTTTGTAGGTCAATGAGTTGCGATGGACGCCATCAACCTGAAATTCGTAGTGTAAATGTGGGCCGGTTGAGTATCCGGTGGTGCCCACGTAGCCGATGGTTTGACCTTGTTTTACTCGGGTGCCGGACTTTACGCCTTTAGCGAAACCGTTCATGTGTGCGTACAGGGTGGTGAATCGGCCGGCGTGGCGTAACACAATAGTTTTACCGTAGCCGCCCTTATTACCGGCGTGAATCACTTTGCCGTCAGCGGTGGCTATAATTGGTGTTCCACGGCTTGCTGCGTAATCGACGCCTTTATGCGTTTTCCATTTTTTTGAGATCGGATGACGCCGCTTACCAAAACGCGAGGAAATGCGACTAAACTCTACCGGTGAGCGAAGAAAGGTGCCCAACATGCTATCGCCTTCTGGCGTGTAGTAGCTGACTTCACCTTGTTGGTCAACAAAGCGAATCGCGCGATAGGTTTGCCCTTGAGTTGTGAATTCAGCCGCTAGAATGTCTCCATCAGCGACCTTTTTGTCGCCAACTCGATGGTCTTCGTAGACCACATGGAATCGATCGCCGACGCGGATATCTTGCACAAAATCAATATCCCATCCGAAGATTTTGACCATGTCCATGGTAATGTTGTTGCTTAACTTCGCGTCCATGGCCGCCTCATAAAGTGATGAGGTGATTTCCGCTGACGCGGTTTGTTTATGTGTTGAATACGCTAAGTCTCGAACGTCGGCACCGGTGATTTCGCCGTCTTGAATGTCAACAACTAGCTCGGTTAAGTAGCTGGTTGGATAGCGGATCTGGCGTAGTGAATTAGCTTGATCAAATTTGAAGGTTAATGCTTTACCGACGGTAATAGATGTCAGTTTCCCAGCTATTGGGTGCTCAGCCAGTTTGTGCGGCAGCGAATAACCTAAGCCTTCTTTGCGGAAAATAACCCCTAGGGATTCACCAGATTTAATAACATGTTGTTTGGAGATCAGCACTTCAATCGGCGCGGCTAACGGTAAATCATCGCCGAGCGTCTCTATATTGACCTTTTCGAGGTCTGCTAGAGATGCTATGTCGTTACTGGGTACAGGTGAGATTTCGCTTATATTTTCCGCATCGTTTGACAGCTCCAAGGCGCCTGCTGTCGGCGCTATAGCGTCGGGCAACGGCTTTATGGTTGCGGTCGTGGTATGTGTTATCCAACTGCCGGTTAATACCACTAAGGTACCTAGTACCCAGTGATGTTTACGAATTGGTGTTCGGCTAGCGGGTTGAGTGCGGTCACTTCCTTTTAGGATGTCCGCGAACAGCATAACAAGGGGGTGCGATAAACTTGGTGGCATAGTGGCGTATTTTGGGTGGTTATCGGGTTGCTTTGATTGTCTTTTGGATTGAGCTAGAGTCGTTGCTCATCTCTTTGCATCTTTGCAATCTTAAAATTGTGTAAAACTTAAGAAGCACATTCTGCGCGTTTCGGCCAAACATGGCAAATATTTACCATTAAAAGTGGATGAAATTGCTGTCATTTTGTTGGACGGGCGTCAAATTTGGTTTGGTGGCTCTGACTTTTTCTTGATAGCGTAAACAAATTAACTGATCTGACGCGGGCATGACTTGTCATTCAACAAATGAGCGTTTAGTCTTGCGGCCTAGCACCGCTTGTTGCATGGTAATCTGGCTGCAAGCACAATATTGTTTCATTTAATTGATATTATTCATCACTGACGAGTCGAAAGAGAGTACACGTGTCATCAGAAAATCATTCATCGGGTAAGCGGTCACCGGACCAGTCTCCAGTCGCAACGTCAGAGGCGCCGTCGGCAGTAATGCAAGAACTGCTGCGTGGCGCAGACGAAATCATTCCTCAAGCCGAACTGGAGGCGAAGCTAGCGACCGGCAAACCTCTTGAAATTAAGGCTGGTTTTGATCCCACGGCTCCTGACCTGCATTTGGGGCACACGGTTCTAATTAATAAGCTCCGTCAGTTTCAAAAACTGGGCCACAATGTCACGTTTCTGATCGGCGATTTCACCGGCTTAATCGGTGACCCAACTGGCAAAAGTGCGACGCGCCCAGCATTGACTGAAGCCGAAATAAAGCAAAATGCGGAGACCTACCAAGCGCAGGTTTTTAAGATTCTGGATCCAGAGTTAACGAAGGTTCGCTTTAATTCTGAATGGATGAGTCAAATGTCCTCGGCGGATATGATTCGCCTTGCTGCGCAATACACTGTGGCGAGAATGCTAGAGCGGGACGATTTCAGTAAGCGTTATGCGGCGCAACAATCGATCGCAGTACATGAATTTTTGTATCCACTAGTTCAAGGTTATGATTCGGTTGCGTTGGAATCGGATGTTGAGCTTGGTGGGACCGATCAGAAGTTTAATTTGCTGGTCGGGCGTGAAATGCAAAAAGCTTACGGCAAGCCGCAACAGGCGATTTTGACTGTGCCTATCTTAGAAGGCCTAGACGGCGTACAGAAAATGTCTAAATCGTTAGGCAACTATATCGGCATTACCGATACGCCAAATGAGATGTTCGGTAAGTTGATGTCAATTTCTGACGAGTTGATGTGGCGCTATTTTGAACTATTGAGCTTTCGCCCGTTGACGGAAATTAGTGAGTTTAAGTCGCAAATTCAGCAGGGCGCGAACCCGCGTGATATTAAGTTTTTATTGTGTGAAGAAATCATAACGCGGTTTCACGACGCGTCGGCGGCTGATAGCGCGAAAAATGATTTTATCCAACGTTTTCAGAAGAATGCTATTCCGGATGATATCGCTGATGTGCAGGTGCCGATGGGTGCCGAAGGTCTGCCGATTGCGTCCCTTATAAAGGAGGCGGGTCTATGCCCGAGTACTTCTGAGGCCATGCGCATGGTGAAGCAAGGCGCGGTTAAAATTAATGGCGAAAAGGTTTCAGATCCGAAGCAGGTGATTGTTGAATCGGAACCATTTGTACTGCAAGTTGGTAAGCGCAAATTTGCGCGAATTATCCCTTCATAGACATGCGCGGCTTGGCTTATTACCTAATTATTCTCTGTGGGCTTTGGTCTACGTGTAGCCAGGCTCGACTTGAATTGTGTAATCGTACTGATTTAGTGTTGATGGTGGCGGTTGGGTATGACACGACGGACGATCGGACCGTCAGTGAAGGCTGGTGGAAGGTCTACCCAGGTAACTGCGAGGTGCCAGTGGATGTGGCTTTGTTGAAAGGTAGTTATTACCTGCATGCGGAGTCGAATCCTCGCTCAACGATGCCCGATGATGCATTTTCATGGGGTGAAGAAAAGCCGCTTTGTGTCCAGTTAGCGGATTTTCGTATTCCTGACGGTAATCAATGTAGTGCTGATCAAATAGCGATCCAGTTTAATCAAGTTGACAAGAATTGGCGCAATTCAAACAAAATCGATATCTTTTACGCGAAGCGGTCTTATGCTGATCGTTTCGAAACTCAAGTTGCAGGAATTCAGCGTTTATTGTCCATGTTGGGGTATGACGTGGGCGACGAATTCGGTCGTTTAAATGAGAATACCGTCGCGGCTCTGAACCAAATTGGCCAAAGCAAAGGAGTGTTTGGGCTAAATTTTGATCAACTTTTCCCCGTGCTCGAGCAACTGATTGCACACAAGCATAAGCTTGATAACTAACTGAAAACGTTAGCTTTTCACCTTTATTTAGAAGGTCAAGGTCTGGCTCGTTTAATGAAATTGTTGCCGTGTCATTTTTCAGATGCGACTAAAGTCCCTTGCTCAGCTAGTCCATATTACGTATTTTCCAAGCACAAGTAGATCGTTATATTTCGTCGGGAGCGGAATAGGTCTGCTTATTGGGTTGGGTTGTTTTTCGTCAAGTTTGGGAACTTGATATTGGTTAAGCGTCGTTTCTAGATGTGGATCCGCCCCCCCAATTTAAGTTAAAACGCAACTGGGGTTGGGAAATGTTGGGTGATTTTTTTCGAGAACGACTTTTGGGTCGTCTCAAGACAATAGGGTTGACGAGCGCCTCTCATCGAGGGGTTGCTAATGACCAGTCACGTATACACGGCTTTTACGAGCCAAGCATCGATCTGATGCTGCCCTCTCGAGCGCTTCCGCTCAGTGCTAACTGTAAACATTCTTTGCCTCTTGACGATGGTCGTCTTGAGCCTTTATTGCATGGCGATGAACCCGTGCAAAAACGTCTGTTTTAGGGTGGGTCAATGCAATTCGAACACATATTGAATTTGTGCATCACCGATGTTCAAGCTCGACGCTTGAATAGAGTTGCGTGTCGTCCTGGCTTTTCTTTTCGTCAATTTCTTTGTGGCGCCTTATGCGTCATTTGTGCTGTGTTCGCTGCTTCAGCGGCGAGCCATTAGTTCCTAATTGGGTTCCTAATCATGAAAATCAATCATTCCTTCTTCGCTTCAATCGAAACCACAGACGATTTGCGTCTCGCGCCTTTAACCGAAACACCACGAGGGCCTTCAGATATGAAATCTATAAATTTTCGAGTCTTAATTCTTATTTCGATTATTTCATTATTCGGAGCGAATAGTTCGCATTCATTCGCTCAAGCAGTTAACGCGGTGAACACACAGAGCGTGACTGAGACCGGCCTTGGAGATATCACGGAAGGTGGTGATGGTGGTATATCTGAGAGGGGCAATGGCGACATCTTCGAAGGTGGCGATGGCAATATTATTGAAACAGGCGATGGTGATATTTCTGAAAGGGCTGGAGGTAGTATTACTGAAGGTGGTGATGGGAATATCTCAGAGACCGGCACTGGCAATATTACCGAGGGTGGTGATGGGAATATCTCAGAAACTGGAGCGGGTAATATCACTGAAGCAGGCGGCGGCTATATCCGTTCTTCCGAAGGTGGCGAAAGCACGACTATTGATGACAATACAATCACCTCAACGGACGGCACCAATGTAACCACGATAAACGAGGACGGTGTTACCACTAACGGTGCTGTTCAAGCTGATACTGTTAGCGCGGATAATGGGCTTGCTGTAGCGGCCGGTGGTGCGCTTATAAACGGTGGGGTCGATACCAACGGCAGTAACATCGTAACGGGTGGCGGAGTGGTTAATTCGCAGGGAGGAACGATCAGATCGGCTGGCGGCAATATCGTTACTGGTGGTGGTGTTATCAATACGCAAGCTGGCAACATCGTAACGGGTGGCGGAGTGATTAATTCGCAAGGCGGCACGATCAACTCGTCTGGCGGTAATGTCGTAACGGGTGGTGGTGTTATCAATACGCAAGCCGGCAACATCGTAACGGGTGGCGGCACGATCAACTCGTCTGGCGGTAATGTCGTTACTGGTGGTGGTGTTATTAATACGCAAGCCGGCAATATCGTAACGGGTGGCGGAGTGATTAATTCTCAAGGCGGCACGATCAATTCAGCCGGCGGTAATATCGTTACCGGCGGCGGTAATCTTAATGTCGGTGGCGGCGGCAACCTAAACGTAAGCGGTAATAGCGACATTGCTGGCTCTTTGAATGTCGATGGAGCCACGTCCACTAACGGACTTAGTAATACTGGTGCGTTTACTAATGCCGGTGATCTACAAGTTAATGGGGATATTGATGCAAGCGGCGACGTTCAAGGTGACACATTAACTGCTGACAGTGGTTTGACTGTATCGGGTGGAGGAGCTGACATTACCGGTAATGTCGATATTCAAGGTGGCAATGTACGAACCAATGGCGGTCAGGTTAATACTGATGGCGGCAATATAATTAATGTCGGTAATCTCGATGTTAATGGCCAAATCTCTAACGACACAGGCGCCGTTGTTATTAATGATAATGTAGATGTTACCAACGGCAATCTGCGTATGAATGGCGGTCAAATCAATATGCAAGGCGGCCAGATTGTTGATTCCAGCGATGGTGAGGTGGATGTTGCTGGCGACTTGCAGGTAAACGGCGGCTTGAATGTTGATGCGCTTACAACACTTGATGAAACCACTATCGACGGCACTTTAGACGTTAATGGTGCGGCGACCACCGATGGTCTAACTAATGATGGAACCTTACAGAATAATGGCGACCTGAATGTCACGGACAATGCCGATATTGGCGGAAATCTTAACGTTGCTGGTGCTACCTCTACCAACGGTATTAGCAATACAGGAAACTTAGACCAAGTTGGCGACACCTCGATAGAGGGCGCTACGAGTATCAATACTACTGGTGGCGCCGACACAACGATTGGTAGCACTGGTGTCGTTACTTTACGCAGTGGCGACAGCGAGCTGGTTTTGGATAATGGAAATAGTTTACTGGGTTCACGCAACACACTAGCTGGCGCTGATTCGATTGTAGTCGGTGATGATAACGAAGTTGATGGTGATAACACCTATGTTTCAGGCACTAATAATGCCACCTTGGGCGACGATAATTTTGTCCAAGGCGACAGCAACTTGGTCGAAGGCTCGGGCAATATTGTTACCGGCTCAGGGAATTTCATAGATCCAGCGAACGACAATATTATTAACGGTGATAACAACACGATTAACGCCAATGATGGGCTCGGCAATGGTGGCAGCATACCTGCAGCAAACCCTTTTCTGTCACAAGGTGCAAACCGCGCCAACGACAATATTATTGATGGCAACGGTAACTCGATTGAAGTAGTCACTACATCGGCAGACAGCGTTTCTACCGCGAATGCTAACACCTTAACTGGTTCAAATAATAACGTGTTCGGTTCTGCTGATGGTGTGGATGCGACGTCACGTATTAATGATAATGCAGTGGATGGTAGCGATAACATTTTTATCGGAGCTGCTGACGGAACGGATGCGACGTCTCGAATTAACGATAATGAGTTAAGTGGTAATGGCAACGCGTTGGCCGCAGCAGCGCTTGGCGATGACTCTTCTGCGCGCAGCAACGATAATGTATTGACTGGGTCGCAAAATATCACTGGTGCGCTTGCCATCGATGGCGGTGAAGCGCGAACCAATAATAACCTGATTAATGGCAATCAGAACATTAATGGTTCAGTGGCGGACCAAGGCAGCGACTCGCGTGCCAATGATAATCTAATTAATGGCTCGCAAAACCTAAATACTGCAATTGGGTCGGGTGACGCCACCGCACGCGCGAACAATAATATTATCGACGGCGTGCAAAATGTTAGTGGTGCATTAGCCTTGGATGAAGGGAATGCGGCGGCCAATGATAATACTCTTAGCGGTGTAAATAATGTAAATGGTGCGGCAGCAATTGGTGCCGATTCTATCGCACGTGCGAATGAAAACTCAGTTGAGGGTAATCAAAACATATTGGTAGCAGGTGCCACTGACGGCGCACAAGCTAGAGCCAACGACAACAGTATAAACGGTAATAATACATTCGTCTCTGCCACCTCAGATGGTACGGACAGTACTGCAGATGCGAATCAGAATGAAATTGATGGTGGTGAAAATGCGATAATCGTTGACTCCACTAACGGTGGTTCAGCAGCGGCCAACGACAATGATGTCAACGGTTCAGATACGTTGATCGAGGTGCAGGCTGACAATAATGGTGATGCACGGGCCAACGATAATGATGTGGATGGAGATGAGAATGGGCTATTCGTATTCGCCGATGACGAAGGCGACGCAAGAGCGAATCAGAATAATATCGACGGGTCTGAAAACGAATTAGTTGCCGAAGCTGATGGTGTAGGAAGTATCGCTCGCGTTAATGACAACGAAATTGATGGGGGCGAAAACTTCATCGAAGCGAGAGCTTTGGATGGTGGCGTTGCGCGTGCTAATGACAACGAAATCAATGGTAGCGATTCGTCGATTGATGTTGACGCGTCAAATGGTTTTACCGCGACGTCTAACGATAATGAGTTGATTGGCGATGACAACGATATAGTTGTTATTGCGACGACAGCTGATGCCAGCGCCGACAATAATATTTTGTCCGGCCAGGACAATGATATTGACGTGGCTGACTCTGTTGCCGATGACAATATCTTGGTCGGCGTAGAAAACACACTTACAGCGACAGGCGAATCAACTGTATCGGATAACTATGTAGACGGTACCGATAACACAATTTCTGGATCGTCTGGTAGCAGGGCGCAGAGTAATTGGGTGATCGGGGCAGGCAATGCAATTAATGCTAATGACGGCGGCACGACTCAAAATAACCAGGTTAATGGTTTCGATAACACCGTCAATAATGCCAGTGATAATTTGGTTAGCGGTAGCGGCAACCTTATAAACGATGGTAGCGATAATAATATTGTTGATGGGCAAAATAATCTGGTTGATGGTGGTGCTGCCGATAACCTGGTAGTCGGAGAGTCTAATACGGTCACCGGCGACAACAATGAGATATTTGGCCGCGACAACGAAGTGTCGGGCGATAATAATCTAGGGGTGTTCGGTTCTGGCAATACTGGGTTGAGTGGCAGTGGGAACGCCGTATATGGCGATACTAATGTGAACTTGTCTGGTGACAACAACAATATATACGGTAGTGATAACGACAATGTTGACGGTGACAACAACTTGATTGTTGGTGACCGAAACGATGGGATGTCTGGTCAGTTCAATAATGTAGTTGGTGATGCTAACGTTGATGTGGATGGCGATGGCAACGACATTGTTGGTAGCTTGAATAACAACATTACTGGTGATGACAATCTTATTGTCGGTGATGCAAATAGCAATATGTCAGGGGACGACAATCAGGTTTTGGGTACAGGTAATACCGGAACGTCGGGTAGTGGCAACCAAATCACCGGTAACAGTAATAGTGATATGGATGGCGACAACAATCAAGTTGTCGGCAACGGGAATACGGGCATGTCAGGCACATTTAATAATGTGGTGGGCGATGCTAATACCGACGTCGATGGCGATGGCAACGACATTTTCGGTAGTTTGAATGACGGTGTGACGGGTGATTCGAACCTTATTATTGGCGACAATAATGATGCAATGTCGGGCAGCGATAACGCGGTTGTGGGTGACGGCAATACCGATATGGCAGGTAACTTCAACAATATCGTGGGTGATGCCAATACCGGCGTCGATGGTGATGGGAATGATATTTTTGGTAGCCTAAACGACAATGTGACTGGAGATTCGAATCTCATTATTGGTGATGATAATGACGATATGTCTGGCGACAACAATGTGCTTACGGGTGATGGCAATAGCGGTATGTCCGGTAGCGGTAATGCCGTGACGGGTAGCGCAAATACTGATATGTCCGGCAACGATAATACGGTGCTCGGCAGCGGTAATGAGCTCGTCCGCGGAAATGATAATTTCATCTCCGGTAACGGCAACTCGAACATGGATGGTAACGATAATGCTGTTTTTGGTGATGACAACTTTAACTTAGATGGCGACGGTAACAGCATTGTTGGTAATTCTAATAATGGAATTGAAGGCGATGGAAATGTGATTGTCGGTAACGGTAACAATAATGTCGACGGCAATGACAACGTTGTTACCGGTAATACCAATGCCAACATGCAAGGATCTAATAATACGGTTAGCGGCTCGAACAATACTGGTTTGGGTGGCGACGATAACTCGATTTTCGGTAACGGCAATGGCGGAATGGATGGTGACGGCAATGTCGTCACCGGTAATGATAACGATAACCTCGATGGCGATAATAATACGGTTGCTGGCAGCGGCAACACAGGCATGGACGGCAACAATAATCGCGTCTTTGGGAATAATAATGATCAAATCGATACTGACGAAAACAATATCGTGGGTGATAACAACTCTATTACTGTGGGTGGCAATAATACGATTGTCGGCGACGGCAATGGCGTTGCCGGTGCCGATAATGCTGTTTCGGGTAATAACAATACCGGCTTGAGTGGCGATAACAATCAAGTCGTCGGTGATAGCAACACTGGTTTAGTAGGTGACAATAACCTTGTGACTGGCGACGATAATGCTGATTTGGTTGGTAACAATAACCGTGTAATTGGTGTGAGCAACGAGAGCGTTACCGGAAATAACAATACGATCATCGGTAACAATAATGACGACCTCACGGGTAATGCGAACCAAGTCAGCGGTAATCAAAACTCCGGTTTGTCAGGTAACCGCAACGACATCACTGGTGATGGTAACTCGGGCCTAACCGGTAACAATAATCAAGTTGCAGGCGATGGAAATACCGATCTTGTTGGCGATAGTAATTTACTGACCGGCGATAACAATACCAACCTGCAAGGTAATAATAATCGCGTTGTTGGCACGAGCAACGACAACGTTGCGGGCAATAATAATACGATTATTGGTAATAACAATGATGGCCTTAGTGGCAATGCCAACCAAGTCAGTGGTAATCAAAATACTGGTTTAACGGGTAGTGATAACGATATTAACGGTGACGGAAACTCTGGGTTAACAGGCAACAATAATCAGGTTTCTGGTGACGATAACCTTAACTTATCCGGTGATGACAACTTGCTGACTGGCGACCGAAACTCGATAAGCAGCAACGACAATAATATTCTCGGTGACGACAATATTGTAGGCGGTGGTGATAACAACACGGTGCTGGGTGACGACAATACGGCTAATGGCGAGAACTTGGCGATTACTGGTGGCGCGAACAATGTCAGTGGTACCGATTCAATTTCAGTGGGCAATCGCAATACTGTCGCGGGTGACGGTAACATCGCGATTGGTAATGACTTGATGGTGACTGGTGGAGCCGACAACGTGGCTATCGGTGGTGAAGATAATGTTATTAACACTATTAATGGCGACCACAATGCTATTTTGGGTGGTCACGATAACACCATTTCTGGCGATGGAACTGAAGACAATATTATTCTTGGCGGCAACAATAATCTAGTTTCGACAGGTGCCACGGCCAATACCGTGAGTGGTGTTTTCAATACGGTGGACGACAGTGACAATAACACCGTCAGCGGGAACAATAATAATGTTGTTGCCGGAGCTGATGGAAATCAAGTTTCAGGTAGTGCCAACTTCGTGAATGATAGTGACCAAAACGATATCAGTGGCTCAGGTAACCAACTTGTCGTCGGTTCCGATCAAAATAATGTGTCGGGTTCATCTAATTTGCTGAATAACTCTGATCAGAACGACGTTAGCGGCAACGCTAATCAAGTAATTAGCTCAAATCAAAATGATGTATCAGGTGCCGCTAACTTGGTTAATGCTAGTAATCAAAACTCTGTGGCTGGCAATGCTAACCAGCTGCTTAATGGCTCGGATCAAAATGACGTTTCTGGCAATGGAAACCTACTCAACGGGGCCGATCAAAATGCGGTTAGTGGGAGTGCCAATCAGCTACTGAATGGCTCAGATCAAAACGCCGTGTCTGGTAGTGCGAACCTGTTGGAGGGTTCGGATCAAAATAGTGTTAGCGGAAACGCGAACCGGCTAGTAAATGGCGCAAACCAAAATGATGTATCAGGTAATACTAACTTAGTCGACGCTTCAAGTCAGAACACCGTCGGTGGTGATTCGAATGTGTTGATCTCGGGCTCCGATCAGAACGATGTTTCCGGTGCGTCTAACTTGCTGGACAGCAGTGATCAGAATGCCGTAAGTGGTAACTCCAACCGTCTAGTAAATGGTGCGGATCGTAACAGTGTGTCAGGTAACAATAATTTGCTGGATAGCAGTGATGACAACGATGTCAGTGGTAACGGCAATCAAGTAATTTTGGGGTCTGATCGCAACGCGGTATCGGGTAATGCAAACCTAGTCAATGGCAGTGATGATAATGCCGTTAGCGGTAACGCCAACCAAGTACTCAATGGTTCTGACCAAAATAATGTAAGCGGATCTACCAACCTATTAAATGACAGTGATGCGAACTCAGTGTCCGGTCAAAGCAATACGCTGGTAAATGGTTCCGATGCGAACACCGTGGCGGGCGAGCTTAATGTTGTGGACAACTCCGACGGCAACACCGTTTCAGGTTTATTGAATGAGCTGACTGATTCTGAAGCGAACCAAGTTTCGGGGTATGGAAACGTACTGAATGACGCGTTGGACAACCAGGTAGCAGGTGCCGAGAATACCGTTGACGAAAGTAATGGTAATACTGTCGCTGGCTTGGGTAATACCATTGAAGACGATAGTGATGCCAATAGCGTTGCAGGTTATGAGAACACGATTACCAATGAGTCACAGGCTAATCAAGTTGTTGGTGCTGACAATTTAGTTGATGACAGTAATGGCAATACGGTGTCGGGTGTCAGCAATGATGTAGTCAACTTCAGTAATGATAATGTGGTAGCCGGCGAGAGTAATGAACTGGATAACTCTGGTCAGAACTCGGTGGTGGGTCTGGATAATGAGCTCGAAGACAGTAATGGCAACACGGTATCAGGCCAAGGTAACATTCTCGACGAAGCATACGACAACCAAGTTACTGGCTTGGAAAATAGTGTGGTGCTTTCGGAAGGCAACACTGTCGCGGGAAGTTTCAATACTGTGGACGACGTGTTTGATAACACTATTGCCGGTACCAATAATCGAGTGGTTGATCAATCAGACAACAACACGGTGTCAGGTGACTCCAATGTGGTTCGTGATGACTCGAACAACAATACCGTCGCGGGTGAATCTAATACCGTACGTGAAGGATCAGACGGCAGCACCATAAGCGGCTTTGATAA